>JANOBA010000244.1:0-12455 GCA_031411415.1 Novosphingobium sp.
CACAAACGGCGCACGAAGATGAGGACAGCCCTTCGACAAGCTCAGGGTAGGCGGGCTTGGGGATGCTTCCGGGCTTGCGCACCGCTCCCTAAAGCGGATTATCCAGCTTGATGATCGCTTCATTACTGGTGCGCTGGCCGGTCTTGAGCGCCCGCGGCGCAGCGAAGCTCGCCAGCACCGGGGCATCGCGCAGATAGATGTCGCCGAAACTGGTCAGCCGCCCGGTGATGTCCTGCCCCATGGTGAAATAGGTGATGTAGACCGGGAAGGTCTTGGTCATCTGGACCTTGTTATACTTGCCAGAATCGGCCAGCTCCACTGCCTTCTCCGGCGTCAGGTCGGCGCCCAGTATGGCCATGGTCATGCCCAGTTCCTGCGCGCGCTCGGTGCGTACGCAGCCGTGGCTGAAGGCGCGGGTGGTCGCGTTGAACAAATTGCGGTTGGGCGTATCATGCAGATAGATCGCGTGCGGATTGGGCATGTCGATCTTCATCAGGCCCAGCGAATTGGCCGGTCCCGGCTGCTGCACCACCGTTATCACGCCATTGGCCGCCTTGGTGACTTTGTATTGCCGGTTCGGACTCCGCAGCAGCCGCGCCCCCAGCCCCTCGCCGACGACGATAGACTGCGGCACGGTCCATGTCGGATTGAACACCACTGCCTGCACCGTTTCGGCCAGTTGCGGGGTCGCAGTGCGGCCGGGCTTGCCAACGATAGTCCGGTAGGTACGCACGATGCGATCGCGCGTGGCGAGGCGCAGCTGGAATTCGGGCACGTTGGTGATCAGATAGAGCAGCCCGAGATCGCGCGGCAGCCAGCGCCAGCGATCAAGATTGGCCGTGATCTGGGCGCGCTTGCGGGTCTCTGCTTTGGGCGTTGCCGCCAGCGCGGCTTTCAGCGCCTGATAGTCGGAATGGGTGGGCGCCAGGCCGGCGAGCACCCCGGCGACATTATGGCTACCCAGCGCCTGTGTCATCAGGCTGACAGTCGGATTGGTATCAACATCGGGATCGACCGCGAACCACTGCGCCCGCGCGGTCATCGGCGTGCGCCCGTCGCGCAGGTCTTCGGCCAGCCAGGCAAAGCTCTTGCTTGCGGCTGCATCGAGCTCGGGTCCGGGGCCTTTGGCCAGCGCCTCGCCAAGTGCATCGGGGAGATAGTCGGCGGGGATCAGCCCTTCCTCGTCCATAGTGCGAATCACGCCAAGTAGCGCGCGCGCATCGCCCACGTTCCACGCCATCACCGGATCGGTCGGCGGCGGGGGCGGCAGGGTGGGCACGGCAACCGGCACTGGCGGTGCGGGAAGGACAGGCACTGATGCCACCGGAGCAGGCGCTGCAGTCGCGGTGCCCTGCACAAGCGGTTTGGGTGCAGCGGGCTGGACCGGCTGAGCGGATAGCGCCTGCGCCGCCGAAACGAGCGCGATTGCGCCGCAAGCCAGAAGGCCAGAATTGAGCCGTTGTTGCATGATCCGAGTGCCGATTTCCCTGTGCGGCAAGGCATTTGCCGCCACGTTGTGTCTTGTGCCAAGTCCAGTGCGCTACTTCAAGCAGCGCAGCTTGCCAAACCATGAATAAGGCATGTGGGAATAAGGCATGAGGGAATGAGGCAGTTGGTGACGCAAGGGCAACAATTGCCTAGGCGCGAGCCATGCGCCGCGTCATTCCGTTCCTGCCGGTCCTTGTCGCCTGCCTCGGCATCGCCAGCTTCAGCACCATGGACGCGGTGATGAAAGGCGCGTCCATGGCGGCCGGGGTATTCAGCGCGCTGATGCTGCGCAATGCACTGGGCGCGGCGATGATGCTGCCGGTATGGGCCATTTCAGCCAGAGTCGTGCCTGCCGCCGCCAGCCTGCTGCTCCACGCCAAGCGTTCGGCAGTGGTCGCCTGCATGGCGCCGCTATTTTTCTGGGGTCTGGTGCGCATGCCGATGTCAGAGGCAATCGCGCTGTCTTTCATCGCGCCGCTGATCGCGCTTTATCTCGCCGCAGTGTTGCTGGGCGAAGCCATCCATCCCCGCGCGATTGCCGCATCGCTGGCGGGCTTTGTCGGTGTGGCGATTATCGCCGCCGCGCGGCTGGGCAACGAAGCCGCGCCGCCCGGCAGCCTGTGGGGCATTGCCGCGGTGCTGCTCTCCGCCATGTTCTATGCCTGGAACCTGGTCCTCCAGCGCCAGCAGGCTCTCATCGCCGGGCCGGTCGAGGTTGCCTTGTTCCAGAACCTGTTCGTTGGCCTCTTCCTCCTACCCGCCGCGCCCTGGCTGTGGCACTGGGTCTCGCTGCCAGTCACGGCCCTCGTCGCCGGAGCCGCGCTGCTGGCCTGCCTGTCGCTGATGCTGATGACCTGGGCCTATGCCCGCGCAGAGGCGCAAGTGCTGCTGCCGGTGGAATATACCGGCTTTGGCTGGGCGGCGCTGCTGGGCTGGCTATGGTTTGGCGAAGCGGTGACATGGACAACACTGGCCGGTGTCGCACTGATCATCGCCGCCTGCTGGATCGCGGCGAGCGCGGCAAAGCCGACAGTTTCTGCTTGAATTATCGTAAGTTAAAGTATCAACTTGCCAGCCCGAAGCTTGCCTGACGAGGCAGCGAGGTGGACTGGGAGGGGTGGGATGAGCATTGAGAAAGACATGGCCTGGTTCAAGGGCAATTTCGGCACGCCAGTAACCGCTGCAATTGGCGGCACGGCCTTCACGCTCGATTTCATTGCGGCAATTGCCTTTCAGGAAACCGGCAAGGAGATCTGGGGTCCGCTGTCGCGCAAGGGGCTGGCGGTTGCGGACATACTCAAGCTGTGCACCGGCGATACGCTCGACTATCCCAAACGCAGTTCAGCCTGGCCCAAAAATCGCGCCGAACTGGAAGCGCATCCGCGTGGGCCGGCGATGTTCGCCATCGCACACGCCGCACTGGTCGCCATGGCCGCAAAGATTCCCGCCTATCAAACGGTCGCCGCTCGGCCAGACAAGTTCTGCCACGGCTATGGCATCTTTCAGTACGACATTCAGTTCTTCAAGAGTGTCGATCCGGACTACTTCCTGAACCGCGATTATGAAGTGTTCGAAAAATCGCTGGGCAAGTGCCTGTCCGAGCTGAAGGCTAAAGCGCTCAAGATCGGCCTTTCCAGCAAGCCAAAACTTTCCGATGAGGAGCTTTGCGCGGTTGCGATTGCCTACAACACCGGCGGCTACGATCCTAAGAAGGGCCTCCGCCAAGGCCATTCGGTGGTCATGCCGGGCGGTGAGCGGCGCTATTATGGCCAGTTCATCATGGAATACATGGTTGCCGCGCGCAGCGTCGTCTGGTCGGCGCCGGTCGTCCCGCCGCCAAAGCCAGTGCCCGTGCCCAGCCCGGCCATCGCAACCGGCAAGACTTACCGGGTCGAAACCCTGTCCGATCCGCTGTCGCTGCGCTCCACGCCAAAAATTCCGGGCAGCGGCGAAAAGGACAACCGCCTCGCCGCGCTGCCGCGTCATTCGCTGGTGCGAGCATTGAGCGACACGCCAGTGAACGGCTTCCTGAATGTCGAGGCCGCCATTCAGGGTGCGATGCTTCGCGGCTATGCCAAGGCCAGCCTGCTGAAAGCGGTCGCCGCGCCTCCGCCTGCGCCAGCGCCAACGGCCATTGCGCTTCCCGAAGTCCACCTGAAGCGCAAACCCGGAGCAATAACGCGGCGCACCGACATGCCCAATGCGGGCGGCGCTTATCCGCTGAGCGAGGCAGGGATGCCCAGCCGTTCGGCAGGTTCGGCTGCGGAGCGCTGCGCCGGGATCGGCGCGATCATCGCGTGGCTAGACAGCGAAAATCCGAAACATTTGCGCTACAAACCCGCCGGGCCGACCTATTGCAACATCTATGCGCACGATTTCTGCACCCTTGCCGGGGCCTATCTGCCGCGCGTCTGGTGGACATCCAAGGCGATCGAGCGATTGCGCGCCGGTGAGAAAGTCGAGCCTGCCTATCTCGCCACGGTTGACGAGATGCGCGCCAATGCCCTGCTGCGCTGGCTGACCGACTATGGCAGCGACTATGGCTGGCGGCAGACCAGCACGCTCACCAAGCTGCAGAATGTGGTGAATGCGGGCGGGCTTGGCATCATCTGCGCGCGCAACAGTGTCGAGGGCCGGTCGGGCCACATTGTCATGGTGGTTCCTGAAACTGCGAACAACAAGGCCAAGCGCGACGGGGCCGGGAATGTCACCGCGCCGCTGCAAAGCCAGGCGGGGCGGGTTAACTTCCGCTATGGCACCTCCAAATTCGGTTGGTGGCTCGGCGCGGATTTCGCCACGCACGGCTTCTGGGTACACGACTAGAACATCGTGCTCTAGAACTGCCGGATCACGCTGAGGAAGGCCTCGCCATAGGCATCCAGCTTGCGCTGGCCGATGCCGTTGATCAGCCCCATTGCAACCAGCGTCTGCGGACGTTGCGCCGCCATGTCGCGCAAGGTGGCATCGTGGAACACGACATAGGGCGGCAGTCCCGCTTCCACTGCCAGATCACGGCGCAGGCTGCGCAGCGCATCGAACAGCGGATCGCCAAGCGGATTGGCCCCGCCGCCGAGCCCGCCGCCAGACCCGCGCTGCTTGCGCTGCCGCCGCTCAGGCCTGGCGGCCAGCACCAGCTGCACTTCGGCATCGCCTTTCAGGATCGCCCGCGCGTCCCCTGCCAGCATCAGCCCGTTGTGCTCGGTCGCCGCCAGGGTGCCGCGGGCCTGCAAGGCGCGGGACAGGGGCCGCAGCAGGTGCGCCTCTTCATTGCCGACAATGCCGAACACCGAAAGCTGGTCATGCCCTCGGCTCAACACGCGCTCGTCCGCCTGGCCGATCAGCACTTTTTCGATATGGCCAAAACCGAAGCTCTGCCCGGTGCGATAGACCGCCGAGAGCAGCTTGCGCGCCAGTTCGGTGCAATCCTGCACGCCCGGCGCTTCGAGGCAATTGTCACAATTGCCGCAAGCCGCTGGCGGGTCCTCG
Organism: Novosphingobium sp.; assembly: GCA_031411415.1. Taxonomy (GTDB): domain Bacteria; phylum Pseudomonadota; class Alphaproteobacteria; order Sphingomonadales; family Sphingomonadaceae; genus Novosphingobium. The sequence continues at coordinate 4,975 of JANOBA010000244.1, forward strand.
CCGAAATGACGCAGCAACAGGGCGCGGCGGCAGGTGCCAATCTCGACCAACGCCGCAAGACTATCCAGCCGCGTGCGTTCGCCCGCGCGGCGATGTTCCTCGACTTCCTCGATGCGGCTGCGTGCGAGGACAAAATCGCCCGCCGCCCACAGCATCAGCGCCACCGCGTCATCGCCGTCGCGGCCCGCGCGGCCGGTTTCCTGGTAATAGCCCTCGATCGACTTCGGCGTGCCGGCATGGGCAACAAAACGCACGTCGGGCTTGTCGATGCCCATGCCGAAAGCCACCGTGGCGACCATCACCATATCTTCGGAGGCCACGAAAGCCGCCTGATTGGCGCTGCGCACCTGCGCATCGAGCCCGGCGTGATAGGGCAGCACCGCTCGCCCTGTCGCCGCAGACAGCTTCTCGGCCAGTTCCTCAACCTTGCGGCGGGTCTGCGCATAGATGATGCCGGGGCCGGGCTGCTCGGCCATAAGCTGGGTCAGCTGGCGCAGCGCGTTCTCTCGGTGGCGCACGGTATAGCGGATGTTCGGCCGGTCAAACCCGGCAACGATCAGCCCGTCTTGCCCAATCCCCAGCTGCGTGAGGATGTCAGCGCGGGTGTGGGCATCAGCGGTTGCCGTGAGCGCCAGCCGCGGCACGTCTGCGAAAGCATCCATCAAGGGCCGCAGCAGGCGGTAATCGGGCCGGAAATCATGCCCCCATTCGGAGACGCAATGCGCCTCGTCGATGGCGAACAGACTGATCGGCGCCCCATTCCTCTGACCAGCGCTCAGCAGCTCGCGGAAATGCGCCTGCGAAGCGCGTTCGGGCGCGACATATAGCAAATCGAGCTCACCGGCCCGGAACCGGCTGATCGTTTCCTCGCGGTCCATGTCGGCGCTGGTCAGCGCGGCGGCGCGGATGCCGTTAGCACGCGCCGAGCGCAGCTGGTCATGCATCAAGGCGATCAGCGGCGAGATCACCACGCAGGTTCCCGCCAGCATCACCGCCGGCAGCTGATAGGTCAGCGACTTGCCGGCACCCGTGGGCATAACCGCCAGTGTCGAGCAGCCGGCAAGCACCCGGCCGACGACCTGCTCCTGCACGCCGCGAAACGCGGCAAAGCCGAAAGTGGCGTGCAGCGCGCGGTGCGTATCGCTCAGATCGGGTTCGGCAAGCATCACTGCGGCAATTGGCGCATTTCGCCGCGCTTGGGGAGTGGGGAGCGGCGAATTTCTGTGGCGAAACCAGCTAGGAGCCCGCGCCCGGCGTAAACTCCCATGCAGCCTCGTGCCGCGAGCGCGAAATCCGCAGTGTGCAGCGCCGCGAGGTGTCATGCGGGGTATAGCTTACTGCGTCTGTCATTGGGTTCTCCCAATCCGCAGCAGTCATCGGGCAATGATCCTCGCGCATCCAGTCGCCCGGCTGGGGGAAATGGCTGGACAAGGCGCGGCGCTGCATCCGCGCAGCTGCCAGTTCGCCAACATAGTCCTCAAGGTCCCGGTCGCGGTGTTTCCAGTCCATCCAACTTATCTGATTATCCTGGGCATAGGCGTTGTTATTGCCGTTCTGGCTGCGCCCGCACTCGTCGCCAGCCGCAAGCATGATCGTGCCGGTTGAGGCGAACAGTGTGGCCAGGAGCGCCTTGCTGGCCGCTGTGCGCCGGGCGACGACCGCAGGATCGGCGCTGGGCCCTTCTGCGCCGCAGTTCCACGAGTAATTCTCGCCGTGCCCGTCGCGGTTGTCCTCGCCATTGGCGTGGTTGTGCCGATCAGCGTAGGCGACAGTATCGGCGAGTGTGAAGCCGTCGTGAGCGGCGAGGAAATTGACGCTGCGGCAGCTCTCTCCGAACAGGTCGGACGATCCGGCCATCCGGGTGACCAGTGCGCCGATCGCGCCGTCGCCGCGCCAGAAGTGCCGCACATCGTCGCGATATCTGTCGTTCCATTCCAGCCAGTCTTCGGGAAACTGGCCCAACTGATAGCTGCCCGGGCCAATGTCCCACGGCTCGGCGATCATCACCCGGTCGGCAAGCACCGGGTCTGCCGCTATCTCGGCGAAAATCGGGGCTTCGGCGGAAAATCCGGGCCCGCGCGCCATGATGGTGGCAAGATCAAAGCGAAACCCGTCCACGCCGCAGTTCTCGACAACATGGCGCAAGCTGGCGATCACCATCCCCCGCACCACCGGATTGGCGAAATCGAGCGTGTTGCCGCAGCCGGTATCGTTGATCAGGTTGCCATCTTCGGCATGGGCATAGGCAGCATTGTCCAGCCCGCGCAGGGCAAGCACCCCGCCATGAACATCGCTTTCGCCAGTGTGGTTGAACACCAGATCGAGAATCACGCCAATGCCCGCAGCGTGGAGCGCCGCCACCATGCGCCGCAATTCCGCCACGCCGCCCGGGCAAAGGCCCGGATCGAGCGCCATGGGCACGACCGGATTGTAGCCCCAGGCATTGCGGAGGCCGAGCGACGGCAGATGGCGCTCGTCGATCCAGGCGGTAATCGGCATCAGTTCGACCGCCCCGACACCGAGCTTGGTGAGATGCGCGACAACCGCCGGTTCGGCCAAGGCGGCAACAGTGCCGCGCAGTCCGGCAGGCACCTGGCTGTGCAGCATGGTGAAAGCACGGACGTTGATCTCATAAATCAGATCTCCACGTTCAAATTGCGGTGCGCGATGGGCCAGCGAAGCCATGCCTTTGGGCACCAGCGCACGCGGCACGATGTGCGCCGTATCTACCCCGTACTGGGCAAGTGCAGGGTCCTGAACAAAGCGCCGGTCAAGCTCGGTCGCATAGGGATCGACCAGCAATTTGGCTGGATCGAACCACAGGCCACGCTCTGGCGCCCATAGCCCCTCTGCGCGATAGCCATAGCCGATGCCTGTTTGTTCGCCCGGCAGCACGGCCTGCCAGTCATCGCCGGATTTCCGCATGGCAATCCGGCGTTCGCCTGCCTCCTCGAACAGGCACAACCACAGCGCCGAAGCGTTTGGCGAACGGACCCGGAAGTGAGTCGCTCCGCCCCAGCACGTGGCCCCATAGGGCGGCGTCACGTCACGACGTCCGGGGCCGTGCGGCCAGTATGGCGCGCGATCCCGGCGATGGCCTCTGCCGCCGCGATCAGTTCGGCGAGCATCCCGGCCGTCTCGCGGTCCAGATCGCCGCCGGCCGGCTCATAGCGCTCGAGATAAACCCGCAAGGTCGCACCTTCGGTGCCGGTACCAGAGAGGCGGAAGGCGATCCGCGAGCCGCCATCAAACAGCACGCGGATGCCTTGGTTAGAGCTGATCGAACCATCGACCGGGTCGGTATAGGAAAAGCTATCGGCCTCAGCGACGACGAGCGGGCCGAAAGAATTGCCGGGCAGCGATGATAGCGAACCTACCAGTTGCACCATCAGCACATCGGCGCGGGCAGTCTCAATCGCCTCATAATCGTGCCGCGCATAGTAATTGCGTCCAAATCTCGCCCAGTGCGCGCGGGCCAGCGCATCGACGCTGACCCCGCGCACCGCAAGAATGTTGAGCCAGAGCAGCACTGCCCACAGCCCGTCCTTTTCGCGGACATGGTCCGAACCGGTGCCCGCACTCTCCTCGCCGCAGATCGTTGCCATGCCTGCATCGAGCAGCGTGCCGAAGAACTTCCATCCGGTCGGCGTCTCAAAGCATGGAATGCCCAATGCTTCGGCCACGCGGTCCGCGGCGGCACTGGTCGGCATCAAGCGCGCAATGCCTTTGAGCCCAGCCGCGTAACCCGGCGCGAGATGGGCATTGGCCGCCAGCATCGCCAGCGAATCCGATGGGGTGATGAAGCGGTGCTTGCCGATAATAAGATTGCGATCGCCATCACCGTCAGAGGCAGCGCCGAAATCGGGAGCACCCGGCCCCATCATCAGATCGTACAGTTCTTTCGCATGGACGAGATTGGGATCGGGATGGTGGCCGCCAAAGTCTTCGAGCGGGGTGCCGTTGCGGACCGTCCCGGCGGGAAACCCCAACCGCCGTTCGAACACTTCGTCCGCATAAGGCCCGGTCACCGCGCTCATCGCATCGAAGGCCATGGTGAACCCGCCGGCCACCGCACTTCGGATCGCGTTAAAGTCGAACAGCGTTTCCATCAGGTCAGCGTAATCGGCGACCGGATCGATTACCTCCACCACCAGCCCGCCGACTTGACTGGTGCCAAGGCGATCGAGATCGATATCGGGTGCATCGACCGCCAGCCAGCGCCCGATGGTCAACGTCCGGGCATAGATCGCCTCGGTCACCGCCTCGGGCGCAGGACCGCCGTTGCTCCCGTTGTACTTGATCCCGAAGTCCTCCTCGGGTCCGCCGGGGTTGTGACTGGCCGAGAGGATCAGCCCGCCGCTCGCGCCATACTTGCGGATGATATGGCTTGCGGCGGGGGTCGAAAGGATGCCGCCCTGCCCGACCAACACCCGGCCATAACCATTGCCAGCGGCGATGCGGATCGCCCGCTGGATCACCGTGCGGTTGTGAAAGCGCCCATCCCCGCCAATCACCAGGGTCGAGCCGGTCGGACGTTCGACCGCATCGAAAGTCGACTGGATGAAGTTCTCAGCATAGTTGGGTTGCTGGAACACCCGGACCTTCTTGCGCAGGCCTGAGGTGCCGGGCTTCTGTCCGGCGTAATGTGTAGTTTGATGCGCTTGAACCGTCATTGTGCACTCGTCAGTTCGCGGTAGAGTTCGGCGTAGGCCCTGCCACTCTGCTTCCACGAGAAATCGGCTTTCATCCCATTGCGCTGGATCGCCTGCCACACTTCGGGTTGATGATAGAGTGCCACTGTCCGGCTGAGCGCAGCTGCCAAAGTTGGGTAGTCGACCCCGGAAAACTGGACCCCAGTCGCCGCGCCGGCATCGCGCGCGGCAAGGTTGGCGTCGATCACGGTATCGGCCAAGCCGCCAGTGCGCGCCACGACTGGCACGCAGCCATAGGCCAGGCCATAGAGTTGGGTGAGGCCGCACGGCTCGAACCGGCTGGGCACGAGGATCGCATCGCCGCCGCCCTGCATCCGGTGCGACAGCGCTTCGTCATAGCCGATCCGCACCCCGATTTTGCCGGGATGGCGCATTGCGGCAGCGCGGAATTCGGCTTCCATCGCCGCATCACCGGCGCCGAGCAGCGCCAGCCTGCCGCCGATCCCGGCCAGATGGTCGAGAACCTCGAGCAATACGTCCATGCCCTTTTGCCAGGTCAGGCGACTGATCACGATGAACAGCGGGCCCCCACCGTCATTGGCTCCGGGTTCAAGGCCGAATTCCATTTCGAGCGCGTGCTTGTTGGCGCTGCGCCGAGCAAGACTGCGCGCGCTGTAGTTTTCGGCAATGTGCCGGTCACTCGCCGGATTCCACTCTGCTGGATCAATCCCGTTGACGATCCCGCGCACCCGGTCGCCGCGATCGGCGACAAGCCCTTCGAGCCCCATCCCGAATTCGGCTGATCGGATTTCCAGCGCGTAGGTCGGGCTGACGGTGGTGATCACGCTCGCCGCTTCCATCCCGGCTTTGAGAAAACCGACGCCCTTGTGATACTCGACCCCGTCAATGGCCCATGCCCGTTTGGGCAGGCCCAGTTCCTTGAACACCTCGCGGCCATAGTAGCCCTGGAAGGCCATGTTGTGGACGGTCATCACCGAGGGCACCAGCTTGCTTCCGGCCACAGGGGCGAAGCGCAGATAGGCCAGCGCCATGCCCGCCTGCCAGTCATGCGCGTGCACCAGATCAAAGCTGCAGGCCTTGACCAGACCGCCAGCCAGATCCGCGCCCGCCCGGCCCAAAGCGGCAAAGCGCCGCCAGTTGTCTGCCCAATCCTTGCCGCCCGGATCGGCATAAGGACTGCCCTCGCGCGCAAAAAAATCCGGTGCGTCTAGAACGATCAACGGCTGTTCGCCTAGCTTGCCGGAAATCAACCGTGCGGGCCGGCCCAGCAGATTGTCATAGCTGTGCAGCACCTTGCCGCGCTTTGCCGCCTGCATCACTGCCGGAAAGCCGGGCAGCAAAGTGGTCAGCCGGGCCCCGTGCGGCGCAAGCGCGGCAGGCAGGGCACCGGCAACATCGGCCAGCCCGCCAGTCTTGACCAGCGGCACAGCTTCGGAGGCAACCGAGAGGATGCGGATCGTCATCGTCAGGCTTTCAGCCGCTCAATCATGTCGCGGGTGATCAGGCAAACTCCGCTTTCGCTACGGCGGAAGCGCTTGGCATCGATCACCGGGTCTTCGCCCACCACCAGCTCATCGGGGATGCGCACGCCAGAATCGATGACCACGCGCGAGAGCCGTGCGCCGCGTCCGATGTTGCAATAGGGCAGGATCACCGCCTCATCGACACTGGAGAAACTGCCCATCTTGACCCCGGTGAACAGCAGGCTGCGCTTTGCCACCGCGCCGGAAACGATGCAGTCCTGGCTGATCAGCGAAGAGATCGCATGGCCGCGCCGTCCGTCCTCGTCGTGGACGAATTTTGCCGGGGCGGCGATGATCTGATCGGTCCAGATCGGCCAGTCGCGATCATACATGTTGAGCTGGGGCACGGTATCGGTGAGATCGAGGTTGGCCTCGAAATAGGCATCAAGCGTGCCGACGTCGCGCCAGTATTCACCCAGTTGCTCGGCAGCGCGGATGCAGCTTTCGCCAAAGCGGTGGGCGACGGCTTTGCCGTGCTTGACGATATAGGGGATGATATCCCCGCCAAAATCGCGCTTCGATCCGGGTGTTGCGGCATCGCGGCGCAATTGCGCGAACAGGAATTCGGTCTCGAATACATAGATCCCCATCGAGGCCAGGGCATTATCCGGATCGCCCGGAATGCCGGGAGGATCAGCCGGCTTTTCGACGAAATCGGTGATGTTGCCGTGCTTGTCAGTCGCCATTACGCCAAAGCCGCTCGCTTCTGCGCGCGGCACGACCAGACAGCCCACGGTCACGTCCGCGCCTGAGTTGACGTGCTGTTGCAGCATCAGCTCGTAGTCCATCTTGTAGATGTGATCACCAGCCAGAATGACCATGTATTTCGGCGCATAGGACTGGATGATGTCGATGTTCTGGTACACTGCATCGGCAGTGCCTTCATACCACATCGATTCCGAGATGCGCTGCGAGGCGGGGAGGATATCGAAGCTCTCGTTGCGCTCGGGCCGCATGAAATTCCACGCGCGGTTCATGTGCCGGATCAGCGAATGCGCCTTGTATTGGGTGGCGACGCCAATGCGGCGGATGCCCGAATTGATCGCGTTGGACAGCGCAAAATCGATGATCCGGCTCATGCCGCCGAAATAGACTGCGGGCTTGGCGCGCCGGTCAGTCAGCTCCATCAGACGGCTGCCGCGCCCACCCGCCAGAACATAGGCCATTGCATCGCGCGCCAGCGGCGATTGCCTCCTCTCAACCATTGTCAGCCTTTCTGTTTTTTGGACCCTGTCCCCGTGAATTCGAACATTACCGTCGCCAGCGGCGGCAGGACAACCTGCGC
>JANOBA010000245.1:0-1905 GCA_031411415.1 Novosphingobium sp.
TACTTGTTGGTCAGCACCGATCCGGCGGCTTCGAGCACGGCCTTGGAGCAAATGTTCTCCGAGGCAATCAGCTCGATCTTGTCGCGCTGGCGGCCCAGTTCCTTGCTGATCCAGCCGGCGATGGCGGGGTCGGTTTCGGCAAGCCCGGCGCTGAAGAAGCCCTTTGGCGTGACGGCAGTCAAGGTGTCGGTGCTCATGCTTCTTCTCTGCTGAAGGGAGGGTTGGACAATTTGTCGACGCGGCGCACATGGCGATCCCCGCCGAAGGGAGTGGCAAGGAACGATTCAAGGCAGGCCTTGGCCATGTCGGAGCCGGTCAGCCGTGCGCCCATGGCGATGACATTGGCATCGTTGTGCTCGCGGCTTAGCTTGGCGGACAGCGGCTCGGAAACCAGCGCGCAGCGCGCGCCCGAAATGCGGTTCACCGCGATCGAAATGCCAATGCCCGAGCCGCACAACGCCACGCCGCGTTCCGCCTTGCCGGCGGCGATGTGTTGGGCGAGCTTGTAGCCATAATCAGGATAGTCGACCGAGGCCTCGCTGTCCGGGCCAAGGTCGGCAACCTCGTGGCCTTGCGCCAACAGCCAGGCGGCAAGCTCGGCCTTGAGTGCGAAAGCGGCGTGGTCTGAAGCGATAGCGATGCGCATGGGTTATCTGGCCAGCTCTGGGGGGTGAGTCGGAATTGGGCCCCCATAAGCGGTGGCGGCCCGCGAAGCCACCCCCGCGTGCGCGCTAAAGGCGGGCGCGATCAAATAGGGACTGTCCCTTTGTTATGCTAGCGCCCGGCTGGCGCGGACTTGCCCAGTACTTCGGGGTCTTTGGCGAGGTAGTCGGTCACTTCCTGACGGACGCTTGCGGAAAACTGCTGGTTCACCTGTTGCGCCTCGCCGAGATAGACGGTGTTGGCTGCCGCGACGTCGCGGTCCGAAAGCAGCCCGCCCGATTGCTGGAAATAGTGCCGGCCAGCCGGGGTGCGGGCGAAAGCGACGATTTCGCTGAGTTCGGCAGCCGAAAACTCGCGGGCATAGGCGCTGGCGATGGCCTCGTGCATGCGTGGCAGGTTGCGGCTGATCACGGGCATCAGGCGCGCCGGGATCGAAGCGAAAGCGCGGTCCATGATGCCCTTGAGGCCGGGATCGCTGAACATTGGTGGCAATTGCGTGCCGCCGCGGATCTGCGCCATCAGCGCCGCGACCATCTCGTTCGTCATGGCATCGCGCCGCTCGGGCGGATAAATGATGGCGATGATTTGCCGGCCCATTGCCAGCCGCGCCGGATCGACTGCCTGCGCGTGGATGGGCATCGCTGCCAGCAGACAGGCAAGGGCGCCGCCGCGTAGCAGGGCACGCACCGCCGAAACCCTCACTGATCGAGGAAGCTGCGCATCTTGCGTGACCGGCTCGGGTGCTTGAGCTTGCGCAGCGCCTTGGCCTCGATCTGACGGATGCGTTCGCGCGTCACCGAAAACTGCTGGCCGACTTCTTCCAGCGTGTGATCGGTGTTCATGCCGATGCCGAAGCGCATGCGCAGCACGCGTTCCTCGCGCGGGGTGAGGCTGGCCAGAACCCGCGTCACGGTTTCCTTGAGGTTCGCCTGAATCGCGGCATCGACCGGGATCACTGCGTTCTTGTCCTCGATGAAGTCGCCGAGGTGCGAATCTTCCTCGTCGCCGATCGGCGTTTCAAGGGAGATCGGCTCCTTGGCGATCTTCATCACCTTGCGGACTTTTTCGAGCGGCATCGAAAGCCGTTCGGCCATTTCCTCAGGCGTGGGCTCGCGGCCCTGCTCGTGGAGGAACTGGCGGCTGGTGCGGACCAGCTTGTTGATCGTCTCGATCATGTGGACCGGGATACGGATCGTGCGCGCCTGATCAGCGATCGAGCGGGTGATCGCCTGGCGGATCCAC
>JANOBA010000246.1:0-4323 GCA_031411415.1 Novosphingobium sp.
ATGAGAATCGCAATCGCTTCCGACGCCTGGTATCCGCAAGTCAACGGCGTGGTGCGCACGCTTGGCGCCACTGTCGCCGAACTCGACCGGCGCGGCTATGAAGTCGAACTGGTGACACCGCAGCGCTTCCTGACGATCCCGATGCCCGGCTATTCGTCGATCCGGCTTGCCATGGCGCCGCGCTTCGGGGTGCGCCGCATGCTTGATGCCTTCGAGCCCGATGTCGTCCATATCTCGACTGAAGGCCCGATCGGCTGGTCTGCGCGCGGCTGGTGCCTGGCGCGCGGCATCCCCTTCACCACCGCCTTCCACACCAGACTTCCTGACTATGCTGCGGTCCGCACCGGGATCAGCGCAGAACGGTTCTGGCCGATCATGCGCCGGTTTCATGGTGAAAGCCGCGCGGTCATGGTGGCGACGGGCAGTCTTGCAACCGAACTGGCCGAACGCGGCATCACCCATACCCGGCGCTGGACTCGCGGGATCGATCGCTGGCTTTTCAGGCCGACCGGCGCGCTGCATCCCGACATGGCAGACCTGCCGCGCCCGATCCTGCTCAATGTCGGCAGGGTGGCAGTCGAGAAGAACCTGGAGGCATTCCTGAAGTCCGGAGCCGGGGGCACCAAGGTGGTGGTCGGTGACGGTCCGGCCCTGGACGAATTGCGCCAACGTTATCCCGATGCCGTGTTTCTTGGTGCTCTCTCCGGCGAAGATCTGGCCAGCGCCTATCGCAGCGCAGATTGCTTCGTTTTCCCCAGCCACACCGATACCTTCGGTCTGGTGATCATCGAAGCATTGGCTTGCGGTCTGCCGGTTGCCGCCTTCCCGGTCGCAGGGCCGCTCGACATCATCGGGCATGAGGGGCGCGGAAGCGATGGAACAATGCCGGGCACTTTCGGCGCTCTCGACGACGATCTTGATGTTGCCATCACCAAGGCACTGCGCCTTGATCGCCAGGCGGCGGCGGTGTTCGGCGCGCGCTTCAGCTGGGAGTGGGCAACCGATCAGTTCCTTCAGGCGATTGCGAGCGCGGCAAGCAGCAACACCGCCGTGAGGGCGCTTGAGCCTGCATAAACAGGCCGTGCCACGTGCGTTGTTGTGCGCAAAGTCTGTCATGCTTTGGACGCATAACCGCCTAATTACTGACAGGAAAACGACCAAATTGAGTCGCTGATGCTTCCTATTGGCTGGTGCCAACCAGAGATTATCAGGGGCACACAGCATGACTAACGCAATCCCACTTGGCGGGTCGAATTTCACGAAAATCAAAGCGCTCTTGCTCAGCGGAGTGGTCATTGGGCTATCGCCGGCAACAGCTGCTCTCGCAGCCGAGGCGAGCGAAGCAGAAAGCGAAGCCATCGTTGTGACCGGCTCACGCCCGATTGCCGAATCCGAGTCTGCCGCATTGCAAGTGCAGAAGAATTCCGATTCACTGGTGACAGTGGCTGCGTCAGATTCCGTCGGCCGCCTTCCCGATCAGAATATCGCCCAGGCCGCCAGTCGCCTTCCCGGCATCGCTATCGAGCGTGACCAGGGCCAGGCGCGCTACATCAGCCTGCGCGGCGCACCCAACTATTGGACGACGCTGAGCTTCGACGGGGTCAATGTGGTCAGCCCCGAAGGGCGCGATGCACGATACGATTCGATTCCATCCGTCATTGCCTCGCAGATTGTCGTTTCGAAAGCGGTGACGCCGGACATGCCGGGCGAGACCGTTTCGGGCAACGTCAACATCAGCACCCGCTCGGCATTCGACTATCCGGGCCTGCATGTCGCCGGCAAATTGGGCGCAGGCTTTGCCGAGCTTGGTAACCGCCAGGAATACGAAGGCGCACTTGTGCTCTCCAACCGCTTCAAGGCAGGCGACGGCGAGATCGGCCTGCTGGTCTCGGGCACCTACTACAAGCGCGACATGGTCACGGACAATTTCGAGACGGATTATGAACGCGTCGCGCAGGATCAGCGCCCCGGCTGGGAAAGCCGCTTCTGGGCACATGAGGCGGAAAACAAGCTCTACCGGCTGACCCGCAAGAACTGGTCGGTCACCGGCCGGCTCGACTGGAAGCCAGACAGCGACAACACTCTGTCGCTGCGCTCGATCTATACGATCTTCACCGACGACGAGGCCCGCGACAATTTCCGTTTCGACCTCGATGACCGCCAGGCCGATCTTGTTGCCAATAGTGCGGCCTGCCCTGCGACAGTGAACACGACGCCGACCACATCGGGCTATGCCGACGTCTGCATCGGCAATACGCCGCGCGCGGGTACGATCTATGGCATCGACATCCGCCAGCGTTCGACCCTGCGCGCCTTCCGCCAGTCGATTTTCACCAATACGCTCGAAGGCACCCACAATTTTGCCGACGGCTGGGCACTGAACTGGCTGGGCAATTTCACCGAATCGAAGGATGATCGCTCCGTCACCGGCGAAACCAGCTGGGAGAGCCCGTCGACGCGCACCCTTCGCCCCACGGTCGTCTATGATTTCAGCGATCCAAACCGGTCGCGTCTGCAATTGTTCAACACCATTCAGCTGGCCAGCCCGACGCGCTTTCAGGCCGGGACAGCCGTCACGGCAATCGACACGTTCACCAAGCCGCTGACCAGTCTCACCGTGCTTGATGCGGTCGATACCACCAAGGCCTATACCGGCAGGCTGGTGCTGACCCGCGAAACCACATTCCTGGGCAGCGATGCAAAATTCAAGCTGGGTTTCCAGATGGATCAGCGCACCAAGGTGGTCGACGAAGCACAGATTCTGCTGAACACTGCCGCGCAGTTCACCACCATCGGCATCCCCACCGACTACAACCAGTTCTCGCTCGATTCTGCGTTCCTCGGCAAGATTTCGATGGACTATACCTTCCGCTACTTTGACCAGACCAAGATGCGCGCCGCTGCCGACGCAGCCCGGGCGAACTTCGCTTTCACGCCCAACACCGGCAATATCTACGACGTGCGCGAGCAGATCTATGCCGGCTTCCTGATGGGCACGCTCAAGTATGACTGGGGCTCGGTGCTCGGCGGGGTGCGGGTCGAACACGTCAAGAACCGCGGCATCGCGGTGGGAACGATTGGCGCGACCACAGGCACTGTCATTGCGGAAAGCGCGCAGACGCTCGTCTTCCCCAGCCTGCACTTCAACTACAACATCGATGACAGCAAGAAGCTGCGGCTTGGCTTCACCACCGGCGCGGCGCGCGCCGATTATGACCAGCTGCGCCCGAACGTGACGGTGAGCGATACCAACCAGTCGATTTCCGGCGGCAATCCGGCAATCAAGCCCGAGCGCTCGTGGGGCCTCGATGGCTATTTCGAATGGTATATCCGCCCGCAAGGCTATCTGATGGCCGGTGTGTTCTACAAGCACGTCAAAGACGTGCTCTATCGCCAGACGCGCACGTTCGGATCGGACGCGCTCAACAGCAATGGCATCGATCGTTCGGGCTATGCCTTTTCGGGCATCGCCAACGGCGGCGAGGGGCGCATTTACGGCTTCGAGGCGGCGGCCCAGCTCCAGCTCGACCCCTGGACCGGGCAGCTCGGCCTGCCCGAATGGATGGGCGGCTTCGGCATTTCGGCCAATATCACGCTCAACAACAGCGCAGTGACCAAGCCCGCCACCGGCGCGGTCCCGGCGCGCAAGGTGCGGCTGCCCGGCACCTCGGACACGGTCTATAACGCCGGGGTCTACTACGAGAAATACGGCCTGTCGCTGCGGCTCAACTATCAGCGCCGCAGCGCCTGGCTCGATGGCATCGCCGATGATCTCACCGATGGCGGCGACACCTATTGGGCGGCGGACGACGAAATGGATTTCTCGGCGCGCTATGCGGTGACAAAGAACTTCGAAATCTATGTCGATGGCTCGAATCTGCTTAACAAACCGGGCCGCCGCTATTCGGAGCCGGGCAATCTGCTGACTGCCACCGGCACCCCGAGCCCGGCCAGCGACATCCAGACGATCGAGTGGGAACAATTCGGGCGGCGATTCACCGGCGGCGTAAGGTTCAACTTCTGATGCGCCGCACGCTCCTGCTCAGCGCCGCCGCGTTCGTTTCGGCCTGTGGCCCAGCGCTGGCCCAAACCGCGAGCGTCACTGCCACGGCGGAAACCGCGCCGGTCGATACGGCAATCGGCGATGCGGCAGACGATCCGGCCATCTGGCGTAATCCACGCCGCCCGGCGGAAAGTCTGATTGTCGGCACTGAGAAGAAGGCAGGGCTTTATGTCTATGGCCTCGATGGCCGGGTGCGCAGCTTTGTGCAGGCCGGGCGGGTCAACAATGTCGATCTGGTCGATATGGGCCGGCAGGGCGTT
>JANOBA010000247.1:0-8413 GCA_031411415.1 Novosphingobium sp.
GGAGAAGTGAAAGGGGAGTATCTGCGGCAAAGGCGCTTTCGGAATTATTCGGCGTTTTGTCTTTTTGGGGTGGAAGCAGAGAGAATGCCTGCGGCGCTCTCTACTCTCCGCGCCTCCGCGCTTCCGCGCGAACCAAAAAAGTTCACAACCTCGCCCAAACCGGCTAACCGCGCGCCCATGTCCATAACACCTATGCTTTACGCCACATTTGCCGGCCACCTGAACACCTCGCTCGATGCGCTGGAAGCCGCCGGCACCCTGCCTGCCGGGCTCAGCCGCGCCGCAATCACGGTCGAGCCGCCGCGCGATCCATCGCATGGCGATCTGGCCACCAATGCTGCGATGGTGCTCGCCAAGCCTGCCGGCACCAATCCGCGCGCCTTGGCCGAGGCGCTGGTCGCCGAGCTAGCGAAGCGTCCGGAGATCACCAGCGCTGACCTTGCCGGGCCCGGCTTTATCAACTTGCGGCTGGCCGATGCGGTCTGGATCGATGAATTGCGCGCCATGGCCGCGCTGGCGGCGGATTATGGCCGCTCTGGCATGGGGGGCGGCAAGACGGTCAACATCGAATATGTTTCGGCCAATCCCACCGGGCCGATGCACATGGGCCACTGCCGGGGCGCGGTGGTCGGCGATGCGCTGGCGACACTGCTCGAATTTGCCGGGCACAAAGTGATCCGCGAATACTATGTCAACGATGCCGGCGGGCAGGTCGATGTGCTCGCCCGCTCGGTGCATCTGCGTTACCGCGAGGCGCTTGGCGAGGTAGTTGGCGAGATCCCCGAGGGGCTCTATCCGGGCGACTATCTGGTGCCGGTGGGCACGGAACTGGCGCAGGAATTTGGCGACAAATACGTAACCGCGCCCGAGGCCGAATGGCTGGTCGAGTTCCGCAAGCGCGCGGTCGCCGCCATGCTGGTGATGATCCGCAATGACCTCGCGTTGCTGGGCATCCGGCACGATCTGTTTTCATCCGAGGCCGAATTGCAGGCTGCCGGCAAGCCCGCGGAAGCCGAAGCATGGCTGCGCGCGCGCGATCTGGTCTATGATGGCGAGCTGGAAGCGCCCAAGGGCAAGACGCTCGACGACTGGGAGCCGGTCGAACTGCCGCTGTTCCGCTCGACCAAGTTCGGCGATGATCAGGACAGGCCGATCAAGAAGAGCGATGGCAGCTGGACCTATTTCGGCGCCGATCTCGCCTATCATTTCCAGAAGGCCGCCAGCGCCGATGCAATGGTCGATATCTGGGGTGCGGATCATGCCGGCACGGTCAAGCGGATCAAGGCGGCTGTGGCGGCGATGACCGGCGAACATGGCGATCCGATCCCGTTCGAGGTCAAGCTGGTGCAGATGGTCCAGCTGCTGCGCGGCGGCGAGCCGGTGAAAATGTCCAAGCGTTCTGGTAATTTCGTGACTTTGGCTGATGTCGTGCGCGAGGTTGGCAAGGATGTGGTGCGCTTCACCATGCTGACTCGCAAGCCCGAGGCGCAGATGGACTTCGACTTTGCCAAAGTGGTCGAAGCCTCAAAGGACAACCCGGTGTTCTATGTGCAGTATGCCCATGCCCGGATATGCTCGACCATGCGCAAGGCAGCAGCCGAAGGAATGGGGCCGAGCGGCGAGCATCTGGAACGACTGGGCGATGAAGAGCGCGAGCTGATCAAGCTGGCCGCGCAGTTTCCCCGGCAGGTCGAGGCCGCAGCGCAAGCGCGCGAGCCGCACCGCGTGGCGTTTTTTCTGCATGATCTGGCTGCGGCCTTCCATGCCTATTGGAACGTGGGTAATGAACGCCCGGAAAAGCGCTTCATCCTGGTACAGGACAGCGAAGTGACTGGCGCAAGGCTCTTTCTTGGCGCACAAATTGCCCAGCTTGTGCGCAATGGGCTCGCGCTGCTTGGCGTGGCGGCTGTAGAGGAAATGTAAATATGGCAACTTCGGACACGAATCGCGACGGCGGCGATGGGCCCTTTGAAACCCCGTTTGGTGTCAGCCATATTGGCGATGAGGACCGGATCTCCGCGAACGACGGCGCGCTTGAGCTGGACGAGACAACTGAACAGCTAGCGCTCGATGATGACGAGCGGTTGCCTTGGCTCGATGCCGATGATGACGATGACGCCGAAGAAGCCGACGGCGGCCGCATTTTCGGGCTGGTTGTGCTGGGCCTGATCGCGCTGGCGACGATTGTCGGCGGCATCTGGTGGTCGACCCATCGCAATCCCGACACCACGCTGATCGCCGATGGCAGCACGATTGCCGCGCCCAGCGAAGCCTATAAGGAAGCGCCCAAGGTTCCCGGCGGCAAGACGTTCGACGGCACCGGCAACACTGCTTTCGCCGTTTCCGAAGGGCAGGATCGCCCCGGCAAGCTCGGCGAAGCGCCGCCCCCGGCTTCTGCTGCAGGTAATGGCGCCCCCCGGCCCGGTTTCGATCTCGGCAAGGCGCCTGCTGGCGCACCGCTGCCGCCCGGCAAGGCCCCGGTGGCCGCCGCTTCGGCTCCCGCTGCTGCTGCCGCTCCGGCAACCGGACCTGCGGTGCAAGTCGGTGCCTATTCCACCCGCGCTACGGCAGAGGCGGGCTGGAGCCGCTTGGCCCAGCAATACAGCGCGCTTTCCGGCATGCGTTACCGCATTGTTGAGGGCAAGGCTGACATCGGCACGGTGTTCCGCCTCCAGGCCGTTCCCGGCGATGCCGCTGCCGCGCAGGCGCTGTGCAACCGGCTCAAGTCGGCCGGGCTGGCCTGCCAGGTCAAATAACGCAGCTTTTTGCACATGCTAGCGGGAGCGCGCGCTTGCGAAAGCCGTGCGTTCCTGCGATTCACCCGCGATGACTCCCGCGATTTTCGGCCTCTCCGGAAAAGTGCTGACCGCCGATGAGCGCGCCTTCTTTCGTGAGGCCGATCCGGCGGGCTATATCCTGTTCAGGCGCAACGTTGAAAACCGGGATCAGCTTCGCGCACTGACGGACGATCTGCGGACCATTCATGGCCGTGAGCGCCTGCTGATAACGGTCGATCAGGAAGGCGGTGGGGTAACCCGGCTGAAACCGCCCGAATGGCTTGCCTGGCCTGATGGCGTGGTGTTTGACCGGCTCTATGATCTTGCCCCGGCCAGCGCCATCGAGGCCGCCCGCGCCAATGCGGAGGCACTGGGTCACGATTTGGCCGAGGCCGGGATAACCTGCACCCATGCGCCGGTGCTCGATGTGCGCCAGCATGGCGCGCACGACGTGATCGGCGACCGCGCCTATGGCTTTGAGCCGCTGCGGGTGGCGGCGCTGGGGCGGGCGGTGCTGGATGGCCTTGCCCGGGCCGGCATCCTCGGCACGATCAAGCACATGCCCGGGCATGGCCGCGCCCTGGCCGACAGTCACAAGCAACTTCCCACGGTGACGGCGAGCGAGACGGAGCTGGAAACCGACATTGCCCCGTTCAGGGCGCTGAACTTTGCACCGATGGCGATGACGGCGCACATCGTTTTCACTGCCTGGGACAAAGTGCACCCGGCCACGCAGTCGGCTTTCGTCATCGACCAGATCATCCGCCAGCGCATTGGCTTTGCTGGCCTGCTGCTGACCGATGACCTTGATATGGAAGCCCTGTCAGGCACCGTGCCCGAACGCGCCGCCCGCTCGATTGCGGCGGGCTGCGATATTGCGCTCAACTGCTGGGCGAAAATGGACGACATGGCGGGGATCGTGAAAGCACTGCCGGCGCTGGGGGCCGAGGGCCATGCCCGGCTGAACCGCGCCTTGGCCGATACCCGCGTCGATGGCGCATCGGGCCGGCAGGCGGAACTGCTCGCCACGCGCGATGCCTTGCTGGGGCTGGTGGCGGCATGAGCGAGCTGGACCTTACACCTGCATTCAATGCGCTGGCTGACGACTGGGAAGGCATCGCCGCCGCAGCCGGCGACGACGCTGCGCTCTATCTCGAACTGGATGGCTGGGAAGGCCCGCTCGACCTGCTGCTCGATCTGGCGCGGCGGCAAAAGGTCGACTTGCGCAAGATTTCGATCCTTGAGCTGGTCGATCAATATATCGGCTATATCGAGCGCGCCGAGGCAATGCGGCTGGAGCTGGCGGCGGACTATCTCGTTATGGCTGCGTGGCTGGCCTACCTGAAAAGCTCGCTGCTGTTGCCACGCGAGGAACAGGAGGAGCCGAGCGCCGAGGAGCTGGCGCTGCGGCTGCAACTGCGCCTCGCCCGGCTTGGCGCGATGCGCGAGGCGGCGGCAAGGCTTATGGCGCGCGACCGGCTGGGGCGCGATGTATTCCTGCGCGGCGCGCCTGAAGGCTTGCGGGTGGACCGCCGCAACCGCTGGCAGTGCGACTGGTTCGCGCTGATCCAGGCTTACGGCCAGGTGAAAGCGCGCACTGCGCCGGTGGTGCATATGGTGCGCGACCGGATGGTGATGACGCTGGAAAGCGCGCTTTCCCGGGTCTCGGCGATGCTCGGCGTCACGCTCGACTGGATTGAATTGCAGGATTTCCTGCCCCCGCACGCTGACCCGCGGCTGCGGCGCTCGGCACTTGCCTCCAGCTTCGTTGCCGCGCTGGAACTGGCGCGCACGGGCAAGGCCGAGCTGGCGCAGGAGAGCACGTTTGGCCCGCTGATGCTGCGGCAGGTGCGCGCCTGATGGCTTTGGATGAACTCACCCGAGCGGTGGAAGCCACGCTGTTCGCCTCTGAAGAACCGATGACTGCCGAGGCCATATCCACGCATCTGGGCGGGGCGGAAGTGCGAGAGGCGCTGGCCGAACTCGCTGCGCACTATACCGGGCGCGGCGTTGAGCTGGTCGAGCGCGGCAAGCGCTGGCATTTCCAGACCGCGCCCGATCTGGCGCATCTGCTGCGCCGCGAGCGCGAGGATTTACGCCGGCTGAGCCGCGCGGCGACCGAAGTGCTGGCGATCATTGCCTATCATGAGCCGGTGAGCCGCGCGGAGATCGAATCGATTCGCGGGGTGCAGACCGGCAAGGGTACGCTCGATGTGCTCCTGGAGGCAGGCTGGGTGCGGGTTGCCGGGCGGCGCGAGGTGCCCGGACGGCCGGTGATTTTTGCCACAACGCCCGAATTTCTCGCCCATTTCGGGCTCGCCAGCCGCCGCGACCTGCCAGGAATCGACGAACTGCGCGCCGCGGGCCTGCTTGATCCGGTGGACGACGTGCTGGAGGCCGCACTGTCCGACAGTCGGGACGAATCTGCGAGCGATGCAGACGCCGCACTGGCAAGTGACGAGGAAAGCGCCTAAATAGGCCTTGTCCGGAGCCGGTGCGCTCCGCAATTTTTCGGAGTCGCAAGCAATGGGTGGTTTTTCACTGTGGCACTGGGTCATCGTGCTGATCGTCGTGCTGCTGCTGTTCGGCCGCGGCCGCGTGTCTGACATCATGGGCGATTTTGGCAAAGGGATCAAAAGCTTCAAGCAGGGTCTCGCTGACGAGGACAAGCCTGTTAGCCCGCCTGCACAGATTCCGGCTGCCCAGATTCCCGCCGCCGATCCGGCCGCAGCCGCAGCCGCGACCGAGACGACCAAGGCCGGCCAGTAATCGGGCCGAAACAGCATGTTTGATATTGGTGCGTCCGAATTGCTGCTGATCGTCGTTGTGGCGATTGTCGTGATTGGGCCAAAAGACTTGCCACTGGCGCTGCGCTCTGCCGGGCGCTGGGTGGCGAAAGTGCGCAGCATTTCCGGCCACTTCCGCTCTGGCATCGAGACGATGATCCGCGAAGCGGAGCTTGAAGAGATGGAGCAGAAGTGGCGCGAGCAGAACGCGGCGATCATGGCGGCAACCCCGAATACGGTGGCTGACTGGGAAGAGCCCGCTACGCCCGCTGAAGCCGCCCCCCCAGAAGCCATCACGCCCCCACCGGCCAACAAGGCCGAGATGCTGGCGGGCGAACACGCCGCGTGTGAAGCGGAGCCGCAGCTGCCGCTCCCCCATCTGGCGCCCCCGCCATGAAGCTGTTCCGCGTCGAAGATATTGACGATTCGCAGGCACCGTTGCTCGATCATCTGGTGGAGCTGCGCGCGCGGCTGATGCGCTGCATTGCGGTGCTGCTGGTGGTCTTTGCGGTTTGCGCGTTTTTTGCCCGGGATATTCTCGCATTTCTGGTGCAGCCGCTGCTCGCCGCGGGGCAGAACAAGCTTATCTACACCAAGCTATACGGTCAGTTTTTCGTCGAGATGAAAGTCTCGTTGTTTGCCGCATTCTTCGTCAGCTTTCCGGTGATCGCCAACCAGCTGTGGGCGTTTGTCGCCCCGGGGCTATACGTCAAGGAAAAGCGCGCATTTCTGCCGTTTCTGCTGGCAACGCCGGTGCTGTTTATCTGCGGTGGCGCGCTCGCATATTATGTCGTTATGCCCACGGCATTCCACTGGTTCCTCAGCTTCCAGAGCAGCCAGGGCGGCATACAGATCGAGGCATTGCCCAATTCCGACGATTATCTTGGCCTCGTCATGCAATTCATCCTCGCTTTCGGGTTCTGTTTCCTGCTGCCGGTGCTGCTGCTGTTGCTGAACCGGGCAGGCATTGTCAGCCGGGCGCAATTGGCCGGGGCACGGCGTTATGTGATTGTCGGGATTACCATCGTCGCGGCGGTGATCACCCCGCCAGACGTTATCTCGCAGCTGTTGCTGGCCGTGCCGATGTATCTGCTGTTCGAAAGCTCGCTGGTGATCATGCGCTTTGGCGAAAAGCGGGCGGAACGTGAGCGGGCTGCCGAGGCTGCGCAAGCCGCCTCTGAAATGGTGGCCGCCGCTAGCGATCCGGCTCCGCAAGGGGTGCCGCCGCCGGCCTAGGCGCGGATTCTTCGGCGGCGCGATAAACCATCCGCCCGCCGACCCAGGTTTGCAGCACTTTTATGTCGCGCAAGTCCGCGAGGCCCGCGAGCAGCGGATCGCGGTCAACCAGGATGAAATCGGCGCGCTGGCCGATGGCAATGCGCCCGATGCGACCATCAGCGAACGCGGCCCATGCGGCATTGCTGGTCATCGCGGCGAAGGCATCCTCGCGGCGCAGCGTGGCGGAAAATGCGGTGAAGGGCTGCGGCAGGGCGGCATTGCTGCCCAATCCGAAAGCATAGCGCAGCCTCACAGCCCCCTGCAGCGGCAGCGGCGGCGCGCCGGTTTGCGGCATGGCGCCGGGCAGCAGCACCAGCGCCGCGCCGTTCTGGGCCATGCGGGCAAGCTCTGCCTCGCCGGGCATGGCCGATGTGTCGATCCGCCAGCGCCGCTCGCCCTTGTAGGTCAGCGCCAGCTCGCCGATGGCATCGAGCAGAGGGCTGGTCGAGGAGGCGCCAGCCAGCGTGACGGCAGGATGAAACTGGTCGATCCCCGCCCGGCTGAGCAGGTTCTTGAGCTGAATCGACGGCTCTGGGCCCCGGGTGGCGGCAGCCTGATGGGCAGGACTGGCCGGCGCCGCGCGCGCCGGTCTGGTGATAACGCGCGCAGGCATGGCCGGGGCGGCATTGAAGGCGATGTTCAGGCCATTCAGCCGCAGCCGGTCGTCATAAAGCCACGGCGTCGGGCGCGGGCCGGCGATCAGCACCATGTCGTCGGCGCTGCCGGCATAGGCAAGGATGCGCAAGGCTAGTGTGCCCGCGTCGCCCGCGCGGCGATAGGCCTGCCAGTCGGCAATCGTAGTGCCCATGTCGGTCACTGCCGTGATGCCGCGCTCCAGAAGCAGCTTCTGAATGTCGATCAGCGCCTGATCGCGGTCTTCCGGGCGGGGCCGCGCGCCCGGCGTGAGTGGGGCACTGCGCGAGAGCGCAAGCGGCATCAGCGCGACATGGCTGTCGATCAGGCCCGGCATCAGCACGCGGTTTTTCGCGTCGAGCCGGTAGTCCACCCGTATGGGGCGTTTGTCTCCGCGCTGGAAAAGCTGCTGCACGCGGCCATTGTCATCGACCAGTAGCCCGGCAAAGCGCTGCACCGTGCCATCGGCGGTGAGTGTCAGCCCGTCGACATTGTCGATCAGCGTGTCGGCTGCGGCGGGGGCAGTCAGGGCAATTGCGGCAAGTGACACCGCCGCAAGCGCAAGCCTCATTTCCCGCCTCGCTTGGGCAGGCGGCGGATCAACGCGCTGGTGTCCTGCCGGCCGCCGCCCAGCGCCTGAACATCGGCATAAAGCTGGTTGACCAGCGCGGTGATCGGCAGCGAGACGCCGATGCCGCGCCCTTCGTCCAGCGCCAACCCCAGATCCTTGCGCATCCAGTCAATGGCGAAGCCGAAATCGAACTCCTCCTGCATCATCGTCCGCCAGCGGTTGTCCATCTGCCAGCTTTGCGCCGCGCCGCCGGAAATTGCCTCATAGACCTTCTCGGGATCAAGATGTTCGGACTGGGCAAAACGCGCCGCTTCGGCGAGGCCCGCGACCACTCCGGCGATGCAGATCTGGTTGACCATCTTGGTGGT
>JANOBA010000248.1:0-12703 GCA_031411415.1 Novosphingobium sp.
GACCGTGCTCAAGAAGTCGTGGGAAAAGAGCGAAGAGGTGCTGAACGCGCTGCTCGTCGACACCCATTCGCTTGCCAATGTCAGCGATGCTGGAGCACACGGCAAATTGTTCTGCGGGGCAGGCTACAACGTGTTCCTACTGACCGACTATGTGCGCGATCGCGGCGTGATTTCTATCGAGCAAGGTGTCCATATGTTGACCGGTCGCCTGTCTGGCTTCTTTGGCCTCAATGATCGCGGTACAATCGAACTGGGGAAGGTCGCCGATATTGCCGTGTTCAATCTGGACGAGATCGAGATGCGGCCGGAGAAGAAAACCTTCGACGTATGGGACGGCACTGGCGGGCGCACCTATCGCTATACCCGCGATCCCGCCCCGATGCGCCTGACGCTGGTCGCCGGCGTGCCGACATTCGATAATGGCGAGTTTACCGGGCGCTATCCGGGCCAGTTCGTCGGCCCCGAAACGGGCACGGTTGAGACAATGGCGATCGCGGCGGAGTGATGGCGACGGCTGCGGGCTTAGCTAGCCCAGCAGCCGTTCAATCCCTTCATCCCACTGCGCCACCAGGTCGAACAGGTCCGGATTGCCCAGCCACAGCATTTCGAGCCCGACCATCAGTGCCATCATCTGGGCCGCCACAGCTTGCGGATCGGGCACCTTGCCGGTCAACAGATGCGCTATGGTCGCCAGCGACCTTTGGTTGCGGTCGCGAAAGATGGAGAAGGCGGGATGTTCATGAAAAAGCGCTTCAGTGCGCAACATTGACCCCAGCCGCACGAGTTCGGGCTGCTGGCTGTTGCGCACCACGGTTTTATGCAGCAGCCGCTTGACGTCGGCGAGCGTGTAGGCCGCCAACTGCTGCGGTTCGCGGAACGGCAGCCCTTCCCACACCGTCTCGAAATCGCGCCGTTCCCGGTAATCCAGCACCGCGAAGAGGATAGCTTCTTTCGTGCCGAAATGATGCAGGACGCCCGGTACTGAAATCCCGCAGGCATTGGCCAGCGCGCGGATGCTGAAGCCGTAATAGCCATACTTGCCGATGAGCGGGATGGCCGCCTCGGTAATCAGCAGCGCGCGGTCCGCCAGTCTTTGTTGCCTGACCGGCTTTTGCCGTTTGATCTGTGTTGCCAATGCCCTGTTCCATCTGCCTTGTCTTGGTGGTCATGCAGGCCAACGATGTATGTCGCCAGTGTGGCAGGCATGCAACAGTTGGCAATACTTGGCCAGTGGGCGGCGCCACCGGCTTGCCAACTTACCTATCACTAAGTAAGTAGCAAATGAATCTTGTCCAGTGCATTAATTCAAAGTGCGGAATTTGCTGGATTAGGGCGCCGAATCGAGACCGCAGGAATGGGCAAGACGAGGTAGTTTTTTGAGCATGTCCGCATCCGGACAAAGAAATCATTCGGGCGAAACAGCCCTTGAGGGAGTAGAGATG
Source organism: Novosphingobium sp. (assembly GCA_031411415.1). GTDB lineage: Bacteria > Pseudomonadota > Alphaproteobacteria > Sphingomonadales > Sphingomonadaceae > Novosphingobium. The sequence goes on from JANOBA010000248.1 coordinate 1,443, forward strand.
ATGAACAGGAAATTCATTCACATGCTGGTGGCCACCACCGCGCTGACAGCCGCCTTTCCGGCTTTCGCGCAAGATGCGCAGGCGGATGGTGCGACTGAAAACAACGACATCATCGTCACCGCGCGACGTTCCGACGAACGGCTGCAGGACGTGCCGGTTTCCGTGCAGGTTGTGACGGGCGATGCTCTCCAGAAGCTGGCGATCACTTCGGCGGACGAGCTTTCCAAACTCGCGCCCGGCCTGACGCTGGTCAATGCAGGAGCCAGCACCCAGGTCTCGCTGCGCGGTGTTTCGTGGCGGCCCGGCTCGGGCACGCCGGCAACGCCGATCTATTTCAACGAAGTCGGCTTCGATCCGGGCCAGACAGTCGTGTCGCTGTTCGACATCGGCCAGATCGAAGTGCTGCGCGGTCCGCAGGGCACCTCGCGCGGCGCGCCGTCGATTTCGGGCGCTATAACGATCAGCACGAAAAAGCCTGACCTCACGGAATTTGGTGGGTTCGCGCAGGGCTTCTTTGGCTCAGCCAATCACTGGGACATTCAGGCTGCGGTCAACCTGCCAGTTATCAAGGATGTGCTGGCGATCCGTCTGGCCACCAATATCGAGAACAGCGAAGGCGACCGCATTTACAGCGTCCGCAGCACGGTCAAGCCCAGCGTCAAGGACCGCTCGTTCCGCGCCACGGTACTGTTCAAGCCGACTGACACGCTGTCGATCCAGGCGATGTATCAGCGCCGCAAGACTGACATTTTGCGCTATACCCAAGTGCAGGGCACCGGCAGCCCGGGCGCGCCGGCATCGGCGACTGCCTTCTTTGGCACGCTTGGCGCCATTCCGGCCAACTTCAATGGCCCGGCCTTGACGCTGGCGCAGCGCGCTTCGGTTCAGGATGCGCCGAGCATCGATCCCCAGCACACTTCCCTGCTGACGATCAATGCCAGTTGGGAAGTGTTCGGCCAGAAGCTGAGCTACAATTTCGGCAAGCAATTCAACCGTCAATTTGCCAGTTTCACCACCTCGGACCCGCTCAACATGTTGCCCGGTTTTGAATCGTACACATCGCCAGAAAATGCGGCATTGCCCAAGTTCCGGATCCACGAATTGCGCCTGTCGGGGGATCGCGTCGGCGGCAGCCCGATCAGCTATGACATCGGCTGGTATTCAAAGCATTCTGGCGGCACGGGCATCAATTTCAGGGCCCCGACCTATCTGGCCGGCGCTTTCGGCGCGCCGAACGCATTGCCCGGCGCAGTCACTACGCCGAACCCGGCCTATGTCCTGAACAGTCTGACCAACATCCGTATCGCCCAGACGTTTGATTCGTTTTACGGCAACCTGAAGGTCAATCTGGGCGAGAAGACCGAGTTGAACGGCGGCCTTGCTTTCGTGCGTGACCGGGTCGGGGTGGATCTGAATATCCAGACCTTCGCGGCGAGAACAAGCGTGAGCCCTTACAACGTCGTCATCCTGAGCGTTCCGGCTGCATTCCGGCCCTTCTTCCCGACCTGCGAATCGATCAGCCCATCACTGATCACCAGTCCGACCTATTCGGGCGTCTGCGATTCGCCGATCCCGAACGGAGTAGGAAATTCGACCCAGCACAACGACGACAAATACACCTCGACGCTCTACAACTTCTCGCTGTCGCACAAGTTCTCGGACGATGTGATGGTCTATGCCACCACGGGCAGCTCGTTCCGCACCGGTCTGCCGGCGATCAACAACAACGGCCTTCCCGCTGCGCTAGTCACTCCGCTGCCGGAAAAGGCCAAGTCCTATGAAATCGGTATCAAGTCCAGCCTGGGTCAGAATCTGCGGGTCAACGCATCGCTGTTCCAGATCGACTATGGCAACCAGCTGACCACTTTTGAAGGCGTCAACTACTGGAATACGGTTTCCAGCAGAGTCGCCAACACCAGCCTCGCGTTCTACCGCAATGTTAACTCACGGGTGCGCGGCTTTGAACTGGAAGTGGCAGCCAAGCCGACCGACAATCTTTCGCTGGGGGCCAATCTCAGCTACTCTCAGATCAAGTCACGCGGCGGCACGGTGCCCTGTAACAAGGACCAGACGGTCGCGGCCAACGTGATTTCGGCGGCAAACCCGATCAACTTCTGCCCTTCACCCGAAGGCCAGATCCTCAATCAGGATTCGCCATTCAACGCCACGATCAACGGCAGCTACACCATGCCGTTGGGCTCACTGGAAGGCTACTTCCGCTTCAACCTCAACATCAAGGGCAACAACCCCAACTTCGGCAATTTCCCGGCAGCAGGCGTGTTCAAGCCGACCCCGTCTTATGCGGTGCTCGATCTGTTCGCAGGCATTACCGGTCAGGAGAATGTCTGGGAGCTGGGCTTTTATGCAAAGAACGTGACCAACAAGCAGGTCGAGCTCTCGCGCACTGCGGCATTGAACAATGTTTATGCCCCTTATGCAGTGGCTCCGAGCGGCTACAACACGGTGCGCACATCGCTGCCGCGCGAACTGGGCGTAACCCTGCGCTACGCATTCGGTTCGCGCTGAATCCGGTGCTGATCTGAACTATAGCCGCTGGCGAGGTCCTCCCTTCGCCAGCGGCTATTTTTCTTTGTGGACCTGACACCTTGAGGAATCTGCCGATGTTCGCCCACATAGTTGCCGCAGCAGCCGCAGTGCTTGGTATCGCCTTCGCCGTGCCTGCCCTGGCCGAAACTGCGCCACCGCCCACAATGGCGATGCCTGCCAACATGACGCGTGAGACTTTGCCGATTCCACGTGAACCAAACGCGATCCCGCTGAATACCGGCACGGTGCCCGGAATGCCGCCCGAGGCGTGGGAACGGTTTCTGGGCAATGTGAACGTGCGCAATGTCTCGCAAGCCACGCTGACACCATATCTCCCGAAACGCGCCAAGGCGACCGGCGCAGCGGTCATCGTCTTGCCGGGCGGCGGCTTTTATGGGCTGTCGATCATCGCCGAGGGCTCGGCAGTCGCGCGCTTTCTGGCGGATCGCGGCATTGCCGCCTTCGTGCTCAAATATCGCCTTAATCCAACCCCGGCCAAGGCGGAAGACCAAATGGCTTTCATCACCGCCCGGGTGATGGCCGCCTCGAAAGCGGGCAGGCTGACTTTTCCCACTCCGCCACAATCGCTGGAGGACGGGCAGGCGGCCTTGCGGTTGGTGCGGGCGCGCGCCGCCGAATGGCGTGTTGATCCGTCGCGTGTGGGGATGCTCGGCTTTTCCGCTGGCTCGATTTTGACCCTGTCGACCCTGCTCTCACAGAGCACGGAAAACCCGGATTTTGCCGGACTGATCTATCCGCCGATGGAAGCTGTTGCCGTGCCCAGTACCGCTCCCCCGGTGTTCATTGCGATTGCCGCCGACGATCCGTTGTTCGGCAACAAGGGCTACGGTCTCGCCGAAAGCTGGACGCGGGCACGCCGGCCGGTCGAACTGCACGCCTATCAGCAAGGCGGCCATGGTTTCGGCCTTGGCGCATCGGGCAATACCGCGACAAACTGGGCACCGGGCTTCGTCGATTGGCTGCGGATGAACCACTTGCTGGAGAAGAAGTGATGAGATGGTTTTGGCAAGCCGCAGCGCTTGTTGCGCTGGCGCTTAGAGGCCCAGTCCTGGCCCAAACCGCACCTGCACCTGTCCCACTGACGGTCGAGGCCGACAAGCCCGGCCCGGTGATCAGCCGCGACATCTTCGGCCAATTTGCCGAGCACCTTGGCAAAGGCGTTTATGGCGGCATCTGGGTGGGCAAGAATTCCAACATTCCCAATGTGCGGGGCATTCGCAGCGACGTGGTTGGCGCCCTGCGCGCCATCAAGGTGCCGGTAGTGCGCTGGCCAGGCGGCTGCTTTGCCGACGAATACCACTGGCGTGACGCCATAGGCCCGGCAAACCGCCGCAAGGTGACAACCAACACCAATTGGGCAGGCGCAGTTGAGCCAAGCACTTTCGGCACCCATGAATTCATGGATTTTACCCAGCAAATCGGCTCAGAAGCCTATATCTCGGTCAATGTCGGCTCGGGCACTGTCCAGGAAGCGGCCGACTGGGTTGAATATATGACCGCAGTCGCACCCTCGACCGCCGCCGAAGAGCGCACTGCCAATGGCCGCAGGGCGCCTTACAGGATTAGATATCTGGGCCTCGGCAACGAAATGTGGGGCTGCGGCGGACCCTACACGGGCGAGGAATATGTCACCCGGATGAAGGCTTTCGCCCACTTCGTTCACAACCACAATCCCGATCAAGCCGCGCCGGCCGTCGACTTTTCCACCATCGCCAAGGACCTGATGGCCGGCAAGCCGATGGATGCATTGCCCAGTAATCCCAATGGTATGCGCCGCATCGCCGCCGGGCCGAACAGCGCCGATCCGTCCTACACCGAAGTCATCATGAAGGCCTGGAAAACGCGCAGCCCGATCTACTGGGACATCGATGGCATCTCGCTGCATCAGTACACGTGGGGATCGCTGCCGTTTAACGAGCCTGCGACTGGGTTTGACGAAAAGGCATATGCCACCATCCTCATGCAGACCATGGCGATGGAGCGAACTGTCACCATGCATTCCGCAATCATGGACCGCTACGATCCCAAAAAGCATGTCGCGCTGATCGTGGATGAATGGGGTGTCTGGCTCAAGCCCACTGAAGGCACCGAGCAGATGCATCTCATCCAGCAGAACTCGCTGCGCGATGGCATCGCCGCCGCCATGAACCTCAACATCTTCGCCCGCCACGCCGACCGTGTGCGCATGACAAACATCGCGCAGATGGTGAACGTGCTGCAGTCGATGATCATGACCGATGGGCCAAAGATGGTGCTGACGCCGACCTACCAGGTCTTCAGGATGTACGTGCCTTTCCAGGACGCAACGCTGTTGCCGATCACGTTCAACGCAGGCGAATACAGATTTGACCGGTTCACCTTGCCCAAAGTCGACGCGATCGCCGCGCGGGGCAAGGATGGCAAAGTCTGGCTGTCATTGATCAATCTGGATCCGGTCAATGCCGCAGAAGTGAGCGCCAGTGTACCGGGGGTTGCGGCAAGCAGGGCGGAAGGTGAAGTGCTGACAGCTGCGAGCTTCAATACGGTCAACACCTATGAAGCGCCCGACGCGGTTGCGCCAAAGCCGTTCAGCGCCAGCGCCCAGAACGGCAGCGTGATGCTTCGCCTGCCACCACATTCGGTGACTGTGGTCCGGTTGGAACCGTAAGGAGATAAGGCCGCCTGTTCGCGGATCATGCGGGGAATGCGATAGAGCCCTTCAGGCCTGCTCCTCATCATCCGCGACCCAGTCGCTGAGGTCGGAGGCTTCTCCCAACAGGGCCAGGCCATGCGCAATCGAGGTCAATTCATTGCCGTTGGCGATTCTGTCTGGCCCAAATCGCCGTTCGAACATCTGGCGCACGGCGGGGATCAGCGACGAACCGCCAGTCAGGAAAACCTGATCGATCTGGCTTGCCTCGAGGCCAGCTCTGGCGAGCGCCAGGTCGAGTGTTTCGCCAATCCGTTGCAGGTCCGGCGCGATCCAGCTTTCGAAATCACTGCGGCTGACCTCGGCATCAATCATCAGACCGGGACCGTCGAAGCGGAAATGACCATGAGTGTCGCCTGAAAGATTGCGCTTCAACTGACCCACAGTTTCATACAGCGCATAGCCCAGCTCGTGTTCAACCACCGCGATCATCCGGGCGATTGCGGCGGGGTCGGACGCGGTGCGTTGCAACTGCGACAATTGCCCAAGCGTCCGCCGATTGCGCATCAAAGCCAAGCGCGACCAATCGCCGAATTCGGCAAAATGCCCAGGCGGAATATCCAGCAGCTTGCCGAAAGACCTGTAAGTGCCGCCCTTGCCCAGCAGCGGCAGCACCAGTTGAGCCATGATCCGGCTATCGAACCTGTCGCCCGCAATCCCGATGCCCGCCGAGCCAAGCGGCACGCAGCGCCGCGCGGCCCCCGGCGGGCCGACGCGCACAATCGAAAAATCGCTGGTGCCGCCGCCGAAATCCGCCACCAGCAAAGTGGCCGGATCAGACAAGCCGGCGGCATAACCATAGGCCGCGCCAAGTGGCTCATAAACATAGTGGATTTCCCGGTCGAGGAGCGCAAACATAGCGTCGTACCGCTTTCGCGCCAGTGCCGGGTCGGGTTGCGAACCAACATAGCGCACCGGCCGGCCCACCACGATGCGATCAGGCAGATTGCGCAAGGCCCCTTCCCCGTGGGCCAACAGATGCTGCAAAAAAACTTGCCCCAGATCCTCAAACGGCAGCCGCTTTTCGAACAGGTTGGCATGCTCGAACGTAGGACTGGCGGCCACCGATTTGAAGCTCTGCAGAAACCGAGACCCTTGCGGAAAATCCAGAAACTCGGCGATCGCCCACGGCCCTGCTTCGTGGGCCAGGCCGCCAACAACCGCCTCATCCTCCCAGAAGCACAGTGCCGACCGGAAGACCGAGCTGGTGCCGCCGGGCGCGTCAAATTCGACAAGTTCGGCTTGCCCGCCGCCCGATGCCCGGGCGATGACCGAATTGGTCGTGCCGAAGTCAATGCCGATGGCGCGTGCGGGTGACATGCTGGCCGGCATGGGTCGGAAATCCTCGTTGTAACCAGAAGCGGTCGGCGCCTATGGCAGCGCGACCGCGACCCGGCAATCGTTTTGGCCGTCACCGCCGCAAGTCAATTCGGGCAGGCATGCCTCAGGAACGAATGGAAGAACGATGACCGCGTCAGATACAAAGCAGGCTCCGCAAGAACACTTTGCTCATTGCGTCCAGGTGTTTGGCGGCATCCCCGCAACTTCGCGGCGGCTGGGTATCGACGAGCGGGCCATTCGGCGCTTTGTCAACGGTGAGCTACCGGTCAGCAATGGCCTGCTGGAAGACACCGCCAAAGCTCTTGGCGACCTGATCGCCGAGGCAACGGCAGCGCAAGGAGACATCGCTGCGGAACTTGACGCTTAGCCCCTCACACCGGAGGTAACGCTTCAGGCATAAAGTGGCGGTGGAGCCAGTCAGCTGCGAACCAGTCTCCCGTAGAATTCCCGCTATACGGGAAATTTTCGGACAATTGACTGTCCTACTGCATGTCATTGTCCACCTCGGCCGCGGAAAAACGACATATCCCGCCCTATCTGTCGCCTCAGGGTAATCACGGCACGGGAATTCTAATTCATCAATACGGGAATTTTTGATTGCTCTTACGCGATTTCTTCAATGACAATCCGTTCGATTTTTCGATAAAGCGAATTGTGGATTAAAATTGATCCACCCCAGAGTTGCTTGACAAATAAATCTTCATATGGCCCTTTGTGTGCCGAGGCGGAAACCACCCCAGCCAGTTCCAGGTGAACTGGAGTGTTATCCGGGATCCCGTTCGGTGTAAATTCCGGGCGAAGTGCGATCCACAGCCGAGGCTAAGAGCTCGGGCGTCTCCACACCAACCAACTCGCGTGGGGTTCCCCACCAGCTGGCAACCTGTGGGGAAATCTCAATGCCAAAATCAGATCGCAGCGCGAAGCCTGGCTATAAAAATCCGCCAGTCGAACACCAATTCTCATCCACCAACCAACCCGTGAGAAGACGGACCAAGAATTACCGAAGCGAGCGAGACTTGCTTGGCTTCATCGCCGTTGCTCTTGACGAGGAAGTATCACCAACAATTGGCGGCAAGCCCCAAAAGATGTCGGCGGCTGAATATATCGCTCGCAGTGTGGTGAAGTATGGAATGTCTGGCACCCCAATTGAAAGGCTCAGGGCCTTACAGATGTTTGAGAAATTGGGCCTCCTTAAATCTCTCGAACTGGAATCCAGGATAATTTCCGACCTCAAGGAGGATCTCAAGCATGAACGCTTGCGCAACGAACTTTTGCGGGGGCTCCATGATTCGTCGCTTAACCTCGATTTATTGACCAAATCGGAGGCAGTAGAGCTGCTTTCATCGATCGAGTCCGCGCAAGGCAACTGTACCTGCGGAGCAATGCACGAATGCGAAGAAGCGTTTCGCAAGATCGCTGAATGGCGGGCGGAAGTAGATGCCCAAATTGAAGCTGAAAGTCGGCCACGGGAGCGGTCGTGGAATCCGGCGGCCGGGAAAACGCTCGAAGATATCTTGCTCGAGCAGTTGCAGGATGAGGAGATCGGGGACGGTGTTGAGCAGGAGACAAACCCCGACAGCGATCAACGTCCGGATGAAATGCCCGGGCGCATAAACCCCGACCCAAGTGCCAAAGCTGAAGCACCGCCCATCCCTTCAAGATTAGCAAGAAGGGTTCTGTCAATCAGATAGCAATCAGAAGTTGGAGTTTCCTGCCGCCAACAATAATTCTATGAATATATGGCGCAAGCAGCAAGATAAGGCCGAGAAGAGTCGAGTGTGTCAAACCCGTTCCGGGACGCCCAGCAATTTGCGAAGATCGGCGGATTTGAGGGGTTTGTGGAGAACTGGGACCCCGTGCCGATCGGCGGCAGCGATCAACGCTGCGTCGAAGTCTCCGGTTATCAATGCGGCTTCGGGGGCAGGTTCGGCATGGGCGTGCCGCAGTGCAACGATCAGATCAAGCCCGGTGATCGTGCCGCCAAGGCGGTAATCGGCAAGGATCAGGCCGAACCGTTTTCCCGATTCAACAAGCGCTTGCGCTGCTTCGGCACTGGCCGCGGCTTCGAAATTTACCCCCCAACGTGACAGCAGATCTGCCAGCGCCGCGCGCACGTCGAGATCATCGTCGACGATGAGGATGGGGAGATCGTTCCTGCGCACCATCGCGCTTGCGTGATCACTGTGGACAGGCAAGCCGGGCGATTGCGACGGCGATTTTGCCAGCGGTTGCAAGATTGCAAATCTGGTTCCGCGACCAGGCCGCGAAGCGAGCGTTATCTGCGCGCCAATCAGCAGGGCCGAACGATGGGCAATTGCCAGCCCGAGGCCCAGGCCCTTGCGCCGATCGCGCTCAAGGTTATCCAGCTGGACAAATTCTTCGAAGATCCGCTCGGCATCCGCCGCTGATATGCCGCGCCCGGTATCCCAGACTTCGAGCGACAGCCCGTCCGTCCTGCCGCGCGCGGCGACCAGTACCCCGCCCTTGTCGGTGTAGCGCAGGGCATTTGACAGCAAATTGGCCAGCACCTGTTCGAGCAGGGTAGCATCGCTCATCACCCATTCGCCGTCGTGGCGAAAGCGCAGATCAAGTCCGCTATCGAGCGCGATCGGGAGAAATACCTGGCTCAGCCGGTCAAACACGGCGTCAACTGACACGGCTGCGAAGTTTGGCCTGATGACGCCTGCATCGAGCTTCGAGATATCAAGCAGGCCATCGAACAGCGATTCCATGACCCCGATACTGTCCTGAATATTGACCACGACGCCGCGCCCTTCGGCATCGAGCTTCAGCTCATCGAGCGAGGCGGAGAACAGGCTGAGTGCGTAGAGCGGCTGGCGAAGATCGTGGCTGGCCGCCGCAAGGAATTGAGATTTTGCGAGGCTGGCGCGCTCCGCTTGTTGGCGCGCATCGTCCGCCTCGGCTTTTTCGTATGCCAGGGCTTCGAGCAACTCGACATTATCAAAGCGGATTTGCAGCGACGCTTTGACCGCCTGCGACTGGTTGCGGCAATAGGCGATCATAGTGACGCCGAACAGCGCTGTGGCGCTGCCGAGCAGGATATAGCCAAGTCCTCCCGCGATCAGCAGGCGAACAAAGATCGTGCCGAATAATGTTGCGATCAGCGCAACATTCGCGCGCGGGTAATAGGCTAGCGAAGTCACTGACCCTGCGCCGATCGAATAGAGGCAACACAATGTCAGCGCGATCGAAAGCGGCTGGTCAGGATGGGCGAAGAGTATCATTGTCAGGCCCCAGGCGGCACCCACCAAGGCTTGCTGTGTGACAAAGGTATTGGCCCAGGGCCTCATTTCGGCATCTGCCGGAGCCCGAGCGCGGAATGCGCGGAATGATGATTCGCGCCAAGCCATCAATGCCAACGGCATCAGCGCCCAGCCCAGTACAATTGGCCACGGCGTGAAAACCAAAGAAACCCCGACCATGTAGGTTGTGACGATAACAGTGGCAAAGGCAGTCGCCCGCATCTGGGCATACATTATCCGTATCGATTCGGCATCGATGCGGTCCATCAGTCGATCAGGCCCAATTCGCGTGCCCGGATCATGGCCTGTGTTCGGCTGTGCGCGCCGAGAATCTGGAACAGTTCAGTCATATGCGCGCGCACTGTACGCTCGGCGATGTTGAGTCGGTAGCGCATTTCCTTGTTGCCGTGCCCTTCGGCGAGAAGGCCGAGCACTTCTGCCTGGCGCGTAGTCAACTGCGGAACTTCTGCTGAGGCATTTTCGGACTCAAACGCCATGCCGCCCGCCAGCACAGAATCGAGCTGCGCGACGATCACCGCAGGTGGCATCGATTTGGCGATAAAGCCGCGGGCTCCACAAGTGCGCGCCCGCACCCGCACGCCGGCATCATTGCGGCCCGAGAGCAAAACCTGGGGTAAGTCCGGAAGCTTCGCCGCAAGCGAGGCAAGCAGCGAAAAGCCATCGCCATCGGGCAGACCAATGTCGAGGATGGCAAGGTCGGGACGTAGCAATTCAATTTCTGCAATGGCGCGTTCGGCGCGATCGGCGAAGCTCAACTGCCATGTCGGCCGCAGCGTCCGGATCATGTTGGCGAAGCCGTCGCGGAACAGCGGGTGATCATCGACCATCAGTATTAATGGCATGGGCATGTCATCCTTTAGACCGCCCTAGCAGACACAATATTGCGCTACACGTGCCTAATTAGGCAATTTACCTCTATCGGCACGCCTGTCACTCAATGCGGCATCGATCGAATCCGTGATCGGGTGAAGCCAGGAAATGTCACCCGCACGCTAGATCCAACAGGGGTGATCACAATGCAGATAAGGTCTGTTGTCCTGAGTCTGGCACTTGCATCGACCAGTCTTTCGGCAGCGGCACAACCTGTTGCCGATGAGCCTCAGGCGCAACAGGCCGCTGCACCGGAACAAGGCTTCGCCCAGGCACCTGTCGCCGAGGCCGATCAAACTCCCCAGACTAGACAGGAAGCTCCCGCCAATGCCCTGGACGCGCAGCCGGCACCGGCTGCCGATGCTTCGAGCGGCGCGACATCGGCCAATTCAACTGGCGTTGTTGTTGGCGCGCTTGCAGCCGCCTTCGGGCTGTTCGCCGCATTGCGCAGCGCAAAGAAACCTGCCGCCGCCGGACCTGCGCCGCAAAGCGCGCCGGTTACACCGCAG
>JANOBA010000249.1:0-1663 GCA_031411415.1 Novosphingobium sp.
GAGGCAACGAGGATCTCGGTCCGGAAATCATAGTTGTCATAGATCAGGCGGATGTCGCTGATCAGCTCCATGCCATCGAAGCCGTTGTCATCGTGGCGGCCGACAAAGGGCGAGACGAACGACGCGCCGGCCTTTGCCGCGAGCAGCGCCTGATTGGCCGAGAAGCACAGCGTGACATTGACCATGGTGCCGTCCGCCGTCAGCGCCTTGCAGGTCTTCAGGCCATCGATAGTCAGCGGCACCTTGATGCAGACGTTATCGGCAATCTTGCGCAGGATTTCCGCCTCGCGCATCATTCCTTCGTGGTCGAGAGCGACGACTTCGGCGCTGACCGGCCCATCGACGATGCCGCAGATTTCCTTGGTCACTTCCATGAAATCGCGGCCCGACTTCATGATCAGCGAGGGATTGGTGGTGACGCCATCGAGCAGGCCGGTGGCGGCAAGCTCCTTGATGTCGGCGATTTCGGCAGTGTCGGCAAAGAACTTCATGGTTGCTTGGGCCCCGGATTTTGAGTCGGAAAGCCTAGTGCCACTTCTCGCGGGCGATACCAAGGCCCGAACTCGCAGCTTTCCTACACCCGGTCTCGCTTGATAGAATCGAGTCGCTTCCCAAGGAGGCCCCCGACATGCTTGCACCCCTGCATCGCGCGGCAGCAGTTGCCGCGCCATTCGCGCTTGCCGCCTGCCTCACCGCCACTTCCCACATCGATCCGCAAGTCGCCGAAGCCGAAGCGCTGGCCCAGGCAATCGCCCGCATTGCCGCGCTCACTGCCTCGGGCGCGGTGGATGGTGATGAGGCCAAGATCCTGCTGCGCATCCAGCGCGATGCCAGCGAGGCGGTGCTCGCCAACCTCGCAGAAGTCAGCCACGTCTCCGCTGAAAAGGCCGTCGGCGCCGCGCTGCGTCAGGCGCTCGAACAGAGCCTTGGAGACGGCGCACTGGCACCGATCCTGCGGGCAATTGCTGGCTGATCCTTGACACTTGCCAGCCCGTGCGCTGCGACCTATCGGCTATGGCTTGGTCAATACGCACGGGAATGGGCAATGCAGCGCTTTGAAGGCACACAGAACTATGTCGCAACCGATGATCTGAAGGTTGCGGTCAATGCCGCGGTGCTGCTGCGCCGGCCTTTGCTGGTCAAGGGCGAGCCGGGCACCGGCAAGACCGTGCTGGCGCATGAAATCGCCAAGGCGGTCGGCGCGCCGCTGATCGAGTGGAACGTCAAAAGCACGACCAAGGCGCAGCAGGGCCTCTATGAATATGACGCCGTCGCCCGCCTGCGCGATGGCCAGCTCGGCGACGAGCGGGTGCACGACATTGGCAACTACATCCGCAAGGGCAAACTCTGGGAAGCCTTCACCGCGCCCCAGCTGCCCGTCCTGCTGATCGACGAGATCGACAAGGCCGACATCGAGTTTCCCAACGATCTGTTGCAGGAACTCGACCGGATGAGCTTCGACGTTTACGAAACCCGCGAGCGAATCGAGGCCAAAGAGCGCCCGATCGTCGTCATCACCAGCAACAACGAGAAGGAACTGCCCGACGCCTTCCTGCGCCGCTGTTTCTTCCACTACATCAAATTCCCCGACCGCGAGACGATGCAGGCGATCATCGACGTCCACTTCCCCAAGATCCAGAAGACCTTGGTGACCAAGGCGATG
>JANOBA010000250.1:0-4400 GCA_031411415.1 Novosphingobium sp.
CTGTCGGCGACTATGCCCGCACCAGCCTGAACATGCAGCACGCCGTCCTTGACCACGCCGGTGCGCAGCACGATGCAGCTGTCGACCGAGCCATCAGGCGCGAAATAGCCGACGCCGCCGGCATATGCCCCGCGTGTTTCAGGTTCCAGTTCGGCGATGATCTCGCAGGCGCGCACTTTGGGCGCGCCGCTGACCGTTCCCGCCGGGAAGCCTGCGAACACCGCGTCGATGGCGTCGTGCTTTGCCGCATCGAGTTGGCCGACGACGTTGGAGACGATGTGCATTACGTGGCTGTAATGCTCGACGGTGTAGCTTTCGGTGACTTTCACGCTGCCGGCGCTGGCCACCCGGCCAACATCGTTGCGCCCCAGATCGAGCAGCATCAGGTGTTCGGCGCGTTCCTTGGGATCGGCAAGCAGGCTGGCCTCGTTGGCGGCGTCTTCCTCTGGCGTTGCGCCGCGTGGGCGGGTGCCGGCGATGGGCCGGATCGTCACTTCACCGTCACGCACCCGCACAAGAATTTCGGGACTCGAACCGATCAGCGCGAATTCGGGCATATCGAGCAGGTAGAGGAACGGCGAGGGGTTTACCCGGCGCAGCGCACGATAGAGCGAGAGCGGAGGTAGGGTGAAGGGGCACGTGAAACGCTGGGCGAGCACGACCTGAAAGATGTCGCCCGCCGCGATGTAGTCCTTGGCCTTCAATGCCATCGCCTTGTAGTCCGCTGCGGCCATCACCGGGGTCAGCACTGGTTCGGGCAGCTGGGTATCGCGGGCGGGCGCAGGGGAAGGGCCGGCAAGGCGGCTGAGCGCGGCGTCGATGCGTTCCTCGGCGGCTTCGATCTGGCGGGCCGGGTCGCCATGGTCCGGCCACAGCGGGGCGACGCAGAACAGTTCTTCGCGCAGCCGGTCAAACACCAGGATCACGCCCGGCCGCACGAACAGCATGTCGGGCAGTTCGAGATCGCTCTGCGGCGCGCGGGGCAGCTTTTCAACCAGACCGATGGTCTCATAACCGAAATAGCCGACCAGACAGGCGAGCGCAGGCGGCAATGCGGCGGGCACGTCGATGCGGCACTGGGCGACCAGTGCGCGCAGTTCGGCCAGACTGTCTCCGGGGAGGGGGGCAAAAGCGGCACGGTCTGAGCGCCATGCCCGGTTGATTTCACAAGCCGCGCCGCTCGCGCGGAACACCAGATCGGGATCGAGCCCGATCAGGCTGTAGCGCCCGCGCACGGCACCGCCCTCAACCGATTCGAGCAGGAAATCGCCGCGTTCAGGCACGAACAGTTTGAGCGCCGCGCCGACCGGGGTCTCGGTGTCGGCGACCAGGCTGCGCCAGACCAGCGCGGGCCGGCCTTCGCTCAGTGCGCGAGCGGCGGCATCACTGTTTTCAAGACAGGAGCCGGGGTTTTCAAGCCGGGAGCCGGGGTTTTCAAGGCGGGAGCCGGGCATGGGCGACGAGCGATCAGTTGTCGCCGGCGAGCTGTTTGCGCAGCGCGTCAATCGCGCCGTCCTCGCGCTTGACGCCCAATTCATTGCGAATCGCGCGGGTCAGCTGCTGGCTGTATTCCTGGCCTGCGAGTGAGCCGAGTTCGCGCTGGGCGGCGGCGATCATCGGGTCATTCGCGGCAAGCTGGCCCGGAATGATGTCCCTCAGGCCGACCACGAACCAGCCGCGATTGTCCGGCGCGGGCAGCAGCTTGGTGGTGCCCATGGCCATGCTGAACATCAGCACCAACGGCGGGGGGATCCGCTGGCCCATCGCGCTCATCTCTTGTCGTCCCATCTCGACGCGCTGCGGCGGCGGGACGCCTGCGCCCAGCGAGGCCATTGCCGCTGCCAGATCAGTGCCGCGCTTGGTTGCCGCCAAAACGCGCTCGCCCGCAGCCTTGGCGGCAACGCTGCCGCGCTCCTGCATCAGGCCGGAAATGACATCAGCACGGATTTCAGCCAGCGGCGCGGCGGCCGATGGAGTGATCTGTGCTGCCTCGAAAATGACGAAAGTCTTGCCCGCGACAACCTCGGCGAGCTGGGGCTGGCCTTCGCCTTCCATGGCAAAGGCGGACTGCATCAGCCGGGCGAGCACTGGCGGCGCTGTTTTGCCGGGCTGGAGATAGACCTTGCCATCGGCCGTGAGTTCCGGCGATTCGGTGAGGGTTATGCCGAGTTCCTTGCTCACTTCGCCCAGATTGGCGCCGCCTTCGAATTCCTCTTCAAGCCGGGCGGACAGGTCGTTGAGCGCGGCGCGGCGCTTGTCCACGACCAGCGCGGCGGTCAACTCGCCGCGAACCGAACCGAGGCTGCGTTCAGCGCGGCGTTCGATGCCGTCGATCCGCATCACATGCCAGCCCAGCGGGCTCTTGGCAGGCGCGGCCAGCGTGCCGCTGGTGGCGGCGAACACGGCTTCGGCAACTGCCGGGGCGCTCTGGCCGGAAAGCGCTTCTCTGGTCAGCGCGCCGAGATTTGCCGTTGCGAGGCCTTTGGCCGTAGCTGCGGCTTCCAGGCGCTTGCCGCCGGTTACTTCGGCGACGACCGCGCGCGCGGCGGCCTCTGTCGGCACGATCAGCTGGGTGACGCGCCGGCTTTCCTGTGCTGAATATTGTGCCTTGTTGGCATTGTAGCGCGCGGCAATCTCGGCCTCGCTGGGCGGCGGCACGGCTTTGAGCGCTTCTTCGCCGAAAGTCGCATAGCGCAGCTTGCGTCGCTCGGGCCGGATGAAGCGGTCGTGGTTCTTGGTGTAGAAGGCCTGCAAATCGGCTTCGCTTGGCGGCGTCTTGGGCGCGAAAGCGGCGGCGGGAAGAAATCCGATGGCGCCGCTGCGCTTCTCGCGCAGGAGAGCGGCATAGCGGATCGCCAGATCGCGCGGCATGCTGGCGGCGAATTGTGCTGGCGCGGTCAGCTTGCGGCCGACCAGATCCTGCGCCAGCGATTCGCGCAGGGCTTTTTCGTTCAGCCCCTGTTGCTGGAGCATCTGGCGGAAGGCGGAATCACTGAACTGTCCGTCCGGCCCCTTGAAGCTGGGAACTTTGGCGATCTCGCTGTCGATAAGGCGGTCGCTGGCGACAATGCCGTTTTGGTGGCCGAAAGCGGAGATGGCGATGCGATCGATCAACTGGTCGAGCACCCGATCGAGCCCGCCTTGGGCGAGCAGGGCCTTCATCGACAGGCGCGGATCGTCACGCTTGAGATTTTCCAGCGCGGTCGTCGCGGACTGGCTGAGCTGGCTGGCAAAGATCGTTTGATTGCCAACTTTGGCGACTTTATCGCCTGCGGCGCTCGTCGTTCCCGAGCGCAAGTTTGAGACGTCACCCGCCGCAAATGCCAACGCGATGAGTATCAGGAAGCCTAGCGCCAGCGCCACGCCGAACTTCGACTTCATCAATCTGCGCAAAAACTGGATCATGCTGCGGCCACTTGCGATTCGGTTGAAGGGTGTTTGCCGGATTCCGGCTGCCGGGCTTTAGGCAGCAATGGCAATTCCGGCAATGGCCCAGTATTCCTGACTGGTGTAATGGTGGTTGGGTAATGTTGGCGGGCTCAGTGGCTCTAAACCCGGGCGGTCGGCCCCGGTTTTTGCCCCCTGCCTTTGACAAGCGCGCCGACTAGCGACTAGCAGCGCCCGGAAATCGTTTTGATATAGGGATTCGCCTGCGGGGCGGACATGGTAAAAGACACAATGCGTTATATCGTCGGCAACTGGAAAATGAACGGGACTCGGGCCTTGCTGTCCGAAGCCCGCGCGATCGACCGCGCGGCTGCGCGCTTTCCCCAGGTCCAGGTTGCCCTGGCACCGCCAGCAACATTGATCCACGCCATGCGCGAGGCGGTGCAGGATATCGGCGTTGGCGGACAGGACTGCCATGCCGAACCGGGCGGCGCTTTCACTGGCGACGTTTCGGCCGCAATGCTGGCGGATGCGGGCGCTGACTTCACCATTATCGGCCACTCCGAGCGTCGTGCGATGCATCGTGAGAGCGACGCCAAAGTGCGCGCCAAGGCAGATGCGGCGCTGGCGGCGGGCCTGTCGGTGATCCTGTGCGTCGGCGAGACCGAAAAAGAGCGCGATGCTGGCGATGCGGAAACAGTCGTCGCACGCCAGCTTGGCGGTTCGCTGCCGCGCGGCGATGGCGCTGCCAGCCAGCTGAGCGTGGCTTATGAGCCGGTCTGGGCGATTGGCACCGGCCGGGTGCCTTCGGTCAAGGACGTTAAGGCGATGCACCGCCTGATCCGTGCGCAGCTGGTAGAGGCCTATGGCGAAGACGGCGCGGCAGTGCGCATCCTCTATGGCGGCTCGGTCAATGCCCAGAATGCTGCGGAGCTGCTAGGCGTGCCCGAAGTTGGCGGCGCGCTGGTCGGCGGCGCCAGCCTGACGGCGGAAAGCTTCACTGCGATCATCGG
>JANOBA010000251.1:0-14863 GCA_031411415.1 Novosphingobium sp.
TGCAGGCGCTGGCGCATGGCTGCCATGTGCTGTGCGAAAAGCCTTTCGCGCGCGATGCCCGCGAGGCGCGCCAGTTGCTGGCGGCGGCCGAGGCGGCAGGCAAAGTCCACATGCTCGGTCACGAATTCCGCTTCATTCCCCAGCGCGCAGCAATTGGCAGGGCGATTGCCGGTGGCCTGATCGGCGAGCCGCGCGCCGCTTCGTTCATCCAGTTCCTGCCGCATATTCCGAGCTGGGAGCACGCCATGCCGGACTGGTGGTTTGATCCGGCGGAAGGCGGCGGCTGGCTTGGGGCCTCCATGCCCCATCTGGCCGACCAGCTGCTAGGCTGGCTTGGACCGGTCGCATCGCTCAGCGCTTCGCTCAGCGCGACATCGCTGACCCGAGGCCCGGTGGATGACACGTTCTCGCTGCGCTTTGCCATGGCGAGCGGCGTCGAAGGGGTAATCCAGTATTGCGCCGGGCTGTTTGGCCCGATGCTCGATATTTCGCATGTCACCGGCAGCGAGGGCTCGGTCTGGCTCGACGCCAGCGGGCCGAAGATTGCCGACCGCAGCGGCACCCGCGAGCTGCCGATCCCCGCTGACCTCGCCCTGCCCCCAGCCCCGCCCGTCGGCGGCGATCCGCGCCATGAGGACGCCCGCTGGAAGGGCCTGGTCGCGTTCGAGCTGCCGCCCTATGCCATGCTTTGCCAGGCCTTCTGTGCGGCGATTCTGGGCAAGGCAGCGCCCGGTCCGGTGGTGCCGGCCAACTTTGCGGACGGCGTCGCGGCGATGGAACTGATCGATGCCGTGCGGGCCTCGGCCGCAGCTGGCGGCAAAGTGGTGGAGCTTTAGTTATGGCAACGCAGGACCGGACCATCGCTTATCTTCAGGACCAGCTCGCCAAGGTTGGCGGCCTGTCTATCCGCAAGATGTTCGGCGAATATGGCATTTGGGTCGATGGCAAGACCATCGGTCTGGTGTGCGACGACCAGCTGTTTATCAAGCCGACGCCTTCCGGGCGGGCACTGGCAAACACGGCGCCCGACGCCCCGCCCTATCGCGGCGCGAAGCCCAGCATGCTGATCGAGGCTGATTTTTGGGACGATGCAGAGTGGTTATGCGCACTCGTCCGGGCCACGGCTGACGCGCTGCCTGCGCCGAAGCCGAAGCGCAAAAAATAGGGACTGCCTCTCTTCATCGAGCCCGACCCCGTCAATCGGTCTGGAAAAATTCGACGATCAGCACTGACAGATCGCGGCGTGGCTCGAAATTCGTCTTGCGCACTTCAAACTGGGTGGGCGATATCTTGCGCACCCCGTCCATGCAGAAGCTGACCAGGTTGTCTGGCTTACCTTTGTCGATCACCAGCCGGAAATCGCGGATCGGCCCGCGCCAGTTGGCGCCTGAGCTCAGGATATAGTCGAGCCAGACCTCGCTGGCCTGGGGCCGCTTGCCCGCGCGCGGCGTGGTGCGCCGATCAAACGCGGCGATGAATTCGGCATCGACGCAGTATTTGCGCTGTTTTTCGGCGAATATCGAATCGCGGCGCAGTTCGCGCTCCAGCCCGCCGCCGACCGAACCGCCAGCGTATGGTGCGTAAGCGTGCGTGACCTCAACCGTGCGGCCCGCCGGAAAAGTCTGCCGCCGGGTCACGTGGGTGACCAAGCTCCAGGCCGGGATGAGGTCGTGAGTGTTGTTCGGGTCTGGCTTTAACAAGCCTTCACGGCGGTAGGCGGATTTGTCCGCCGCGGTCATTTTCTCGATGAAGGGCACAGATTCCTGATAGCTGGCAAACCAGCGCAGCGGCCAGCCGTGCGCGGCAACCCGGGCGGTGACATCGCGGGCGCCGATCATCCCGCGCTCGGCAAAGTCGAGCCTGACCGGACGGCCGTCGACCGTGGTGCGGAATTTCAGCGCGCGGAAATCTGGGATTTCGGTGTCGCCCATATAGGCCGCCATATCGCCCGGCAGCACCGGCACCGGGAACGACACCAGTGTCTCGACATCGCGGCTCGTGCGATTGGTGAAGCGATAGCGCACCCGCACTTCCTTCTGCGAAATATAGAGGTCTTCTGAATCCATCGAAATCGCATCGCTCTGGGTCAGGACCAGCCCGCCCAGACCGATCGAGGCCGCACTGTCGTTGGCGCCCAGCGGCGCGGCGGCCATTAGCCCCGCCAGCCCGATTGCCATGCCAAATCTCCGCATTGCCTGCCTTTCCGCCTTGCGCGCGTTCTTGCCGCAGGACACCATGCCGCAAGGCCAAAGGCAAGGCCGCGAATATGGGAGTTAAAGCGATGGGACTGCGGGAAGCGCACGAGGCGATGCAGGGCAAGGTTGCGGTGGTGGTCGGCGGCGCGGCGGGCCATCTGGGGCGCGGCACCACGCTGGGGCTGGCGCGCGAGGGGGTGCGGCTCATCGTCTGCGACAACGACCGCGAGGGGCTGGAGGCCATTGCCCGCGAAGCCGCTGCACTGGGCAGCAGCGTGACGGCCATCTTTGGCGATGTTCTGGACCCGGCCTCGCTCGATGCGTTCTGGGATCAGGTCGAGGCGCTGACCGGTCACATCGACATTCTGGTCAATGTCTGCGGCGGGGTCGCGCGCAACCTGTTCGAGAACACCAGCCGCGCCAGCCACGCCGAGAACATCCGCTATAACTATGGCTATCACATTGACTCGTGCCAACGCGCGATTCCCCTGCTCAAAAAGAGCGGAAACGGGGGCTCAATCATCAATTTCACTACCATCGAGGCGCACCGGGGGGCGGCGACATTCGCGGTCTATGCCGGGGCCAAGGCGGCGCTGACCAATTTCAGCCGGGCGCTGGCGGTCGAACTTGGCCAACACCAGATCCGGGTCAATTGCCTCGCCAGCGACACCAGCCCGGCGCGCACCACCAATGCCGCGCTCGCCCCGGAAGACTTCGCGCGCCTCGCCGAACTGGGGCCGAATGCGCTCGATGAGGCGATGAAAATCTACGTGCCAATGAAACGCGCGCCGAGCGTTGAGGAAGTGGTCGACGGCGTGGTGTTCCTCGCCTGCGATATGTCGCGCACCGTCACTGGCCAGACGCTGTTTGTCGACGGCGGCACTTACGCGGCCTTCGGTTTCCTCGATTGGCCGGGCGGCGACAGCTTCATGCCCGCGCCATTGGGAGGCACGCTGAAAATGCTGTTCGGCTAGCCCCGCCCGCGATAGCCCGCGACACCTTGATCCGGCACCCACAGGCCCTCAGGCGCTGCGCCGCTTTGCCAGAATATGTCGATGGGAATGCCGCCGCGCGGATACCAGTAGCCGCCGATGCGCAGCCAACTGGGCTGCATTTCCGCAAACAGGCGCTGGCCGATGCCGACCGTCACATCCTCGTGAAAGCCGGAATGGTTGCGGAACGAGCCGAGGAACAGCTTCAGGCTTTTCGATTCGACGATGGTTGCCGCCGGCGCATAGTCGATCACCAGATGGGCAAAGTCGGGTTGTCCGGTCACCGGGCACAGCGAAGTGAACTCAGGCGCGGCGAAGCGCACAAGGTAAAGTGCGCCTTGCCTTGGATTGGGCACGTAATCGAGCACAGCCTCTTGCGGCGAGGCAGGTGCCGTGCTTTGGCGCCCGAGAAAGCGCGGGGTCGCGGTGACAGGGTCGGGGCTTGTGTCGTTCATGCCACAGTCCATGCCTCTATCGCGCCTTTCGCACAAGCCAGCCTGTAGCGCTGGCGGGGTTCACAGGCTATTCAGGGGAAAATGCCCAGTGGGCGAACGGGTTGGAATGACGCAGCACAGAAACGCAAATTCATCTCATGCATGGGCGCCGTGGCAGGCCCGGCTGGCGCTTGCCTGCCTGCCGCTCGCCTGCCTCTCGGCTGCACTGGGTGCCCCGGCGGCGAACGCACAGGACGCGCTGCCATCGGTGAGCGATTATCGCCTGCCCAGCCCCTCGGCCAGCCCGCGCGCGCGCCCGCAAGGCCCGGTTGATCCCGAAAACCCTGGCGCCTCGGCGCCGCGCGTGGTGCGCCCGGCGGAGCCTGCTGCCGAACCTTCGGCCCCCAGAGCCGCTGCGCCAAGTCCCGCCCCAAGCCACTCCGGCAGCGCCTCAGCCCGGCCAGCGCCATCGCCGCGCGCGACGGCCTGCGCGGCGCCAGCAGAGGGGCGGCCCGCCGCATCGCAGGCCGCCGCGCCAAGAGCCTCCGCAAGCGCCACCCGCCCTGCACCCAGCGCGAGCGCCCGCGCCGCGCCGGCTGCTCCCGCTCCGCAGGCCGCTCCGAGTGCGTCAGCCGCTGCCGTGCCGATACCGCAGGCCCTGCCCAGCCTCGCGCCTTCCGCGCCGGCGCTCGAATGGCGGGTCCATTCGGCCAGCGATGCTGCCGGCGCCGGTTCCGCATGGTGGCAGTCGCCATGGCTGGCCGCGCTCGCCTTTCTCGGTGGCATTGGCCTGGTGCTCAGCTGGCAGATGGTGCGGCGCCGTAAACAGAACGCAGCGGCAGAGGCCGGCGACTGGGCCGCGCAGCCGGTGTTGCCCGAAGCGCTGCCTGCTCCCGCACCAGTTGCAGCCAAGCCCGATCTCGAACTGCTCTCCGCAATCGCCGAGCCCGCCAGCCCGCCAGCCGTTCCCGAACCAGCACCGGCACCGGCCAGCCCGGCGCTGCGGTTGCCGGTCAATCCGCTCGAAATCGAGCTTGCGGCCCGGCGCATGAGCGCCACTTTGATGAACACCGTGCTCAATTACGAACTGATCATCCGCAACACCGGCCGCACGGTGATTGGCCCGGTGACGGTGGGCGGCGACATGATCGGCGCGCATGCCTCGCTGCCCGACCGGACGCAGCTGGAGCTGGGCGGCCAGGAAATCACCGCGCTCCACCGCCTGCCCCGGCTGGGTGCCGGCGAGAGCGTGACGCTGACCGGCGAATTCAAGCTGGCGCTGTCAGACATCACCCCGATCCGCAGCGGCAATGCCGCGCTGTTCATTCCGCTCGCCCGGTTCCGGGTCGAAGCCGCGCGGCGCGGCGCCCCGCCGCTGGTGGCCTCCAGCACTTTCGTCGTTGGCGAAGATCAGGACCGGCCCGGCGCGGCGCTGCGCCCGTTCCGGCTTGATCTGGGCCCGCGGCTCTATTCTCGGATCAGCCAGCGTGCGCTGGCGGTCAGCGCATGAAAGCGCATATAATGGGCCGCATAATGGCAGGAGCAAGTTGATGGACAGCCTGGTTTCCTGCGAATGGCTTGCGGGCGAAGTGGGCGCGAGCGACCTCAGGATCGTTGATGCCTCGTGGCATTTGCCCGATGCCGGCCGTAATGCTGCCGCGGAGTATGAGGGGGCGCACATCCCCGGCGCGGTGTTCATGAACCTCGGCGATCTGGTCGATGCCGCAGCGCCGATCGACAACACCTTGCCCAGCGCCGAAAAATTCGCCAGCCGCATGCAGAGCCTTGGGCTTGGCGACGGCAGCCGGATCGTCGTTTATGATGACAGCGCGCTGAAAAGCTCGGCGCGCGCCTGGTTCATGCTCAAGCTGTTCGGCGCCCATGCGGTCGGCATACTCGATGGGGGCCTCGCGCGCTGGAAGGCCGAAGGTCGGCCGCTTGCCAGCGGCAAGGAAAACCTGCGCCACCGCCACTTCACCGCATGGTCGAACGACAAGGCGCTACGCAGCAAGGACCAGATGCTGGCCAACGTCGGCACCGGGGCCGAACAGATGGTCGACGCCCGCGGACCCGGCCGCTTTGCCGGCGCCGATCCCGAACCGCGCCCCGGCATGCAGCCCGGCCACATTCCCGGCGCGCTGAACTTGCCGCACGGACAATTGTTCAACCCCGATGGCACTTACAAGGACCGCGATGGCCTCGTCGCTGCCTTCAAGGCCGCCGGGATCAATCTTGATCGGCCGATCACCGCATCGTGCGGCAGCGGCGTCACAGCTTGCGTGCTGCTGTTCGCGCTGCACCTGATCGGCAAGCACGATGTCGCGCTTTATGATGGCAGCTGGGCCGAATGGGGGCTTGATCCCGCAACGCCCAAGGCGCTGGGCGCAGCCTGAGCAATGAGCGAGGGGCCTTCCGACAAGCTATCCCCCGCCACCCGGCTGGTTGCCGCCGGGCGGCGCGCGGAATGGACCGGAGCCGTGGTCAACCCGCCCGTATTCCGCGCCAGCACGATCCTCTATGATGACACGGCGGCCTTGGCACAGGGCCCCAAGACCAACGCCGACGGCCACTTCTTCTATGGCCGGCGCGGCACGCCGACCCAGTGGGCGCTGGCCGAGGCGCTGACGCAATTGGAGCCGGGCGCTGCCGGGACCATGCTCTATCCTTCCGGCGTCGCAGCGATTGCCGGCGCACTGCTCAGCGTGCTCCGCCCCGGCGATGTGCTGCTGATGACCGACAATGCCTATGATCCCAGCCGGGCGTTTGGTCAGGGCCTGCTCGCCGATTTCGGCATCGAGACGCGGTTTTTCGATCCGCTGGACATGGCTGCATTCGAGGCGGCAATCTGCCCGAAAACCCGCGCAGTGCTGCTCGAATCGCCCGGCAGCCTGACCATGGAAGTGCAGGATGTGCCAGCGCTCGCCGCCATTGCCCGCGCGCGCG
Organism: Novosphingobium sp.; assembly: GCA_031411415.1. Classification (GTDB taxonomy): domain Bacteria; phylum Pseudomonadota; class Alphaproteobacteria; order Sphingomonadales; family Sphingomonadaceae; genus Novosphingobium. Next base: position 6,565 of record JANOBA010000251.1, read on the forward strand.
GGCTGGTTTCAATTCTCGACAACACCTGGGCCAGCCCGCTCGGCTTTCCGGCGCTGGAGCGCGGGGTGGATATTGCCGTGATGAGCCTGACCAAGCACGTCGGCGGCCACAGCGACCTGATGATGGGCAGCGCCTCTGCCGGGGCGCAGCTTTACGCGAAATTGCGCAAGACCGCGCAGGGCCTGGGGCAAGTCGTCGCGCCTGATGATGCCGCACTGGCGCTGCGCGGTCTGCGCACGCTTGATGTGCGGCTGAAGCGCTCGGGCGAGAGCGCGCTGGCCATCGCCGGCTGGCTCAGCCAGCGCGATGATGTCGCCCAAGTGCTCTGCCCGATGTTGCCCGGCGCGCCTGGCCACGATCTGTGGAAACGCGATTTTACCGGCGGCTGCGGGCTGTTCAGCTTCGTGCTGAAGGGCGGCCCAAAAAGTTCAGAGGGGGAAGCCCGCCGCAATCGCTTGATCGATGCGCTGCGCCTGTTCGGCATCGGCTATTCGTGGGGCGGTTTTGAAAGCCTCGCATTGCCGGTCGATCCACTGCGCTATCGCAGCGTCACCCCCTGGCCGCCGCGCGGGGCAGACCCGGCCGATCGCTTCGCGGTGCGGCTGTCGGTTGGTCTGGAAGACGCCGGCGACCTGATCGCCGATCTCGAACAGGCCTTTGCCACGTGAACCTGCCCACCCATCTCGGCCAGATTATCAAACACCTCGATTCGATTGGCTTCGACTACGGCCATTCGCGCATATCGCTCTACCGGGCGATGCTGATGTTGGTTGTCATTGGTCTGGTCTATGTCTTCGGGCGGCTGGGCAATCGCGGTGTCAGGCTAGGGTTCCGCCGGTTGAAGCGGCTCGATTCGGCGCAGCAGTTGCTCGGCGAAAAGCTGGTGGGAATCATAGTCTGGCTGCTCTGCATCCTGATCGGCATTGATTTTCTCGGCATCGACCTCACCGCGCTGACCGTGTTTTCCGGCGCACTCGGCCTTGCGGTCGGCTTTGGCCTGCAAAAGACCTTCGGCAACCTGCTGGCGGGAATTATCCTGCTGATGGACCGCTCAATCAAGCCGGGCGATGTCATCGCGGTGGGCAATCAGGGCGGCACGAGCACCGTCGGTCAGGTCAATCGCATCGGTATGCGCGCAATTTCCGTGATCACGCGCGACAAAGTCGAATTTCTCATCCCCAACGAAAACCTGATGATCAATCAGGTCGAAAACTGGTCCTATTCCTCGCTGGATGTGCGCGTGAAAGTGCCGGTCAGCGTCGCTTACGATACCGATATTCACCTTGCCGAAAGCCTGATGCTGCGCGCGGCGCATGAAACCGAGCGCGTGCTCACTGAGCCCGCGCCAACGGCCTGGCTCCAGTCATTTGGCGAAAACGGCCTGATGTTCGAAATCCAGATATGGATCGATGACCCCGAAGATGGCATCGGCAACATTCGGTCAGACCTGCTCAAGCGCCTGTGGCGGCTGTTTTTGGAGCATGGGGTGCAAGTTCCCTTCCCCCAGCGCGTCATGCATATTAAGCCGGGTGAACGACTGCCGCAGAGCGAGCCGGAATAATTTTCCTAAGTCCCTGCAAAGCCTTTCTGACTGGCATCCGTGGCAAAACCCGGTCAAAGACCGCAGCATGAACGCAATGTCCTCTCCTCCAAAGCCTGCGCCGGGTAAAGTCTGGCTGGTCGGCGCTGGCCCCGGCGATCCGGACCTGCTGACGCTGCGCGCCGCGCGGCTGATCATGGGCGCCGGGCTAATTGTTCACGATGGGCTCGTCGATCCGGCGATTCTTGCGATGGCGCGGGCCGATGCGCGGCTGATTTCGGTCGCCAAGCGCCGTTCTCGCCACACCATGGCGCAAGCTGAGATCAACGCACTGCTGATCCGCGAAGCGCTGGCGGGCCGCGAAGTCGTGCGGCTGAAGGGCGGCGATCCGTTCGTCTTCGGGCGCGGCGGCGAAGAGGCCGAGGCAGCCCGCGCGGCGGGCGTGGCGGTTGAAGTCGTCCCCGGGATCAGCGCGGCGCTGGGCGCGGCGGCGGCGGCGCAAATTCCGCTCACGCATCGCCGCTCAGCCAGCGTCGTCAGCTTTGTCGCAGGCCAATGCAAAGGATTGTCCGAACAGGACTGGTCAGGCCTCGCCGGCAAGGGCCGCACCTTGGTGATCTACATGGGCCTCGCCACCGCAGAGACGATTGCCGACAAGCTGATCGCCGATGGCCTTGCGCCCGATATGCCGGTGGCGGTGATCGAGAAGGCCACTCGCGCCGACATGCGTGTGGTGCGCGGGCCGCTTGCCGGTCTTGGCGCACTGGTCGAAAAACACCGGATAGGCAGCCCCGCCGTCATCATCATCGGCGAAGTGACGGCGCAGGAAGACAACACAATGCGCGAACTGGCGCTGGAGGCAATTTCGTGAAGATAGTGACGGGTAATGATCTGAAATCAGGCGAAGTGACCTGGTGGACCGGCAATGGCTGGTCGCGGCATGTCAACGAGGCAGTCGATGCCGGCGCCGATGCCGAGGCAATCCTCGCGCGTGAAAGCGCCGCGCAGCGAGTCAACGCCGCTTATGTGATTGACGGTGTGAGCGAAGGCGGCACCGTCCGCCCTGCCCACATCAAGGAACGCATCCGCGCGCTGGGGCCGACCGTGCGCCTCGACCTGTCGCTTGATCCCACCGCCACGCCCGAGCGAGTTCTCTGATGTATAAATATGACCAATACGACCAGGCAATGGTCGACACCCGCGTCGCCGAATTCCGCGACCAGACCGCGCGCCGCATTGCCGGCAAGATGACCGAGGACCAGTTCAAGCCCTTGCGGCTGCAGAACGGCCTCTATCTGCAATTGCACGCCTATATGCTGCGCGTCGCGGTGCCTTATGGCACGCTGAGCAGCGCGCAAATGCGCATGCTGGGCGACATCGCCGACAAATATGATCGCGGTTATGGCCACTTCACCACCCGGCAGAACATCCAGTATAACTGGATAAAGCTGGATGAAGCCCCTGATATTCTTGCCGATCTGGCCAAAGTGGAAATGCACGCGATCCAGACCAGCGGCAATTGCATCCGCAACATCAGCTCGGATCAGTATGCCGGGGCCGCCGCCGATGAGCTTGTCGATCCAAGGCCTTACGCCGAATTGCTGCGCCAATGGTCGAGCTTCCACCCGGAATTCCTTGCCCTGCCGCGTAAGTTCAAGATCGCGGTGATCGCCAGCGACACCGACCGTGCAGCAATGCGGCTGCACGATATTGGCATCCAGATCGTCCGCAATGCGGCCGGCGAAGTGGGCTGCGTGTTCTATGTCGGCGGCGGCATGGGCCGCACTCCGATGATCGCGCCGCTGATCCGCGAATTCGTGCCGCTTGACCACCTGATCACTTATTCCGAGGCCTGCCTGCGGGTCTACAACCGCTATGGCCGCCGCGACAACAAGTACAAGGCGCGCATCAAGATCCTCGTCCATGAGATTGGCAAGGAAGAATATTCCCGCCAGGTCGAGGAAGAGTTCGCGCACCTGCTGACACAGGGCATCGAGCCGCCGATAGCTGAGCTTGAGCGCATCATCCCCTTTTTCGCCGACCCCGCTTATGAGGCCGGCGCAAGCGACGAACTCGACCGCAGCGATCCCGATTTCGCGCTGTGGGTGGACCGCAACTGCCACGCCCACAAGCAGCCCGGCTATATCATTGCAACGATCAGCCTGAAGCCCGTCGGCGGCATTCCGGGCGACGCCAGCGCCGACCAGATCCGCCTGATGGCCGATCTTGGCCGCGACTACAGCTTTGACGAGCTGCGCGTCACTCATGCGCAGAACATCGTCTTGCCGCATGTCCGCAAGGCTGACCTCTACACGCTGTGGCTGGCGCTCGACGCGGCCGGGCTCGGCACGCCAAACCTCGATTCCATCGGCGATATCATCGCCTGCCCGGGGCTCGACTATTGCAGCCTCGCCAATGCCCGCTCGATCCCGGTGGCGCAGAAGATTTCCGAGCGCTTTGCCGCGCGCGAGGCTGAGCTTGGTGAGCTCAAGCTGAAAATTTCCGGCTGCATCAATGCCTGCGGACATCACCACGCCGGCCACATCGGCATCCTCGGCGTCGATCGCAAGGGCACCGAGAACTACCAGCTGTCGCTTGGCGGCTGCGAGGGCGCGGACACGTCGCTGGGCCAGATCACCGGCCCCGGCTTCAGCGAAGACGGCATCGTCGACGCGGTCGAGAAGGTTACCGATCTCTATCTCGCCAACAAGCAGGGCGAGGAGCGCTTCCTCGATACCTATCGCCGCATCGGCATGGCCCCGTTCAAGGAGGCACTTTATGACTGAGGTCCAGTTCCGCTTCCGCGATGACGCCGCGCCTTCCGGCCCGGTTGCCGCTTTCGCCGCGTTTGGCGAACAATCGAATGCCACCGCAGTGCGCATCGAGCCGGGCGACGATGCCCGCGTGCTGGTGCCCTTTCTGGACCGGCTGAAGCTGGTCGAGGTCAATTTTCCCGCCTTCACCGACGGACGCGGCAATTCGGCGGCGCGCATCCTGCGCGAGCTGGGCTATACCGGCGAGCTGCGCGCGGTCGGCGATGTCATCGTCGATCAATTGCCCGCGCTGCGCCGCTCAGGCTTTGACAGCTTCGCGCCGCAAGTGCCGCTCGATGCCGCCGATGCCGAAACCGCCTTTGCCCGCTGGCCGCATGCCTATCAGGCCGACGCCATTGGCAGCGCGCCGATCTGGAAATTGCGCCATGGCTGATGGGCAGCGGGTGAAAGACCGTATCGACACCGGCCCTCGCTTCCGCGAGGCCGATGCCGTGCGCCTCAATCGCCTCTATCGCGGCAATGATACGCTCGAAATGCTCACCAGTGTGCTGAAAGACGGCCTGGCGGGTGAAGTCGCGGTCGTCTCCAGCTTCGGCGCGGAAAGTGCGGTGCTGCTGCATCTGGTCAGTCAGATCGATCCCGGCCTGCCGGTGCTGTTCCTTGAAACCGGCAAGCATTTCCCCGAAACGCTCACCTACCGTGATCTGCTGGTGAAACGGTTGGGGCTCACCAATCTGCGCAACCTGACGCCGGACGCCGCCGCACTGGCGGCGAAAGACGAAAGCGGGCTGCGCTGGTCCTATGATCCCGATGGCTGCTGCGATATCCGCAAAGTGCAACCGCTAGCGAAGGCGCTGGCAGGGTTCGATGCGACGATAACCGGGCGCAAGTCGTTCCAGTCGAGCACCCGCGCCGCCCTGCCGCGCTTCGAAATCGACAACACCGACGCGCAAGGCCGACTCAAGATCAATCCACTGATCGACTGGTCACCCGAAATGATCGCCGCCTATGTTGCCGAGCATAACCTGCCGCCGCATCCGCTGGTGGCCGAAGGCTATCCCTCGATCGGCTGCTCGCCATGCACCAGCAAAGTCGCCGCCGGCGAAGATGCCCGCGCCGGGCGCTGGCGCGGCTGGGAAAAGGTCGAATGCGGCATCCACGTGCCCGGTGAACCGGATACGGGGACCGGCGATCTACCGCCGGATTACGATCCGGTCTTCTGACTCTCGGCCAAAATCATGTCGGCGGCCTTTTCGCCGACCATGATCGACGGCGCGTTGGTGTTGGCAGCAGGCATGATCGGCATGATCGAGGCATCGGCAACGCGCAGGCCTGCGACACCGCGCACCCGCAGGCGCGGATCGACGACCGAAGCAGAATCGCCGCCCATCCGACAGGTGCCGACCGGGTGAAAGCCGATACCGCATTCATTGCGCAACCGCTGCTCCCATTCGGCATCGGTTTGCGGCACCGGATTGGGTGAGAAGCCGCGAACCGTAACCTTTGACAGCGCCGGGGTACGGAACAGCTCCTGCACTTGCTTGACCCCGCTGATCAGCGCCGCGACATCATCGGGATGGCCCAGCAGGCGGTGGTCGATCACCGGCTTGTCCGCCGCATCGCTGCTGCGCAGCCGGATCTCGCCGCGGCTCTTGGGCTTGGCGACATTGGCAAAGACGGTGACGCCCGGCAGCTCGTGCGGCTTGCGCTTCTCCATGTCGAAGCACATCAGCCCGAAGGACAGCTTGACGTCCGGCTCGGCAAGATCGGGGCGTGAGCGCAGATAGGCCATCGCCTCCACCGGCACGATCGTCATCAGGCCGGTGTTGAACAGGACATAGCGCAGGAATTCGCGCGCCAGAATCAGCGGGCGCATCATCGTGTTGTAGGTCGGGATCGTGACCTGGAAAGTCGTGTGAAAACTCGCGTGTTCCTGCAGGTTCTGGCCCACTTCCGGGGCATCGACCTCGACCGGAATCCCCAGCGCCTCAAGATGCTGGGCCGGGCCAATACCCGAACGCATCAACACTGCCGGAGATTGGAGCGCGCCGGCGCTGAGGATCACTTCGCGCCGGGCAGAAACCGTGCGCAGCGCGCCGTTCTGACGATACTCGACGCCGGTCGCCCGCCCGTTCTCGATCACCACTTTGTCCACCAGCGCGCCGGTGATGACGGTCAGGTTCGGGCGGCTCTTGGCCGGATCGAGAAAGGCCTGCGCTGCGCTGGAACGTTTGCCATCCTTTTGGGTCACATACATCAGGAAGGCGCCATCGACGTCGCCGCCGCAGTAGTCATCAATCCGGCGCAGGCCGAATTCCTCGCAGCCGTCGACAAAGACTTTGGCCAGCGGGTGCTGCATCGTCGGCAAGCCGACGCCAAGCGGCCCCATCGCCGAATGTGACTGGTTTGGCTCGCCGGTGAAGCCTTCGGACTTCTTGAAATAGGGCAGAACATCGTCCCAGCTCCAACCGGCACAGCCGAGGTCACCCGCCCATTGATCGTAGTCGGAACGGTCGCCGCGGATATAGATCATGCCGTTGATCGAAGAACCGCCACCCAGCAGTTTCCCGGCATTCCACGGCACCTGCCGGCCGTTCAGCGAGGGATCGGGCTCGGTCAGATGGACCCAGTCGTTCTCGCCGAACATCATCTTCAGTCCGCCGGCGGGCATCCGGTTCATGAAGCCGGCTGAAGCCCCGCCTGCCTCCAGCAGAACAACCGTGTTGGCCGGGTTCTCGGACAGCCGGCTGGCCAGCACGCAGCCTGCGCTGCCGCCGCCAACAATCACATAATCGGCGTCTGGATTTTTCACGAACTTCCTCCCGGGCGAACTATTATTCGCAAAACCGAATAGCTGATGGTGCGCGCTCTGGAAAGTGGTTCTGGCGATCCGAATGCCAATTCGGAACGATGAAGCGCAGCGGCTAAAGCCATCCCTCGCGGCGATACCATTCCGCCGTCTGGCGCAGGCCATCGCGGGTTTCGATGGCGGGCTGCCACAGCGCCGCCGGCACGGCTGCATCGGCGCTTGCTGTCCAGTCGGGGTGCACCAGATAGCCCGCACGGTCGAGATTGAGCTTGGCCTTGCTCCGCCGCAGCAACATATCGCCGCGCGCCGCCCATTCGAGCATACTGCGCGTCATGCCGGGCACCCAGACACGGCCGCGGCCCACCGCCCAGCCGATGGCGCGGGCCAGCTCGTCCTGGCTCCAGCCGCCGGGCCGGGCGTCGTCAGGCTCGAATGTGCGGTGGCTCGCCGCCTCGCCGCCCGGCACCAGCGCCAGCAACAGCCGCGCGAGGTCTTCGGCATGGATCAGCGAGGTGCGCGCCGCCCGCACTGCGGGGACCACGCCGAAGCGTGCGGAGCGGAACAGCTCGAACATGGCGTCGTCGCGCGGGCCATAGACGGCGGGCGGGCGAACAATTGCCCAGTCGAGCCCACTGGCCTTGACCACCCGCTCGCCGCGCGCCTTCGATCCGCCATAGAGCGACAAGTCGGGCTCGCGAGCGGCGAGCGAGGAGACATGGACGAAGCGCGGCACGCCAGCGGCCAGCGCAGCCTCGACCATGGCAAGCGTGCCGGTGACATTGCCAGCCTCGAACGCTGCTGCGTCTTTCGCCGTCGTCAGCCCGGCGATGTGGATCACCGCGCGAGCGCCGGAAACCAGCTCGGCGAGCGCAGCTTTGTCGCCCAGATCGCCGCGCACCCATTCGACGCCGGCGCGCGGGGCTTGCGGCTTGCGGGTCAGCGCGCGCAATGTCAGTCCCTGTTTGGCGGCGGCATCGAGCAATGCCTGCCCGACAAAACCGGTCGCGCCGGTCACAGCGATTGTCACAAGAGGACCAGCTGATCGCGGTGGATGACGGCGCTGCGCGGGGCATAGCCCAGGATTGCTTCGTGCTCGCGGCTGTGGTGGCCGATCAGGCGGGTGCATTCGTCGGCATCGTATTCGCTCAGGCCATGGGCGAGCACCATTCCCGCAGC
>JANOBA010000252.1:0-4312 GCA_031411415.1 Novosphingobium sp.
GGCCGGCTGGCCGATGCCCACGGCTGGGTCGATCTGGGCCGCAAGCATATCCCCGCGCCGGAACGCAACTGGACCTGGTGGTCCTATCGCACCTATTGGCAGGACAAGGATCGCGGCCGCCGGCTCGATCACATGTGGGCCTCGCCCGCTCTTGCCGCGCAGTCGCAGAGCCACCGCATCGTTGAAGAAACCCGCAAGTGGGAGCAGTGCTCCGACCATGTGCCGCTGATCACGGAATTCGATCTGTGAGCAGCCCGGCTCGCCGCGTTGCTCTGGCGATCGATGCGCTGCGTCACGGCTGGCCTGTTGCGCTGGACGGCGCCTTTACGCTGCTTCCCGCCGAAACCGGCTTTGGCGAGGCCCCTGTTTCGCGCCAGATGCTGATCTCGGCGGCGCGCGCCGCCACGCTCAAGCTCGCCAACCAGCGCGAGGCGGCCGCACCGCAGGCGCCGGTGCTGATCCGGGGGGCGCAAGCGTTCGATCTGGCTCTGGCGCGCGCGGTGGCCGATCCGGCGCTTGATCTGGTCTATCCGATGAAAGGGCCGTTTCTCGCCGAGCATCTCGATGCCCGCGAGGCTGCCGAAGCGGCGATGGAACTTGCGCGGCTGGCTGGCGTGCTACCGGCTTTTCTGGTCGATCCCGAACCCGCCGGCGAGGCGCAATCGGTGAGCGCAGCGGATCTCGCGGCATGGAAGGACACTTCCAGGCTTACCATCGCCACCCGCGCCCACCTGCCAGTTAGCGCCAGCGACGAGGCCGAAATCGTCGCCTTCCGCGCCGCCGACGATTTGCGCGAACATGTCGCCTTGATAATCGGCCAGCAGACCGGCGAGCGCGCGCCCTTGGTGCGGCTCCATTCCGAATGCCTCACCGGCGACATCCTGGGTAGCCTGAAATGCGATTGCGGGCCCCAGCTCGATGCCGCGCTCGCGGCGATGGCGGCCGAGGCTGAGGCCGGTGGCTGGGGCGTGCTGCTTTATCTGCGGCAAGAGGGGCGCGGGATCGGCCTGATCAACAAGCTGCGCGCCTACCGGCTGCAGGATCAGGGTTTTGACACGGTTGATGCCAACAACCGGCTCGGCCTGCCCACCGAAGCGCGCGATTTCCCCGTGGCGGCGCGGATGCTGGTCTTGCTGGGGGTCAGGTCTATCCGGCTGATGACCAACAACCCGGCCAAAGTCGCAGCGCTGGAGGCCGAAGGGGTCTGCGTTGCCGAACGGGTGGCTCATAAGCTGCCCGCCAACCCGCACAACGCCCGCTATCTTGCCACCAAGCGCGACCGCAGCGGGCACTTGCTGTAAATTGGCAGGTTACAAGCTGCGTGCCTCATAGCGCGTTAGCCCCGCGCCAATCTCGTTTTCGCCGACAGACATCCGGTCACCCGTCCAGTTGATTACAAACACAGTCGGGAAATCGACCCCCGGCGCCATGCGGGCATTGTTGCCTGAAATGGCGAGGCCAGCGCTGCTGTTGACCCGGCCTTCGGCGCCAACCGCGATGATCGCCGAATGGTTTTCCTTGTCCTTGCCCTGGACGAACCAGTTATTCGCAATCCGCCCGGTTGCGCCGGCGGGCAGGTCGATCATGTAATTGGTGCCGCGCCCGGCGGAATCATCAAAGCTGCAATCGCGCACGTCGATCAGCGCGGCGCGGCTTTTCACATAGTGCCCGCCCGAGCCGATCTCGAAGCGTGAGCGCGTGACCGTGAGCGAGCCATAGTCGCCGACATAGACCGAATGGGCGCAGCCGCCCGAAAACTCGCAGGTGCCCAGCCGGGTGAACGTCGACTTGTCGATGGTGATCGCGCCGCGCTGGCCATTAGCGGTGAGCAGGCCTTCCTGGCTGTCGCGGAACCACGACTGGCTGATATCAAGGTCGCCCTGTTCCAGCCGGATGCCCGCGCCGTTGCCGTCGCTCGATTTCATGTTGGCGAAGACAATCCCGGAAATCCGCGCCCGCCGCCCGCGCAGCACCAGCGCCGCCTTGTCCTCGCAAACCGCGCCATCGAACACCGCCTGCCCGGGCACGGCCGCCGTGTAGAGAATGTCGCCGCCGGTCTGCACCGCGCAATCGGCGAAGCGGAACGAGGCGAAGCGGATCGTGCCGGTGCCATTACCGATGGCGTCCACTGCGTCCTGCAGGCGCTGATAGGTCTTGCCGGATTCGACAACGGTGTAGGGCGCCTCGCTCTGGGCAAGGCCAGGCAGGGCGGGGAGCAGGGCGGACAGGGCAGCAAGCCCGGCAAAACCCAGTTTGACGATGTGTTTCATGAGCGCTGCTATAGCGGCGAGGGGTTAATACCCGGCAAAAGCTGACGCGGCCTTTCGGCCTGATATTTCCGATGAAAAACTGGAGCGGGCGAAGAGATTCGAACCCTCGACCCCAACCTTGGCAAAGGTGCTTGATGGGCTTTCCCATACCACTCTAATCTACGCCAGAGCGCGCCATAATTTATTGAATTTAATCAATATTATTTCCCCAAATCACGCTAGGAGTATCCGGGTCATTTCCCTGCGTTTTCATGCACGGTGTTGACCAGGTGTTGACCAAAACCAAAGAGGTTGGGGTGGAATGTTCAAAGGAAATCAGGTTCGGCTGACCAAGCGCTCGGCTGACGCGGCGATGCTGAATGGCAAGCGGTACATTGTTTGGGACAGCGAACTCAACGGTTTTGGAATGCGGGTCGAAACCGCCGGCGCGAAAACTTTCATTGTCAGATACCACGCCGAAGGCGGCGGTCGGTCTGCACCTCAACGCTTCGTGACAATCGGTCGATTTGGCACTCTGATGGTCGAGGAGGCCCAAAAGCACGCAAAGAAGGCACTTGGCGCAATTGCTGTCGGCGACAATCCCGCAGCCGAGCGGAATACCAAGCGGCTGGAAATGAAAATGAGCGGCCTGATCGACCTTTACGAAGAGGAAGGCTGCTATATCCAGCGCGGCAAGCGCCAGGGCGAACCCATGAAGGGGCGGACCAAAACCTACACAATTACCCGATTGCGGCAGCATGTCGTGCCGTTGCTCGGAATGAAGCGGGTCACGGAAGTCGGCGCTGGCGACATCGAGCGGTTCTTCCGCGATGTCACAGCGGGCAAATCAGCCAGCGACGAGAAGATGGGCCATCGTCGGCGGATCATTGTGCGCGGCGGCGATGGTGCGGCCCGGAAGGTGTTCAGGGATCTGTCGGCGGTCTTCAGCTTTGCCGTGCGTCGCAGCATCGTACCGGCGAACCCATGCGAAAAGGCGGTGGTCAAGAAAACCGATAACCAACGGACGCGTTTTCTGTCGCTGGCTGAAGTTCACTCCTCGGTGAAGCCTGCGATCTGCTGGACGCGGACGGCGTCAACGTGAAGGCACTGAACATTGCGCGTCTCTGGGTTCTGCGCGCCGGTGTCACCCTCAAGGCTGTCCACCATGAGTAATTTGAGTCGATCTTCACTCAATGCCATCTGACTGGGTATACGAGCCGCGAAGCGGGATCATTCGCAGCGGCATCTGCCGAGGCTTCTATCAGCGCTGTCTGCACCAGCAGGGCCTCGGCCAGTTCCTGCTTCTGCGCCGCCGCCGCGTTTATCAGTTGGGGGGCGCCAGCAGGGCTGCCGTTACCTGTGCCTTTACCACTTGCGCCTGTTCACGGCTGCTATCGCCGCTGATCCCGCGCGACGCCTGCCACGCCGTGATTAAGTACACTGTGTAGGCATCGGCCACATTGTCAATGCGCAGCCCCTTGGGAGCCAGGCCTTGCGCCATTGCGACAAAAACATCGCTGGAGGTAAACAGCTGTGCCATCCGATTGGCACTTTCAGGACTTTGCGTCCGCGTCCGGGCTATGAAACCCGCCAGGTTGCGCTGGCGTGTCGTGATGCTGGGTGAGAAGCGTAGAACCGAGGGGGTCGCGGTGGGGTCCGGGCGAACCGGGCTTCGTTGCGTGGCCTCAGCGTTATGCCCTGCTGCCTGTTGAATAAGCCGGTTGTTGAGATCTGTCCGTAGTTAGCCCTGCAGATAACCTTGAAACATGTAGATCTCTTGCGCTTGAGTTATCTCAGGAGCACAAATCAGGAGGGTGCAAACTGTGCGAATGGCGCAGTTCACGGTCTTTGTCCTTTCAATCCCTGCCGCCGTGTAATCTGTGAAAACCGTTTGGCATCAGCTTACGCCGCTACTTTGAACGCCAGCCGGTCCCAGATTTCGCTGAGCGCCTTGGTCAGCTCAGCCATCATCGCTTCGGTGTGGGCGGGGCCGGGGGTGAAGCGCAGGCGTTCGGTGCCGCGCGGCACTGTGGGATAGTTGATCGGCTGCACATAGACGCCGT
>JANOBA010000253.1:0-2659 GCA_031411415.1 Novosphingobium sp.
CTCGTCTGCCATGGTCCGCACGAGGTTGATCATCCCCGCTTTCGCTGCGCCATAGCCCGCATGATTGGGCGCGGAAGTCAGCCCGCTGACCGACGAGACACAGGCAATCGCGCCGGGCTTGCCATGCTTCAACAAGGACCGCCCCGCCGCGCGCGCAGGCAGGAAAAAGCTGGTGAGATTGAGCAGGATCGACTGGTTGAACTTCTCAAGGCTCATGTCGACCACCTGATCCCACACGCCGAGGCCAATGACCGTGGCCATCACATCGAGCGGACCGAGCGCCGCTTCCGCCGCACCATGCGCCGCCTCGACGCTGGCCTCGCTGGTGGCATCGGCCTGCAAGGCAATCGCCTTGCCGCCGGCGGCAATGATCTCGCCGGCGATCTTGTCGGCGCGGGCTTGCTCCAGATCGATAACGGTCACATGCGCGCCCGCCTCGCTCAGCCGGATCGCGGTGCGCTCGCCCATGCCGAAGCCCCCACCCCAGACGATCGCGTGTTTGCCCTTGAGGCCCAACAAGTCCTGACTCATCTCACTCTCCCAACATTTGTGAGCCAGCTTATGGTCCAAACCATGGCGCGCAACTAGCGCAATTTCGCGATCCCTATCCCGTCTTCCTTGGCCCGGTCCTTGGTCGATTCCTCGCTGCGGTTCAGCGCCTTGGCGATCTCTTTCAGGCCCTTGCCCTTGCCCGCCAGCACGCGCAATTTGGCGACTTCTTCGCTCTTCCAGGGCTGGCGGTGGCGGGTGAAGGTTTCGCTCATTCCGCCGCCTTCTTCGGCGCTGCTTTCTTCGCCGGAGCCTTCTTGGCCCCAGCCGCCTTCTTCGCCGGTGCCTTGCGCTTCGGCTTGCCCTTTGCCGGGCCCTTGGCGGCTTTCTCGTCGATCAGCACAACCGCCGCTTCCGCCGTCAGCGCCTCGGGCTCGGTGCCGCGTGGCAGGGTGGCGTTGGTTGTGCCGTCGGTAACATAAGGTCCATAGCGGCCGGCCATCAGCTTCATCTCGCCGCCCGACGTGGGATGCGGGCCGAAAGTCTTGAGCGGCTCGGCGGCGGTGCGCGCGCCCCGGCCACCGCCGGCAGCTGCTTCGGCGAGCTTGACCACGGCGGCGTTCATGCCGGTCTCGAACACATCTTCCGTGCTGCGCAGCTTGGCGTATTTGCCCTCATGCGCCAGATATGGCCCATAGCGGCCGATGCTGGCGGTGATCGGTTTGCCGCTCTCGGGATGTTCGCCAATCGTGCGCGGCAGGTCGAGCAGCTTGACCGCCCAATCGAGCGTCATGTCGCCGATGTCCTTGGGGATGGAGGCACGCTTGGCCTCTTTGCCCTCGCCCAGCTGGATATAGGGGCCGAAGCGCCCGGCGCGCCGAGTGATGGCCTCGCCGGTCTCGGGATGCTTGCCAAGCTCGGCATCGTCGGCGCCTTCGCCGCCTGCGCCGGGCTGGGCAAACTTGCGAGTGAACTTGCACTCGGGATAGTTCGAGCAGGCAACGAATGCGCCAAACCGCCCGCCGCGCAGCGCAAGCCGCCCGCCAACCCGTCCTTCAGGCCCGCACTTGGGGCAGATGCGCGGGTCGCTGCCGTCGTCATTGGGTGGAAACAGGTAGTCCGAGAGGAATTCGTCCAGCGCCTCGGTGACTTCGGAGGGCTTGCGCTCCATCACTTCGTCGCTCTTGGGCTTGAAGTCCTTCCAGAACGCCTCGAGCACTGCCTTCCAGGCGGCGCGCCCACCTGAAACCTCGTCGAGTTCGTCTTCCATCCCGGCGGTGAAATCATAGGCGACATAGCGCGGGAAAAAACGCTCTAGAAAAGCGGTGAGAAGTCGCCCGCTTTCCTCTGCAAAGAAACGGATTTTCTCAGTGCGGACGTAGTTGCGGTCTTTGAGCACCTGCAAGGTCGAGGCATAAGTCGATGGCCGGCCGATGCCGAGCTCTTCCAACCGCTTGACCAGCGAAGCCTCGGAAAAACGCGGCGGCGGCTGGGTGAAATGCTGGCTCGCCTCGACGCTCTTTTTGGCTGGCGTATCACCCTTGACCATCTCGGGCAGCAGGCCGGAATCCTCTTCCTCACTATCGCCCTTGTTGTCGCGGCTTTCCTCATAGACCGCCAAGAAACCGGGGAACTTGATCACCTGTCCGGTGGCGCGCAATTCGTGCTTGCCGGCGGGATCAGCCAGCGTGACGCTGGTGCGCTCAAGGCTGGCCGAAGCCATCTGGCTGGCCATCGCGCGCTTGTAGATCAAGTCATAGAGCCGGGCACCATCATCGCTGCCATAGCGGGCCACCGCAAAATCGACCGGGCGGATCGCTTCGTGGGCTTCCTGCGCGTTCTTTGCCTTGGTTTGATAGATGCGCGGGCTCTCGGGCAGATAGTGCCCGTCAAACCGCTCGGTAATCGCGCGGCGGGCGTCGGAAATCGCGCTGGAATCCATCTGCACGCCGTCGGTGCGCATGTAAGTGATCGCGCCGGCTTCATAGAGGTTCTGCGCCACCCGCATGGTGTGGCTGGCGGAAAAGCCCAGCTTGCGCGCGGCTTCCTGTTGCAGCGTCGAGGTGGTGAACGGCGGATAGGGGTTGCGCTTGACCGGGCGGACTTCGACATCCTCGACCCGGAACACCGCGCCTTCCACCGCTGCCTTGGCGCGGCTCGCAATGCCTTC
>JANOBA010000254.1:0-9873 GCA_031411415.1 Novosphingobium sp.
CGACGAGCGGGGCCCGGTCAATGCTGCCAAGCGCAACCCGATCCACGCCGAAGCCCCGCCGTTCGTCGACCAGTCGACCGAAGCGGCCATCCTCGTCACCGGCATCAAGGTGATCGACCTGCTCGCGCCCTATGCGCGCGGCGGCAAGATCGGCCTGTTCGGCGGCGCCGGCGTCGGCAAGACCGTGCTGATCCAGGAACTGATCAACAACATCGCCAAGGGCCACGGCGGCGTTTCGGTGTTCGCCGGCGTGGGTGAACGCACCCGCGAGGGCAACGATCTCTACCACGAATTCCTCGAAGCCGGCGTCATCGCCTCGGACAAGGATGGCAACGCCATTTCCGAAGGCTCCAAGGTGGCGCTGGTGTTCGGCCAAATGAACGAGCCTCCCGGCGCCCGCGCCCGCGTCGCGCTTTCGGGCCTGACCATGGCCGAATACTTCCGCGATGTCGAAGGCCAGGACGTGCTGTTCTTCGTCGACAACATTTTCCGCTTCACGCAAGCCGGTTCCGAAGTGTCGGCGCTGCTCGGCCGCATTCCTTCGGCGGTGGGCTATCAGCCGACCTTGGCCACCGACATGGGCCAGCTGCAGGAACGCATCACCTCGACCAACAAGGGTTCGATCACCTCGGTTCAGGCGATCTACGTGCCAGCAGACGATCTCACCGATCCTGCACCAGCCGCATCGTTTGCTCACCTTGACGCCACCACCACGCTGAACCGCGCGATTTCGGAGCTGGGCATCTACCCGGCGGTCGATCCGCTCGACTCCACCAGCCGCGTGTTGACGCCTGCCGTGGTCGGTCAGGAGCATTATGAGACCGCCCGCCGCGTTCAGGAAACGCTGCAGAAGTACAAGTCGCTGCAGGACATCATTGCCATCCTCGGCATGGATGAGCTCTCGGAAGAGGACAAGCTGACCGTCATGCGCGCGCGCAAGATCCAGAAGTTCCTCAGCCAGCCGTTCCACGTCGCCGAAGTGTTTACCGGCATTTCCGGCAAGTTCGTTCAGGTCGAAGATACCGTGAAGAGCTTCAAGGCCGTGGTTGACGGCGAATACGATCACTTGCCAGAAGCGGCCTTCTATATGGTCGGCGGCATCGACGAGGCGATCGAGAAGGCGAAGAAGATGGCGGACGAAGCCTGATGGCGCTCCACTTCGAACTCGTAACGCCAGCCCGTCTGGTCCGCTCGGAAAGCGTCCACATGGTCGTGGTTCCGGGCGGCGATGGCGATTTTGGCGTGCTGGAAGGCCACGCGCCGATGATGTCGACCATCCGCGACGGCGCGCTGGCGATCTACAAGACCGAAGGCGGCGTGCCCGAGGAAGTTCAGATCCGCGGCGGCTTTGCCGAAGTCGGCAACAATGGCCTCACCGTGCTCGCCGAGAGCATCGGTTAGGGCGACCGCCGGCGCTCTGCGCGCCACAGCCAGATACCCGAGGCGACAATGATCCCCGCGCCCACCAGCGCGGTCAGATCAGGCACGTCGCCGAACCACAACCAGCCTAGCGTTCCGGCAACCAGCAGCTGGACATAAGTCATCGGCGCCGCGCGGGCCGCGCCGGCGCGCTCGGTGCCCAGATAAATCAGCCAGTGCCCCGCCGTCGCTGTCACCGCCACCAGTGCGCAGCGCGCGAGCACGCTCGCCTCTGGCCAGCTGACCTGAAGCGGCGCAAAACCCGAATAATGCCCCGCCAGCGTTGCCCCAATCAGCAGCGGCGTTGCGGCGAGTGCGACATAGGCCTGCATCGCCAGCGCGCTTGCCCCGCCCGCCACGGCCCGGTTGCAGACGAAAAGCATACTCAGCCCCAGGGCCGTGCCCAGCGGTAGAAAAGCCGCCAGACCCAGCTCCGCAAAATTCGGCCGAAGCACGATCAGCACGCCGCAGAATGCCACCAGCATGGCCCCCCAGGTTGCCCGCCCCGCAGGCTCGCGCAGGAACAGCGCGGAAAGCACGGCGGTCAGGATCGGGCTGGTGAAAGTGATGCTGGCCGCTTCGGCCAGCGGCATCAGGAATATCGCGGAAAAGAAGCATACCGTGGCCAGCGACACCGAAAGTCCGCGCAGCAGCTGGATAGCGGCGCGCGGTGGATGGAACAGCTGGCGTGGCCCTTCGCTGAGCGTCAACAGCACAACAAGCCCGCTGGCACCCAGAACATAGCGCAGCGCGGCAATCGCTGTCGGCGGCCATAGCCCGGCCATCGACTTGATCACGGCATCGCCCAGCGAGAGCATGACAAAGCCCGCCAGAGCCAGCAGCAAGCCCCGCGATTCAGCGCGCATGTCGCAAGCTTTCAGAAACCACTTCGCTGCGCCTATTGGCCGACTTGAACCGGACGAAAATTCCAGCGCTGGCTGTCACTGCCGTCGATCTTCGAAATTTCCGCCATCAGCAGCTGGCCTTGCCGCCAATAGCGGATGCGCTGAGGATAATCGTGCGCCGCATTGGCGAATTCAATCGATTCCGCGCCAATTGAAACCGCGGGAAATTCGGTTGCCGCCGCGCCTCTGGGCTGGGCATAGAAGACCAGCGTGCCATCGGCCCGCGCCGCGATGCGCATGGACTCCCAGCTCTGCATCTTTGGCCCCGATCCCGACCGGCCCATGCCCTGCATGATCCCGCCGCGCGGCGCATTCCAGGTCTCATCGGCCCAGGCAATGCCATCCTGCGACTGCCAGAATCCAGCAAGCCAGGCAGGCAGCGCGACCGGCGCCCCGCTTTGTGCCGCAGCCGGGGCCGCCAGGGCGAGCAGCAGGCTCGCAATCATCCGCTTTGTTGCCGCATAGTCCATGAGTCATGCCTAAACGCGATGCCGCCTTATGGGAAGAGCGTGGACAAGCGGCACAGGCCCCTCGCCGCTGGCGAAGGCCGGGTTTAGGCATGGCCGAGATCCGAGGCCTGCGGAGGAGAATGCGAGTGTCCGGCGAAAGTGCATTGCCATCTGCAAGATCAGGGTGGCTGCCGGGCCAGTGGCCGCTCGCCGCCTGGCTGTTTGCTTTCGCGCTGGTCAGTCGCTTCACTGTTTTTGGCGACACCAACTATTTCAACGATGAATACTTCTATTTTCAGGGCGGCCTGCGGCTGTGGCAGGGCGATCTGCCCTATGTCGACGTGTGGGATCGCAAGGGCCCGGGGCTGTTCCTGACTTATGCGTTGGCGGGGGCCTTCTCCTCCTCGGTGATTGCCTACCAGGCGCTGGCGTTGCTCTCTGCGAGCGGCACGGCGCTGTGTGTCGCCGCGATTGCCCGGCGCTTCACCACACCGCTGGGCGCAGCACTGGGCGGCACGCTCTATCTGGTACTGCTGGTATTTTTCGGCGGTGGCGGCGGGCAATCGCCGGTGTTCTACAACCTGTGGATCGCGCTCGCCGCGCTGGGATTGCTGCGCGCGATGCCCGCACTTGATCGCGGCGAAGTGCCGTCTGCGCTCTATGCCGCCATGGCCTCTGCCGGCTTTGCCTTGACGTTCAAGCAGACGGCGATTTGCGAATGTCTGTTCTTCGGTCTCTTCGCGCTGTGGCGGCTACGGCGCAGCGGGCTGGCGGCCCGCCGCCTCGCAGGCTCAGCGCTGGGTCTCGCCGCCGCCGGCATCGCCCCGATGGCGCTGTTTGCCACATTCTATGCAGCTGCCGGGCATTTTGCGGAATACTGGCACGCCATGGTCACGGCCAATCTCGCCAAAAGCTATAACCCGGCGGGCGATGCCGCAAAACGTATAGCCACGCTGGCCATGCTGTTCGGCCCGGCGCTGGTGCCTGCGCTGGCTGGAGCCGGGATTGCGGCGCGAGGCGCTGGCCCCCTGCGCCTGTTCCTCGCCGGCTGGCTCGCCGCCGCGCTGCTGGGCTTTGCCGTGGTGCCCAATTTCTATGAGCATTACCTGTTGCCGGTCTGCCTGCCTGCCAGCGTTTCGGCGGCAGTGTTGTTCAGCAGCCACCGCCTGGCCCGGATTTATGGCATCGCGCTGATCGCCTTTGGCCTGCTGCTCGGCCCGGCTTTCGATTTTGCCGCGCGGCGCCAATCGCGCGAGGCCATGGCGGCGATGGCGGCGGATATCCGCAGCTCTGCCCCCTCCCCCCGCCTGCTGGTCTATGAAGGCCCGGTCGATCTTTACCGGCAAGTGGGGGTCTATCCGCCGTCGGCGCTCTACTATCCGCTGCACCTCTATTTTCCCGCTGAACACAATGTCAGCCATGTCGCCACTGCCGAGGCCACCCGCGCCATCCTCGCCTGGCAACCGACTGCCGTGGTCACTTATGCGGCCATGCCAGCCAATGAGGAAAACCAGGCGAGCGCCCCGCTGGTGCGGGCCTATGTCGCCGCGCATTGCCGGCGCCACGCCGTGCGGCGCGTGCCCGAAGTCTATTCCACCCACGATGTGGAACTGTGGCTCTGCGCCGCTCCCGGTTAACCATTCGCCGGATTTTGCACGCAATCCGGGGCCTGCATTAGGAAGTTATCAAAGTTTCAACCCTAATGCTCAATCATCAGAACGACCGATTTGCCGCAAAGCTCGCTGGCAATCACAAGGATACGTGCAGCAATGAGTGCATTTGGACGACGGACAGGAGCAGGATCCGGCGGAGCACAGTCCGCCCGGCCCGCATTCGGTGTTGCACGTCCCATGCAGGGCAGCGGCGGCGCTGCTCCCGTGCCTGGACAGGCCCCGGTGCCCGGCGGCGACCAGTTTCCCCCACTTCCGCAAGACGATCCGCTCGATCGTCCGGTCGACACCGCAACCCTGCGCGCCGATGCGATGACGCGCCTGGCCGACCGTGCCAACTCCGTCAACGCGATCGACGAGGGTGCTGGCGGGTTTGAAGCTTCGGTCCACAAGCTCAAGGAACAGGTGCTCCCGCGCCTGCTCGAGCGCGTCGATCCGGAAGCAGCGGCAACGCTGACCAAAGACGAGCTTTCCGAAGAATTCCGCCCGATCATCCTCGAGGTGCTCGCCGAGCTGAAAGTCACACTCAACCGGCGTGAACAGTTCGCGCTGGAAAAAGTGCTGATCGACGAGTTGCTCGGCTTCGGGCCGCTGGAAGAGCTGCTCGGTGATCCCGACGTGACCGATATCATGGTCAATGGCCCCAACCAGACTTACATCGAAAAGAAGGGCAAGCTCATTCTCTCCGGAATCCGTTTCCGCGATGAGAGCCACTTGTTCCAGATCGCCCAGCGCATCGTCAATCAGGTCGGCCGCCGCGTCGACCAGACCACGCCGCTGGCCGACGCCCGCCTCAAGGACGGCAGCCGCGTCAACGTCATCGTCCCACCGCTGTCGCTGCGCGGCACCGCGATCTCGATTCGTAAATTCTCCGAAAAGCCGATCACTATCGACATGCTCAAGGACTTCGGTTCAATGAGCGAGAAAATGGCGACCGCGCTGAAAATCGCCGGTGCCTGCCGGATGAACATCGTCATCTCGGGCGGCACCGGCTCGGGCAAGACGACCATGCTCAATGCCCTGTCGAAAATGATCGACCCGGGCGAGCGCGTGCTGACCATTGAAGATGCCGCCGAACTTCGCCTGCAACAGCCGCACTGGCTGCCGCTGGAAACCCGCCCGCCAAACCTTGAAGGCCAGGGCGCGATCAGCATCGGCGATCTGGTGAAGAACGCGCTGCGTATGCGGCCTGACCGGATCATCCTGGGCGAAATTCGCGGCGCGGAGTGCTTCGATCTGCTCGCCGCAATGAACACCGGCCACGATGGCTCGATGTGCACGCTTCACGCCAACTCGGCGCGCGAATGCCTTGGCCGTATGGAAAACATGATCCTGATGGGCGACATCAAGATCCCCAAAGAAGCCATTTCGCGCCAGATTGCCGAATCGGTCGATATCATCGTTCAGGTCAAGCGCCTGCGCGACGGCTCGCGCCGCACCACGAACATCACCGAAGTGATCGGCATGGAAGGCGACGTGATCGTCACCCAGGAACTGTTCAAGTTCGAATATCTCGACGAGAGCGACGACGGCAAGATCATCGGCGAATTCCGCCCATCGGGCCTGCGCCCTTATACACTTGAAAAAGCGCGGCAGTTCGGCTTCGATCAGGCCTATCTCGAAGCCTGCCTCTAAAGTCCGGACCTGACTAGCCGCCGAGCCATTCCTTCAGCGTCAGCACGACCGCGAACAGAAGCACAAGGATCGCCAGAACGAAGACCGTGATCCAGTTGACGAAGCTCACCGAGCCCACAGCGCGGCGCTGATGGCGTCGCCGGTCGGCAATCCAGGCGTAGATCGCAAGGCAAAGCGCCACGGCATCGACAGCCAGAAACTGGTAAAGTGCGGTCATCGGCGAAGGGCTTGCTGGCTTGGCGGCGTCATAACCGGGCGGCCATTTGCATCACTGGAAGACGATGTCAAATTCAGTGCCATAGCCGGCAGCATAGCCTGCGCCAGCGACCGCCTGACGGTAGCAGTGCAAATCCTCGTTGATGTTCCGCCCGGTCATCAGGCGCCGCCGGTGGACCGCGGTCATGAACATCTCCGGGTGAATTTTTGCGAGAGACCCCGCTTCCGCCACGGCGCCCAGCGCCGGCACGATCCCGGCCATTTCAGGCCGGGCGAACACCAGCAGGTTTTGCCGATACCACCAGGGAATGCGCATATCTCCCCAGACTTTGTCGCGCAGGCAATCGTGGGCAAAGAAGCCATAGCGCGCGAACATCGCGGCCCAATATTCCGGCCAATTTTCGTTCACATGGCCAGAACCGCCCTGAAACGGCACGGCAGCGGAAAACAGGATCACCGGCGCAATCCGGCAAAGATCAGCCACCAGACCCTCGGCGCGATGGGAGGTGAGATGCTCGGCCACTTCGATGCAGATGGCCAATTCCGCAGACAGGTTTGCGGGCAACTCCGCTTCGAGATCGTGGGCGATGAACGCAGCAGCGGGAATCAGCAGGCTTTCAGGTGATACGTGCGCACCGTCGAGCCCAGTGCACTGCGCCACGCCTAGCTGACCTGCGGTGGCGCACCAGGCTCCCAGGCCGCAGCCGATATCGACGATAGTTTCGGGCCGCCAGCCTTGGAACAGCAGTGGCAGCACCACCCGTGCAGCAGTCAGGCTGCCATGGACGGCATCCTGATAGAAGCCGTCATTGTATATTTCTTTCCCGCTCATTGCCCCAATCCGTTCGTTTCGCCCCGGCCAAATCTGCCCGGCGCTATTTGATTTCCCCTGCCTGCGCATAGACCGGCTTGCCATCGATTCTGATAGTGTTGCGTGCATTCGCGGGCGGCGTTTCCCCCCGCTCCTTGTAATGTGATTCGACCAGAGTGACATAGTTTACCGTCGGTTGGACACTGCGGGCCAGCTTCAGTCCGCTGGAATGCACCGCCTCCCACACCAGCCGGTCAGCCCACAGCCCTTGTTCGCGTGGCTGACACAGCCACGCCCTTGCCACCACCGGCCAGGCCGCGCGGCTGATGAGATAGCAATTGGTGTCGTTGATCTCGATCCCGTTTGATTCCCTGCAAAGGCCCAGTTCACTGCCATCAGGACGGATGAGCTTGCGCGCACTGGTTACGATATCGGCCCCGGTCCTGTTTTGCACCGAATGCATGACTTCGATGTGCCTCAGATCGAAGGTATTGTCGCCATCGAGGAACAGCACGGCTTCCACATCCGGGATTGTCCAGGCCATTGCCATGCCGATGCCGCGCGGCGTCGCTCCGGTATCAGCGCTGTTGCATGGCAGCGCCATGTGGATGACCCCCGGCAGGCTTGCCGCCAGAGCCTGCGGGTTGGCATCGCACACCATGATGTGCAGCACTTGCGCCGTTCCTGCGATTGTCTGGTTCGCAACGGAATCGTGGCATGCAACCAATTGCTCGATTGTTTCGGAGAAGTAAGGCGTAATGACCGCAAACTTCATGAGCATTCCTCGCTGACAAACCTTGCGCCAAGTTCCTTTTCCGCCCGCCAATGTCAACTGTGCTGCATTGCCATGGCCGCCACTTGCCAATCGGGGCCGCGCGGCTAAAGCCGCAACGTGGAACCGCGCCAACGCCCCCTGCTTGCCCTGTTGCTGCGTCTTGGCTCGGCGCTGTGCTTTTCGGTCATGTTCATGCTGGTCAAGCTTGCGGCGGAGAGCGGCGTCCATGTGCTGGAGATCGCCTTCTGGCGCCAGGTGGTCGCGCCGCTGCCGCTGCTTGCATGGCTCTATGCCAACGGCAATCTCGGCCAATTGCGCACCCGGCGCTTTTCCGGCCATCTGGCGCGTGCGGTGGTCGGCAATAGCAACATGACCATCCTGTTCTTCGCCGCGACGCTGTTGCCGCTGGCCGAATCGATCACGCTGGGCTTCACCTCGCCGCTGTTCGCCGTAATCATCGCCGCGATGGTGCTGGGCGAGCGGATCGGACCCTGGCGCTGGGCGGCCGTTCTGGCGGGGTTCGCCGGCATTCTGGTGATTACCCAGCCCGGCTCCGAAGTGGTCCACCCGCTGGGCACATCGCTTGCGCTGTTTGCCGCCGTGCTGGTCGCAATCATCAACTTCCAGATCCGCGACCTTGGCCGCACGGAAAGCGCGGTGAGCATCGTATTCTATTTCAGCCTGCTGGGTGCGGTGATGACCGGCATGGCCATGCCATTCGTGATCACCCCGCACAGCGGCCAACAATGGCTGCTGTTGCTCTCGATGGGCGCGATGGGGACGATTGCGCAACTGCTGATGACGACATCGCTGCGCATGGCCGGCGTCGCCAGCGTTATCATCATGGACTATTCCTCGCTGATCTGGGCGACGCTGCTGGGTTGGCTGGCCTGGAACCAGTTGCCGAGCGCATCGACCTGGCTGGGCGCGCCGCTGATTATCGGGGCCGGCTTGCTGATTGCCTGGCGCGAACATCGGCTCGCCCGGAATTCCTCACCGGTCAGCGCAGTCGCGCTCGACTAGCGGAACAAAACGTTAAGGTGCGAGTCACATCGGTGTTGTTACGCCATTCGACTTTCACACAAGGATTTTCCCATGTTCCGCAAAGTTCTCTTCGCCCTTGCCATCAGCAGCATCACGCTGACCGCAGCCTGCAACACCGTTCGCGGCGCCGGCAAAGATCTGGAATCAGCCGCCACCAAGACGCAGGAAGCGATTAACTAGGCGCAGCCTATCAACTCGCGGCCGCATCGCCCTTCCACACCAGCACTGGCCTCCGCGCTGCCTGGGTTTCATCCAGCCGGCGGCGCGGGGCGAAGTGGGGTGCGCTCTTCAGCGCCTCATCGCCCGCGCGGGCGCGCTCCGCCAGGCTGCGCAATGAGGCGATGAACCGATCAAGCCCCGCCTTGCTCTCGGTCTCGGTCGGCTCGACCAGCATCGCGCCGTGGACCACCAGCGGGAAATAGACCGTCATCGGGTGAAAGCCCTCGTCGATCAGCCCCTTTGCCACGTCGATCGTCGAGAAGCCCTCGGCCAGCCCCGTATCGCTGAACAGCGCCTCGTGCATGCAGGGGCCGCTGGCGGCAAACGGCGCATCGAGCACATCCTCAAGGCTGCGCAGCACATAGTTCGCGCCCAGCACGGCGTCTTCGGCGACCTGACGCAGGCCGTCCGCGCCGTGGCTGAGGATATAGGTCAGTGCGCGGGTGAACATGCCCATCTGGCCGTGGAACGCCGCCATGCGCCCGAAGTGCTGGCCGACGTCCTCGCCCTCCTCGACGAGCCGCAATGCGCCGCCTGCTGCGCGTGTAACGTATGGCAGCGGCGCAAAAGGCGCGAGCGCTGCTGATAGCACCACCGGCCCCGAGCCCGGTCCGCCACCGCCATGGGGGGTGGAGAAGGTCTTGTGCAAATTGATGTGCATCGCATCGATGCCAAGATCGCCGGGGCGGACCTTGCCGACGATAGCGTTGAAATTCGCTCCGTCGCAATA
>JANOBA010000255.1:0-1627 GCA_031411415.1 Novosphingobium sp.
GCAAGTCGCGCCATATTCGGGCGCCATGTTGGCCAGCGTCGCGCGGTCGGCAAGGCTGAGCGAGGCGAGGCCCGGGCCATAGTATTCGACAAACCGCCCGACCACGCCGTGCCCCCGCAGCATGTTGGTCGCGGTGAGCACGAGATCGGTGGCGGTGACGCCTTCCTGCAGCGCGCCAGTAAGCTTGAAGCCGACCACTTCGGGGATCAGCATCGAGACCGGCTGGCCGAGCATGGCGGCTTCCGCTTCAATCCCGCCAACGCCCCAGCCGAGCACGCCGAGGCCATTGACCATGGTGGTGTGACTGTCTGTGCCGACGCAAGTATCGGGATAGGCCACGGTCACGCCGCTCTGGTCCGTGCTGGTCCACACGGCCTGCGCGATATTCTCGAGATTGACCTGATGGCAGATGCCGGTGCCCGGCGGCACTGCGTAGAAATTCGCAAGGCTCTTGGAGCCCCACTTGAGGAAGTCATAGCGCTCCATATTGCGCTGGTATTCGATCTCGACATTCTGCTCGAAGGCCTTGGGGTGGCCGAATTCGTCGACCATCACCGAGTGATCGATCACCAGATTGACCGGCACCAGCGGATTGATCTTGGCGGTATCGCCGCCAAGCGTGGCGATAGCATCGCGCATCGCGGCGAGATCGACCACACAGGGAACACCGGTGAAATCCTGAAGCAGCACCCGCGCGGGGCGATACTGAATCTCGTTCTGGCTCGCGGCCGGGTTCTTCTGCCAATCGACCAGCGCCTGAATGTCAGCCGTGGAAACCGTGAAGCCACCGTCTTCGAAGCGGAGCAGGTTCTCCAGCAGAACTTTCATCGAAAACGGCAGGCGCGAAATGTCGCCCAACTTGGCGGCGGCCTTTTTCAGCGAATAAAACGCCACTTCCCTACCGCCGGCTGTCATCGTGGAGCGAGTGCCGAGCGTGTCCTGTCCGACCTGGGTCATGCGGAGTTTCCCTTACTGGTGTGGGCTCTCGCAAAGCGCGAGAATGCTGCATTGCGGGAGGTGAATCGTCGCTGTGCCGATGCGCGTTCAGTGGCGCGAGGTCAAGAGTATGTGCACCGCCGCTGGCGCGCACTTGTTGCAGGTCTGACTAACCCTTCGGCAGCTGCTCAACCAACCGGATATTCAGCTCGCGCAGCTGCTTGGCCGAAACCGGACCCGGCGCGCCCATCATCAGGTCTTCGGCCTTCTGGTTCATCGGGAAGACCACGACTTCGCGGATATTGGGCTCGTCGGCCAGCAGCATGACGATGCGGTCCACGCCCGGCGCGGAGCCGCCATGCGGCGGCGCGCCATATTTGAAGGCGTTGATCATGCCGGCAAAATTGGTGTCGACATCCTCGCGGCTATAGCCGGCGATCTCGAAAGCCTTGTACATTATGTCCGGACGGTGGTTGCGGATTGCGCCGGAGCTGAGCTCGACCCCGTTGCAGACGATGTCATATTGCCAGGCCTTGATGTCGAGCGGGTCCATCGTCTCCAGCGCTTCGAGCTCACCTTGCGGCATGCTGAAAGGGTTATGGCTGAAGTCAACTTTCTTGGCGTCCTCATCATATTCGAACATCGGGAAATCGACGATCCAGCAGAACTTGAACTCTCCGTCCGCAATCAG
>JANOBA010000256.1:0-16494 GCA_031411415.1 Novosphingobium sp.
TCGGGATGCCGGGCATTTCGTCCACCAACCCTTCGGCCAGGTGCCGTGGTTGACCGATGGAGACATCTCGATCTTCGAGAGTGGCGCGATCCTGCTTCATCTCGGTGAGCGTAGCGAAGCACTGATGCCTGCCGATCCGCACGGTCCCAGTGATGTTATTAAATGGCTGTTCGCAGCGCTCGCTTCTGTCGAGGCCGCGAGCCAGCCCTGGTCCTTCTTCATGTTCTCAGGTGACACCGACGAAACGCCGATGCGAAAGTTTTTTGACTCCTTCCTTGAGGCCCGGCTCAAGCACATGGAGGCGGTGCTGGAAGCACGCGAATGGCTGGCGGGGAACTTCTCCATAGCCGACATTCTCATGGCGGATGTGCTGCGCCTTGTTGATCGGTTTGATGGGCTGGCGGAATATCCCGCTTGTCGCGACTATGTTGCGCGCGCCACGGCTCGCCCGTCCTTTATGAAGGCATATGCAGACCAGATGGCCCACTTTTCTGCGGCAGATGCGGCTTGATAAATGCGCCGCAGAACCTACTCTGACGCCTCACCATGTGGACCGCCGCCGAGCACGCAGGCCATTGAGGTAGTGCCACACGAAGATGACCGGCAAGCCAAGCCCGAATGACCAGTGTGCGATACTGGTCCAGCTACGCATGGCTTCATCGCCGACATAGTAGAGCATGTACCCGCTGACGATCAGCACGCCGAGCAGGGCGCAGAGCGCGATTCCGGCAACCCGCTGCTGCGGATGGGTCCAGCCTTTGGGAATATGGGCGACGAACATGCCGCCGATGCCGAGCAGGGCCGGGATCAGCACCAGCCCGTGCAGTTTCATCATCCACGGTTCGAGCGGGTTCATCTCGGGTCCGAACTCGCCTTGAACCTGGCCGTAATAATGCAAAAGCAGCCAGGCGCATCCGCTCAGCCACAGGACAGTGCCGCTCAGTGTCAGCAACCATATCTGCCATGATGCGAGTTTAGCTGTCTTGCGGTGTACCATCAGCAGCCCCTGCCAGCATTTCTTCGCGCAGGACATAGCCCTTGTGCGCGGCAAGGATCTCGTCGGCGAGATCGGGATCGACCATAGCTACCTTGGTCATCGCGTCGGCAATGATGCACCACTCGGCAACAACGCTCACCCGGTGATTGATCAAGACCGGCGCGCCGCCACGGCCGATGTGCGGACTGCGCCATGCTCCGCGAACGCGCTTGCGATTGAGCAAATTGGCTGAACTGGCCACCGCGCATTCCCGCAGTGTTAGCGCGTGGCGGATGGTGTCGTCGGCATCGCGCAGCTGGATTTGCCAGTTGCGGTTGCCGAATACACGAATATCTCCGCCTGCATTGACCAGACCGGCATCGGCACCCAATGCCTTGAGCGTTTCGACCGCGCGATCGACGGCATAGCCCTTGGCAATTCCGCCGAGATCGATCAGCACCCGCTTGCGGCACAGGACATGCCGGTCATCGATGACCTCGATATCCGCCGATGCTCCGGAAAAGCGATTGAGGTGAACGACCCTATCACGCGGGAGGAACCCCCCGAGTACCAGTGCACGGCCGACGCATATATTGAACAGACCGTCGCTGGCCTCGAAAAACGCCTTGGCCATGCGCAAGACGGCAGTGGTCTCCTTGTCGATCTCGACCACTTCACCCGGCATGGCTGCTCGAAGACGAGCAAGGTCGCTGCCGCTTTCATGAAACGACATGCGCGCATGAATATGGGCGATGATGTCGAATGCCGGACCTATCGCTGAGGCAGCCTCGTCAGGAACGGTGATCTCAACCAGTGTGCCCAGCAGAGGCTGGCAGCGCGTGACCATCTCAGCCCGCGTTTGCCAGCACCAGTGAATGGATCGCCAGCAGCCGTTTCACCCCGTCTGTGATATTGCGGCTGGACAGCGTCGCTCCCGAGATATTGGGAATGTCCTGATTGAGTTTGAACGGATCGGCGAGCGTCTTGCCGCGAAACCGGCTGCGCCAGCGTTCATCGCGGACCTGTCCGCCATGCGATTCGCGGTAGCTCAGGATTTCAACACCCAGCACATGGCCATCGGGCGAGATGGCGGTGGCATAGGTGATGAATTCATGCTTGCCGATAACTTCATCGACCAGCACCCAGCCAATTGTCGCTGCGCCGCTCATGGCGCGCCATATCCGGGGCTGGTTGGTGCGCTGCGGAACGCCGGAAAGCCGTTTGATCTGGCCCAACTGCGGCGCGGTGAGCACCACCTGAAATGGCACGAAACTCCGCGCCTGCGGTAGCAGGACGCGCTGGGCATCGGGCACGGAAAGATAGTCCGTTGCCGAAGCCGGGGCGGCGGTCGCTGCAACTACAGCGACCGCTACGATGTGAGGCCAATTCCGATGTTGCATTGTGTGCTTTCCTAGAAGTTCATGCCGAGCTTGAGGCGGAACTCGTTCTTAGTCTTTTCGATCAGGTGCAGATTGGTGCTGGTCTGGCCGTCATAGCGCTCGCCGCCGCCCTTGATCTGCGGGAACCAGGTCAGCGTCGCCCAGAACTTCTCGCCGCCATAGTGGATGGTCGGGCCGACGAAAAGCGACCAGCGCTCCTGGCCTACTTCGGTTTCATACTCCGAAGTGTACTGGGTTTCCGCGCCGACAAACCAGTTGGGCGCGACACGATAGGAGAGGCCGGTGCCTGCGCTGACCTCGATTTCCATTTCAGGCGTGGTTGGCCAGTCAAATCCAACCGGAAGATTGGCGATCGGTTTGCGGGTCTCGTGTCCGGCTTTGAGGCCGAGATTGCCGACCCAGATCAGCTGGCCCTGCATGAAATATTTCTGCGCGGCGAGCACGACACGAGCCTCATACTCGGTCTTGTCCTGGCCGCTGTGCGGATCGAGGGTCTTGTATTCAACCGAAGTGATCAGTGCTAGCCCGAAATTGTCGAGCGCGGGGCTGAGCACGTTGAACTTGGCCTTGAGCTCAAGTCCGTTGAAGCGCGGTCCCTTGTCGATGGCCGCGGGAAGATAGCCATCAATCAGCAGGCCGTTCGTTTTGATCGTCAGGAAGCTGGCGGCAGCAGACAGGGTGATCCGGTCGGTCACGCCATATTCGCCCTCGATCTCGGTATCGATCGCCCGATAGGTGCCTTGGCCCTTGTCCGAGCGCAGCGTGTTGAACACATAGACCTCACCCGCGCCCTTTGGCAGCGTTTCCGCACCGGTGTTGTAGCCGAACAGGTTCTCGTCGGCGTGAGCGGCGGAAGACAGTGTCAGAGCCGAAATGCTTGCCAAAGTGGCAGCAATCAGCCTGCCGCGGAAGCGGTTGGACGAAATCTGCATGTAGAAGAGCCCCAATTGTTAGAACATGTAACCCAAGCCGAGGCTGATCCGGTCGTTGTCCTTGTTTTCAAAGAATTTCTGATAGTCGATCTTGACCACCACCTCGTGCAGCGGGTGGAACGAGAAGCCCGTTGTCAGCACTCGGTCACGATTGACGAGATCGGAGGTCAGCCCCAGCGGAAGCCGTGCCTGAGTGTCGAACTTCTCGTAACGGAGGAACGGGCTGAGCGTCATGTCGCCGCTGAGCGGGAAACTGTAAGCGGCCTGGACGTACCACCCGTAGAAGGCGGACGGTGCCAGCGGCAGATCGGTGCCATTGGCAGTGTTGTAGTTCTCCAGCACCGTATCGAGCGCTGCGGCGCGGCTGATCGTGCCGCGGGCATAGAGCGCCTGCAGGTCGAGGCCTTTATGCTGCCAGCGGCCATGCACGTCCCAGAGGGTGACGCGCGATGTAATCCCTGCGAAGTCGGGAAGGGCGTTATCCGCCTTGAAGTCCGCATTGTTGTGCGTGGCATTACCGGAAAACACCGCGCCGCCAATCAGCAGCCCCGGCACGCCCTGATATTCGAGTGAGCCGTAGAAGGAGAGGCTGGAAGCCTTCGCCAGCTGCAATTCCTGATGCGAGCCAGCGAGCGGCGCACCGGCATCATCAAACTTGGCCACGTCGAAGCCGGTAGTCACCCCGACATCATAGCTGAGCCCGAACGGGGTGCTGCCATAGAGGCCGATTCCGCCTTCGCGCCAGGTCGATGGGATGATCCGCGTCTCGACCTCATTGCGCTCAACACCGTAAAACACGGGCGGCTCGTGATTGCGGTTGATGAAGCCGAACGGCATCAGGAACAGACCGGCCTTGAGGTTCACGCCCTTGCTGAAGGCGTAATCGAGATAGGCCTGTTCGATTGCGACTTCACCTTTGTCGCCCGCGCTGGCGATGGCGTGCTCGACTTCGACCTCGCTGGTGAAGCTGAGTTTGTCATTGAAACGGTGACCGAAGAACAGAACTAGACGCTTGAGATCAGCCTGGTTTCGGCTGCTGTCCTTCAGATAGCCATTATAGGTGATCTCGCCATAACCTCCGATCGTCGTACCGGAACCGATACCCGGAACAGTGTTGGTGGCAAGCATGGGGGCAGAGGCTGGCACTGGCGTTGCCGAAGGGGCGCTCGTTCCATCTGCCATTGCTGGCGGCTGCGCGGGCGTTGTGGCTGCAACCTGCAAACGGGCCTCTACCTGCTCCAGACGTGCAGCCTGCGCCGCGAGCTGCGCATTCTGCGCGGCGACTTGCTGCTTCAGCAGGGCGATTTCGGTCTGAAGCGACGTTTCATCGGCGAGCGCAGGCGTTGCGGTCGACAGGGTTGTCGCCGCGAGCAGCAGTGCAATTTTGGTCATGGTTCCCTCACATCGATTCGCGTCCGACTAGATTATATGAGAACAATTCGCAATAGCATTTGCAAGAGGGTCATGGGGTGAGTTCATATCTGTGAGACGCGCCTGATGAATGGTCTGGCCGATGTTGGGCTATGCGCCGATCCGAGCTTCGGTTGTGCATCGCCGTTGTCGGATGCAGAGAACAATAAGCCCTGGCCTTCGCATGATCTTGCCGCACATGGCTTTGTTGGGCACTGGCATACCATTGTCGCCAAAACGCTACACTTCGGCGATACTTCTAGGGCCACAGGTGTGTAGAATTCGAGCACCAGCTCGCAGGTGTTCGTAAAGAATAATTAATTGGCGATTTGCATGGACTTGATACTCCGGGCGATTTTTAGAAATTTCACTTACTTTATTAACTACATACTGCCGCGCCCATCCTTGATTTTTAGTCAAATGGGTTGAGGCAGGATCAAGTTGGCAAATTGTCGTCACGATATTGCGTATAATTTGTAATAGTTGTATACTACGCCATCTGGCTAGTTTTTGATCCAGATCAATGCAAACTGCGGATGCTGCTAATCCCACGCGTGCAAGCGTGGACTGAATCGCTGGATTGGCGCGCAGAGGGAACATGCCGAGGAAGCCGATGCAGCAGGCAATCGATATTGAGGCGCTGTGCCACCAGAAGGGCTTGCGCATCACCGACCAGCGACGGGTCATCGCGCGCGTTCTTTCGGAGTCCGGGGACCATCCCGATGTCGATAAGTTGCACGCTCGTGCATCCGCAATCGATCGCGGGATTTCCATTGCCACGGTGTACCGGACCGTCCGGCTGTTCGAGGAAGCCGGTATTCTCGAACGCCATGATTTCGGCGACGGGAAGGCGCGATACGAGCCTGCACCCGATTCCCATCACGATCATCTGATCGATGTAGAGTCAGGCCAGGTGATCGAGTTCGTTGACCCGGAACTTGAGGCTCTACAAAGGCAGATCACTGAAAAGCTAGGTTACCGCCTAGTCGATCACCGGATGGAACTTTACGCGGTGAAACTCAAAGCGTCACAACCGAACCCGTTGGAGGAATGAATGCAGCGAGTTGATGAAGCGCGGTGCCCGCCCGCGCTGCTCTGACACAGGCAATCGGCCCGCCATGGGTGATGATGGCGATGGAGCGGGCGTCCGGGAGAGCCTTCAGAGCCTCCCTGATTCGCGTTGCAAGCTTGGTCGTGGTTTCACCGCCACCCGGTCGAAAATATTCCGGGGCATCGAGCATCCCTTCCATGGCATTGCCGGTTTCGCGGTAGATGGCGTTCCAGCTCCGCCCCTCCCAGCTTCCGAAATCGCGCTCCCTCCACTGGGGTGCGGCGATCGGCGCAATTCCGAGCTTTTCGGCCAGCGGCAGCGCAACGGCCCGGGTACGCTTCATGTCGCTGTGGATGACAAGGTCTGGCCCCAGCGCGGCGAGCTGGTCCACCAGCGGTGCAATTATCGCCTGTCCGACACGCGACAGCCCAGGATCGCTCTGGCCATAGCAACGCCTCTGCCAATCCTTCGTCACCGGCGGATGACGGACAAGGTAGAGGATCATGGCATCTGCGCGGTAGCGGCCAGCAGGATCAGGATTTGCCCGGCATAGACCGCGAAGCCCAGGCAATCGCCGGTGGCCCCGCCCAGATGCCGCAGCAGAAAACGCCGGAACCACAGGAGGAACAGCAAGGCCGCGCCAATTGCTGCACCTGTGGGCGTAGGGCGCGCCAGCAGGAGCAGGAGGAGAAATGGTAGGGTGAGGGCGCTCGCCGCCAGCCATTGCGCGGTGCTGGTGCGGGCACCGACGTCCTTGCCCAGTCCGCCTGCCTGCGCGCCTGTTTGCTGGAACGGTTGGGTAGTGGCCATAACCCCAACAGCCAGCCACCGCCCGAAACTTGCCGAAGCGAGTAGAGCGGGCAGCACTAGCGGTGCGGGCAGGGCGATCAGCAAGCCTGCGCGCATTGCTATCGCCAGAACCAGCCCGACCGTCCCGTAACTGCCGATCCGGCTGTCCTTCATGATTTCGTGGATGCGCTGCGGCGTCATTCCGCCGCCAAAGCCGTCGCAGAAATCGGCCACGGCATCTTCATGGAACGCGCCGGTCAGGCGGGCCTCGACAGTCAGCGCAAGGATCACGGCAATGGCGCGCGGCCAGAACTGTTCGGCCAGCAGTATGACGCCCGCCGTCACCGCGCCGACCAATGCGCCGACGAGCGGGAACCAGATCACGGACTTGGCCAGCCCCGCCTTGGCCGTCTCCGCGCTGATGTCGCCCAGTCCCGGCACCGGCAGGCGTGTGAGGAACTGGACCGCCAGTAGCGGCGGCATCCACCAGCGGATCATCCCATGATCTCGGCAAGCGTTGCCACATCGCGCAGCACTGCGGCGGCGGCATCGAGCAGGGGCAGGGCGGCCAGCGCGCCGGTGCCTTCGCCCAGCCGCATCTCCCATTCGAGCATGGGTTCGAGGCCCAGCGCATCGAGCGCGGCGTGGTGGCCCGGCTCGGCGGAAAGATGCGCGGCGATCATCTGCCGCGCCGTGCCGGGGGCAAGGCGTTCGGCGATCAAGGCCGCAGCGGAGGTGACATAACCATCGAGCAGGATCGTTGCTTTGCCTTGCGCCGAAGCGGCATAATAGCCCGCCATGGCAGCAATCTCGAACCCGCAGAGCGCGGCGATGGCCGCTTTGGGATCGCTGTCGAGCCTGCTCTGTTCACGCGCGACGGCCCCGGCAATGATGATCTGCTTGTGCGCGCGCATGGCATCGTCCGCACCTGCACCCTTGCCGGTTGCAGTGGCCGCATCGGTGCCGGTCAGCAGCATGGTTAGGCAGGCGGCAGGGGTCGTGTTGCCGATGCCCATCTCGCCCGCCAGCAATATTCGATAGCCTTGTTCAACCGCTGTCTGCGCTTCCGCCACGCCAGCATCCCAGGCCGCGTCAAACTGCGTGACGGTCATGGCAGGGCGATGTGCAAGATCAGCAGTTCCCGCCGCGATCCGTCGCTCTTCCACGAAGGGGGGATAAGGCTGGAGGAGCGGCGTCACGCTGCCCATATCGACCAGTCGCAGATCGCAATCCGCCGTGCGCGCCAGCGCATTGCTGCTCGCCCGTCCACCCGCGATCGTTGCCATCATCGCGGTTGTGACTGCCGATGGCCACGCCGAAACGCCGCTGCCCACCACGCCATGATCGCCCGCAAACAAGACAATCCGGCGCGGGCGGGTCTGGGGTGAGAGGCTTTGCTGCATAAATGCCAGTCGGGCGGCAATCCGTTCGAGCCTGCCCAGACTGCCCTGCGGCTTGGCGAGGGCATCCAGATGGGCGTTGATAGCTTCGGGTGTCAGCATCAGCGGGTGAACCTTGTTTGCTGTGGGTTGATCCGCGACTGCCAGCCGCGCCGTTCAAGCTCGGGCACGTCATGGTTTTCCGCCGGATAGCCCAGGCAGAGATAGCCGATGAAACGCCAGTTGCGGGGGACATCCAACATCGGAGCGATGGCATCGGGATCGAGGATCGACACCCAACCCAGACCAACCCCGCGTGCGCGCGCCGCCAGCCACAGCGTGTGGATCGCCAGCACCGCGGAATAGGCGAGCGTTTCGGGCATGGTCTGGCGGCCAAGGCCGTGCCCTTCCTCGGGCTCCATATTGCAGAAAACGGCGAGGTGTTCGGGTGCATCGATCAGGCCATGCAGTTTCAGGGCATCGTAATGGGCGCGCTGCGCATCCTGATAGAGCGTCGCTGCCTGGGCATTCTGGGCCTCGGCATGGGCGATGATCGCTGCGCGCCGCTCCGGCGACACCACCCGCACGAAACGCCATGGCTGGCTGTTACCGACCGATGGCGCCAGGCTTGCCTGATCGAGCAGCTGGTCGAGCGATCCTGCTTCCAGAGGGCGTGTCTGGAAATGCCGGACATCGCGCCGCCAGATCAGCAGGGTATCGAGCTGCTCGACAAAGGCCGGAGTAAAAATCGGGGCGGCGTTAGTCATGCCGCTTCACCGGCAATGGCGAGCAGGCGATCGATGGCAACGTATTTTTCCAATTCAGCGGCCAGTTCATCGAGCGCGGCATCGACCACGGCCTCTTGATCGAGTCCGCTGCTCGGTCCCCCGATCCACCCGCTGCGCTGGGCGGCAAGGTTGAACAGTCCGTGGATATAGCAGCCTGCAATCCGGCCATCAGCGCTGACGGCACCTTCATCGCGTCCATCGGCCATACGGAGCAGCGGAAAGCTTGCTCCTGTCGTCACGCCGGCATGGATTTCATAGCCGGTGAAGGGCGCACCATCGCTGATGCGGATGCCGTGGGCTTCGCGTAGCGTCTTGTCGCCAAGCATCACCGTATCTACCGGCAACAGGCCCAGGCCTGTGACGGTTTCGGGTGGTCCTTCCACCCCATCGGGATCAGCAATGCTGCGTCCCAGCATCTGATAGCCACCGCAAATGCCGAGCACTCGCCCGCCGCGCCTGACATGGGCGGCGATGTCCACGTCCCAGCCTTGCGCCTGCAGGAATTTGAGGTCGGCAATCGTCGCCTTGGTGCCGGGGATGATGATGAGGGCAGCCGTGGCGGGGATCGGCGTGCTCGGCGGCACCATCTTCAGCCGCACCCCGGGTTCATTCGCCAGCGGATCGAAATCGTCAAAATTGGCGATGCGGGACAGCATCGGCACGGCAATTTCCATCCGGCCTCCACCTGCGGTGTCCGGTGTTTGCAGCGTGACGGCATCCTCGGCGGGCAGCGCGCGAGCGGCGGCTATCCAGGGGATCACGCCAAGGCCTTCCCAGCCGGTACGCTCAGCAATCGCAGCATAGCCATCTTCGAACAGCGCCACATCGCCGCGAAACTTGTTGATCACGAAGCCCCGGATCATCGCGGCATCTTCGGTATCGATCACTGCCTTGGTGCCGACGATAGAGGCAATCACACCGCCGCGATCAATATCGCCAACCAGCACCACCGGAACATTGGCGGCGCGGGCAAAGCCCATATTGGCGATGTCGCCGTTGCGCAGGTTGATCTCTGCCGGACTGCCTGCACCTTCGACAATGACGATATCGGCCTCAGCGCGCAGGCGGTGATAGGATGCCATAACCGCCTCCAGCAGTTCACCCTTGCGGCTGCGATAATATTCCGCCCCCAGCGTTCCCTGCACTTTGCCATGCACCACGAGCTGCGCCGAACGGTCCGATTGCGGCTTGAGCAGCACCGGGTTCATATCGACTGATAGCGGCGCGCGGCAGGCGAGCGCCTGCAAGGCCTGCGCCCGGCCGATCTCGCCGCCATCGGCAGTTACGGCGGCGTTGTTGGACATATTCTGCGGCTTGAATGGCAGCACGCTCAATCCGCGATTGGTCAGCAGGCGGCAAATGCCCGCCACCAACACTGATTTGCCCACGTCAGAGCCGGTGCCTTGCAACATTACAGCAGCCATGCGGTGCCTCCGATGGTCAGCCATAGCAGGACGCAGGCTCGGCGGTAGATTGACATGGCGTGGCCCAGATCAGCCATACCGGGGGCAGGCCCATCACCCAGCGTTTCGCGTGCGATCCACTCCCCATCATAAGCCGCACCGCCGCCCAGCCGCACCCCCAGAGCGCCCGCCATCGCGCTTTCCGGCCATCCGGCGTTGGGGGAGAGGTGGTTGTCAGCGTCGCGCCACAGGATGCGCCAGCCACCGCCACCGGCAAGGCAGATCAGCACCCCGGCGATGCGGGCGGGTAGCCAGTTCAGCCCATCGTCCAGCCGCGCAGAAGCCCAGCCGAACTGGCGATAACGCGCATCAAGGTGGCCGATCATGCTGTCAGCGGTGGAGATGCATTTGAAGGCGAACAGGCCCGGCAGGCCAAGGATCAGGAACCAGAATGCGGGGGCGACGATCCCGTCGCAAAAGCTTTCGGCCAGCGTTTCGGTGGCAGCTGCGGCCATGCCGGAAGTGTAGAGCATGGCAGTATCACGCCCGACGATGCCGGAAAGCGCCCTACGCGCCGTTTCCGTGTCACCCGTCGCCAATGGCCGGATCACTGCCATGAGATGATCGTGCAGGCTGCGCTGGGCAAGTCCAGTCGTGGCGATGAGCGTGACGGCGATGAAGCCGCTCCAGCCACTTGCAAACCGCTCAATCAATAGTCCGGTGCCGCCACCTATAGCGATCAGAACAAGTGCCGTTAGCACCCCCTTAGCGCGGGCATAAGGGGCATTGTTCCACCCCATATGCATTGCTTTGATAGCTCGCCCCACCCACATCACCGGATGGCCGATGCACGCCAGCAGCCAGGCCGGATAACCCAGTGCCGCCTCCGCCACCAGCACCGTCAGCAGCTGTTCAGGGCGGCCCATTATCATCCCACGCGGGCAATCGGGGCGATCACCGGTGCGCCGGTTTCATCCTGGCCGATATGGACGCGCACGCCATAGGCAGCTTGCAACACTTCGGGCGTCAGCACTTGCGCAGCCGGGCCGGAGGCGATGATGCGGCCTTCCTTCATCACGATGAGATGATCGGCAATTCGTGCCGCCTGGGTCAGATCATGCAGCACCAGCGCTACGCCAGCTCCTGCCACTGCCGCCGCGCGGAAGCAGGCCATGGCATCTAGCTGATGCGCCGGATCAAGGTTGGCGAGCGGTTCATCGGCCAGCACCCAGTCGGGCTTTCCCGCCAGCACCCGGGCCAGCAGCACCCGCGCCTGTTCGCCGCCAGACAGGCGTTGCGCCTTGCGGTTGGCGAAGCGGGCACAATCAGTTTGCTCCATCGCATCGTCGATAGCGGCCTCGTCCGCTGCGCTTCGGCCCCAGCGGGTATGATGCGGCAGGCGGCCCAGCGCGACCAGCGCGCGGACGTTGATGTCCCAATGGATGTCCGCCTGTTGCGGCAGCAAGCCGATCTGGCGGGCGCGCTCCATCGGTGGGATGGAGAGCAGGGGCTTGCCGTTCAGTGTCACCGCACCGCTATCGGGCGTGCGCAGGGCGGCAAGGCAGGACAGCAGGGTGCTTTTCCCCGCACCATTCGCCCCGAGGACGACCGTGACGCTAGCCGGAGAGAAGCCCCCGCTGACATCGCGCAGCACGGGGCGGCCCCGAAGGGCAAGCGAGAGCTGTTCGAACCGCAGGCCCATCACGCCACCTCCCGGCGCATCTTGAACAACAGCATCATGAAAAACGGCGTGCCAAGGCAGGCCATGGCAATGCCCAGCCGCACTTCCGAAGTGGAAGGCAGGATGCGCACCAGGCAATCCGCCAGCACCACCAGCAGTGCCCCGGCCAGTGCCGAGGGGATCAGCAGCGCCGATGGTTCGTGCCCGACCAGCGGCCGCACCAGATGCGGCACGACCAGCCCGACAAAACCGATGATCCCCGCCACCGCCACCGAACTGCCCACTGTCAGTCCGACACCGATCACGATCAGCCATTGCAACCGCGCCATGTTCACGCCCATGGACCGCGCTGCGGCATCGCCCAGTGTCAGCGCATCGAGCGACCGTGCCGCCCACAGCAGCGCCGCCATGCCGATGGCCGAGACGGGCAGGGCAATCCGCACATCGTCCCAGCTGCGGTCCATCAGCGCGCCCATCAGCCAGGTGACTATTTCCGATGAGGCGAAGGGTGTGGGTGCAAGGCTGATCAGCAGGCTGGTCAGCGCGCCGGTCAGGCTGGAAAGGATCACGCCCGCCAGCGTGAACAGGATCAGGCTACCCGATCGTCCCGCCAGTATCGCCAGCGCCGCCATGCCAAGGCCCGCTCCGGTCAGGGCGAAGATCGGCAGGAGCCAGGCCGATACGGCAAAACCGAAATAGAGCGAGACAACCGCGCCCAGCGCAGCGCTTGAGGACACGCCGAACAGCCCCGGATCGGCCAGCGGGTTGCGCAGATAGCCCTGCATCGCAGCGCCTGCCATGCCGAGGCTCGCGCCCACGATAGCGCCTACACAAGCGCGCGGCAGGCGTAGTTCCATGACGATCAGCGATTGCAGATCACCCGCCAGCCAATGATTGAACGGCACCCATGTTCGCCCGGCCATCAAGGACGCCAGCATGGCCAGCAGCAAGGCGGCCAGCAGTCCGGAGTTTAGCCTCATCGTGATGTCTCCCACTCGCGTCGCACCGCTGCCAGCCGCAGGGTCGACCGGAT
Organism: Novosphingobium sp.; assembly: GCA_031411415.1. Taxonomy (GTDB): domain Bacteria; phylum Pseudomonadota; class Alphaproteobacteria; order Sphingomonadales; family Sphingomonadaceae; genus Novosphingobium. The sequence goes on from JANOBA010000256.1 coordinate 12,843, forward strand.
GATAACCGGCCCGCCGCAATGCAACAGGTTGGAGGGATATTGCGCGATATTGATCCGTATGCCGGCCTTCACCAGCGCGGGATGGCTCAGCATCCGGTTCGCGTCGCCGCTGCCCGCGCCCATGTCCGCCCGGCCTGCCAGCAGCACGGCGGGGGGACGGGTCAGCAATCCTTCCAGCGGCAGGATGTCCCATTTCTTGAGGCCCATGTCGCCGCTCATATTGTGGAAACCGGTATGGGCCATCAGCTCATCGGCCAGCGTGCCCTTGCCAGGGACCAGCCCGCTGCCTTGCCAGATGAGCGCATTGATCGGCGCAGCGTTCCAGCGGCTTGCCGCCATGGCTGCATCGATGCGCGCATTGAGCGCATCGCCTTGCTGTTTGCGTCCGATCCGCGCGGCAATCTCGGCAATCTGCGTCTTGTTCTCCGCTACGCTTTCGGGAACGGTCAGTTGCAGCAACGGAATGCCAAGCCGCTTGAGCGCGGCAATCGTCTGGATCGAGACATGCGATCCTGCAAGCACCAGATCGGGCCTTTGACCGATCACATCCTCAGCCGAATCCGATACTGCCGGATAGCGCAGAGCGCGTTCTAGCGGGATAGAAGTGGCGCGGGGGTCTTGCGAATAATGGCTGATCGCGGCGATCTGCGCCGGGTCGGCAATCTCCATCAGCACCGCATCGACGCAGGGGTTCATCGAGACGATCCGTTGCGGTGGGCCATCCGCATTGGGCACCGCTCGTCCGCCCGCCGTATCGCATCCGGCAATCAGCGCCAGCAGAGCTAGAAGGGCGGCCCTGCGGATCAATATTCGACGCCCTTCTGCGCCTTGAACCCGGCCTTGAACGGGTGCTTCACTTCCTGGAACTCGGTCACCAGATCGGTTATTTCGATCAGTTCCGGCTTGGCATTGCGCCCGGTGATGCAGATGTGCTTTTCCATCGGGCGCGATTTGAGGAATTCGACGATCTCGGTAATCGGTAGCGTATCGTCGCGCAGCACGATGTTGAGTTCATCAAGGATGATGAAGTCATAATCCGGGTCGAGGATCAGCGCTTTTGAGCGCTCCCACGCCGCCCGCGCTGCCGCGATGTCGCGCGCGCGGTCCTGCGTGTCCCAGGTGAAGCCATTGCCCATCACATCGAAGGTCAGAAGATCGGGATTGGCGGCGAAGAACGCCTTTTCACCGGTGTCCCAGCTACCCTTCACATATTGCAGGATGCCCACCTTCATCCCCCAGCCGACGCTGCGGATCGCCATGCCGAAGGCGGAGGAGGACTTGCCCTTGCCGTTTCCGGTGTGGACGATCAGCAGCCCGCGCTCGATCGTCTTGCGCGCCTGCATCTTGTCGCGCGCGACTTTCAGCTTCTTCATCCGCTCATTGTGGCGGGTGTGGTCGGTTTCTTCAGTCATTCAGCTGATCCCCATGCTTGCAAAGCAGTATCTAGCCTTGCCCAATCCGCGTCAGTGCCGGGAATGCCCAGCCGCAGTTGATCCGGCCTGTCGATAAAGGGCCGCACCAGTATGCCGGCCCGGCAAAGATGGGTGAACAGGCCGGGGGCATCAGGGGCGTAACACAACCTGAAATTGGCCGTGCCGCCCGCATCTTGCAGCCCATGACCCAGCAGCAATGCGGCAAGCCGCGCGCTGCCTTGCGCCAGCCGGTGTCGCTGCAAGCTCTGCCATGCCCTGTCGCAATAGGCGGCGGTTCCGATGGCAATGGCCGGGCCGGAAATGGGCCAGTCGCCCATCAGGCCGCGAAGCTCGCGGATCACCGGCTTGTTGGCGACTACAAAGCCCAGCCGCACACCGGCCAGGCCGAAGAATTTGCCGAACGAGCGCAGCACAATTGCGCCATTGCGGTGGAGCAGCATGCTGACTTCCGGCATGGCATCGGCAAAGGCCTCATCGACGATGCGGATGTTGCGCAGTCGCTGGATATGTCGCGGCTCGATCACAGTTCCGTCGGGATTGTTCGGATTGGCGCAGATCATCAGATCAGCCTTCCGCGCCATGTCGAACGGCAGCACCCGCGCTTCGGGCCAAGCAGCCGAATAGCCCGCATAGCTTTGCCCGACGATAGCCACACGCTCTGCTGGCAAGAGCCGAGCCAGCAGCCGGATAGCGATGTCGCTACCCGGCACGGCGGCAATCTGCTCGGTATCACTTATGCCGAACGCTCTCGCAGCCGCAAATTCCAGCTGTTCGAGCGCAGCGCGCGAAGGCAGAGCCTGCCATAACTGCGGCTCGATGGCTGGCACCGGCCAGGCCCAGGGGCTGATGCCGGTGGACAGGTCCAGCCAGGGGCGGGGCGCGGCAGGGTAAAGTTGCGCCGCCGCCGCTGTCTGTCCGCCGTGCCACATTAGCGCTGCATGCGGGTCCACGGTGCTATCTCCCCGTTCAGTAGGCCAAGCGCACACCGGCATAGACGGCGCGGCGCGGCGTGCCATAGCGATAAGTGGTTTCATACTGCTCGTTGAACAGGTTCTCGATCCGGCCATAGAGTTCGATGTTGCGGGTCACTGGGAAGGCAGCGCGCAGATCGACCAGCACATAGCCGTCCAGCTTGCGGCTGTTGGAGGCATTGTCAAAGCTCGGCCCGACATTGGTAATTGTCGCCCCGGTCTTCAGTCCGAAAGCCCACTCATAATCTACCGACACATTGACGCTATGCACTGGCCGACGCGCCAGCTTCAGGCCGCTCACGCGGTTGATCGCATCTACATAGCCATAGCCCGCCTGGATGCTGAGCGCATCGACCGGCTTCAGCGTGAGCGCGAGCTCAAGCCCCTGCGCACGCGCCTGCGCAATGTTGTTATAGGTGCCATTGGCGCGATTGGTGCAGATGCCGATCAGGGGAAGTGTGCAACTGATGAATGCGATCTGGTTGGTGGTGTCGCGGTGGAACCATGTGGCACCCACTTCGATCTTGCCGTCCACCAGCTTCTGCGTGACGCCGGCATCCCAACTGCGCGAGGATTCAGGCTTCAGCGCTGTGTTGCCGTAATCGCTGAACAGCTGGAACAGCGACGGCGTCTTGAACCCCTCGCCATAGCTGGCGCGCAAGGTGGTGCTTCCCTCATTGGGCGTGAACACGCCATTGGCGGAAAAGGTCGTCTTGCCGCCGAAGGTGTCGTGATCATCGTGGCGCACACCTGCGCTCAGTGTCAGGCCCGTAACTGGCTTGGCGCTGAGCTGGCCGTAGAAGCTGTTGATCCGCGCCTCGGCCCGCGAGAAGGGGCCGCCATAGCTTGATGTGCGGAAGCTCGCCTTTTCCGTTTCGGCCCCGAAGGTGGCGCTCAAGGCTTCGCTGATGTCGAAATTGCCCTGATATTCTAGTCGCTCGTTGCGGCCCTTGGCGTTGAAGGTTTCAAAGGCTGTGCCGCTCGTCAGATCGGTGTTCTGGCGGCGCGTATCGGTCAGCGTATAAGCAACGCGGTTGCGAAAGTGCCCGTCGAACAGGGCGGCGTTCAACCCGGCATAGCCCACCAGTTCCTTCGTTCGGGCAAATTCGGGGGTATCGCCAAAGCTGTAAGTCGGGGCCGGGAAGCCGTCGATGCCCACCTTGCCATCGGAATACCAACCGCGCAGATCGACCGAGATCGCATCCGACAGGGCAATGTTGAACTTCGCATTCGCGCCGAAATTGCGAT
>JANOBA010000257.1:0-10406 GCA_031411415.1 Novosphingobium sp.
TAGAATTACGCTGCGAGAGCAAGTGCTTCGTTATCGTTGGCACTTATTGGGTTTTGAGCCTTGAACGGGTTACTCAGCCCGGGCAAAAACTGCGCTTTTGAACACACGTCGATCCTAGTTCGGCCCCGTCATGTCCCCCGCCGAAACGGAAGAAGTGGTGGAGCCGCCGGGTACCGCCCCCGGGTCCGCTGCGTCTATTACACGCCGCAATTTATCACCATAGCCGGGCGAACCCGGCGAGAACCGATATAGGCTTGTTTGGCCAAAAGAAAAGGGGCGGCAACCGTCGCCGGTCCCCGCCCGTTTCAATTCCGGCGCCTAAGCTACTTCTTCAGTGCGTCACGAATCTCGGTTAGCAGGTCGACTTCGCTCGGCCCGGCAGGCGCTTCGTCCGGCATCGGCATCGCCTTGGCGGCCTGACGCACCAGCAGGAAAATGACAAACGCCAAGATCACGAAATTGATCACCGCGGTGATGAACGAGCCCCAGCCAAGCACGTTTGCCCCGGCTGCCCGGGCCGCTACCAGCGTCGCGCCGTCGGGAACGGTGCCGCTTAGCACGAGATATTTGTTGGTGAAGTCCGTTCCGCCCGTGATTGCTCCGATCACCGGCATGATCAGATCGTCAGTCATGGAAGCGACGATCTTGCCGAATCCCGCGCCGATGATCACGCCGACCGCCAGATCGAGCACATTGCCCCGCGCGATGAATGCCTTGAATTCCCGTAACATTACAAACCCCTTCCGTTCAATGGGTAACCCTTAGAATTGTTTGCCATTATCGCCGGTTAACCACAAGCGCGGGTGCAATCGGCGCGCGATTTGCACCGGTTGCGCTTGAACGCTGCCCCCGCCGCGCTACATTCGTTCGCACGGGCAATGTTCGTCCGGCGCATTGGAGGCCTCAACATGTCCGCAGTCCGTCCCGTCAGCACCGGCAAAAGCGCCGCGCGCATTGCATTCATTGCGCTTGCCGCAACCAGCCTTTCGGCTTGCGGCATCAATTCGGTGCCCACGGCTGAGGAGAACGCCAAGGCCAAATGGGCCGACGTGCAGGCCGCCTTCCAGGAGCGCGCCAATCTGGTGCCCAATCTCGCCTCGGTCGCCAAGGGTGCCGCGGATCAGGAAAAAGGCATCCTCGTTGGCGTGGTTGAAGCCCGCGCCAAGGCGACCTCGATCCAGCTCAATCCGGGCGACCTTTCCGATCCGGCCAAGATGGCGCAGTTCCAAGCGGCGCAGAACCAGCTTTCGGGCTCGCTCGCCGGCTTTGGCCGGCTGCTCGCCAATGTCGAGGCCTACCCCCAGCTCAAGAGCATCACCAATTACCAGATGCTGCAGAGCCAGCTTGAGGGCCAGGAAAACCGCATCCGCGTTAGCATCCGCGACTATAACGAGGCCGTGCGTGACTATAACACCCGCGTGCGCACATTCCCCGAAATGATCGGCGCGACGATCCGAGGCGCCAAGGCCTATGTGCCTTATCAGGCGGCGACGCCGGGCGCCGAAGTCGCGCCAAGCCTTGAAGGCAAGCTCTGAGCGGGGAGGAGAACCAGGCCATGCTCGGTCGCACCGGGCTCTATCGCCATATCTGGCTGGCGCTGCTGCTGGCGGCAGGCATGCTCGCCGCCGCCGGAGCAGCGCGGGCGCAGAGCTTCCCGCCGCTCACCGGCCGTGTCGTCGATGCCGCCAACATCATCCCCGACGATGTCGAGGCCCGGCTGACGCAGAAACTCGCCGCGCTGGAGACACAGTCACATCGCCAGCTGGTCGTAGCCACCCTGCCCAGCCTCGAAGGCTATGAAGTGTCCGACTATGGCTACCGGCTGGGGCGGACTTGGGGGATCGGCTCGAAGGACAAGAACGACGGCGCGCTGCTGATCGTGGCGCCGAACGAGCGCAAGGTGCGGATCGAGGTCGGCTATGGCCTTGAGGGTATTCTCACCGACGGCCTCTCATCGGTCATCATCCAGAACGATATCCTGCCGCGGTTCAAGGCGGGCGACATGCCGGCGGGGATCGAGGCGGGAACCGACGCGCTGCTCACCCAACTTACTTTGCCCGAGGATCAGGCGCGGATGATTGCCGCGCGAGCCGAATCGGAGAAATTGGCACAAGGCGAGGGGTCGATCCTGCCGTTTGTGTTCTTCGGCTTCATGTTCATCTTCATTTTCGTGCTGCCGATGTTTACCCGCATCGCCAAGCGGCGCGGTTATCAGCCAAAGGGCCTGGGACCGGTGATCCTGTGGAGCGTGGCCGATGCCCTTGCCAATGCGCGCAGCAGCAGCGGCGGCAGCAGCTTTGGCGGCGGCGGATTTTCGGGTGGCGGCGGCAGCTTCGGCGGCGGCGGCTCCTCGGGCAGCTGGTAGGAGAACTCAGATGGCGAGCCTATCCGCAATGACCGAAGAGGACCGCACACGCGTCAGCGCAGCTGTGTCCGCAGTCGAGCGGCGCACCGCTGGCGAGGTCGTCACCATCGTCACCCAGCAGTCCGACGACTATACCGAAGTCGCGCTACTGTGGTCGATCCTCGCCGCGTTTCTCGCACTCGCCGCGCTGGCAATTGCGCCCGACTTCTATCTCGGCATCTATGACCGCTTGACCGGCGGCTGGGTACAAGAATGGCATCCGCGCGGGATTTTCACAGTCGCATTGCTGGTCGCCAGCCTGAAATTCGCCGGGATGTGGCTGATCCAGCTGTGGAAGCCCTTGCGGCTGCTGCTGGTGCCGGGTCCGCTCAAGCATGCCCGCGTACGGGCCCGCGCTATCACCTGCTTCAAGGTCGGGGCCGAACGGCGCACCCATGGCCGCACCGGCATCCTCATCTACCTGTCGATGGAGGAACGCCGCGCCGAAATCGTCGCCGACGAGGCGATTGCCGGCAGGGTTGCGCCCGAAGTCTGGGGCGTGGCGATGGCGGCCATGCTGGCGCACATTCGCGAGGGCCGCATTGCCGATGGCATGGTCGCGGCCATCGGCGAAGTGGGGCTGGTGCTCGCCGAACACTTCCCGTTGGGCGAAGGCGATACCAATGAGCTGCCCGACAGGCTGATCGAGGTATGAGCCGGCAGGAGCCCGAAACGACCGTCTGGCAGGGCAAATTCCTCACCGCCAAAACCCAAGGCAAGTGGGAATATGTCAGCCGCGCGCGGGGCATCCGCGCCGCCGTGATCCTCGCCATCGACGCGGAAGACCATGTCATCCTCGTCGAGCAGTTCCGCATTCCGCTGGGCCGCAGCTGTATCGAACTGCCGGCAGGCCTCGTCGGCGATGACGCAGCGCTGGCTGGCGAGGATGCCACCGCCGCCGCCGCCCGCGAGCTTGAAGAGGAAACCGGCTATCATGCCGCCCGGATGGAAGTGCTTGGCGAATTCTATTCCTCGCCCGGCATGGTCAGCGAAAGCTTCACCCTGCTGCGCGCGCATGGCCTGACCAAAGTTGGTCCGGGCGGCGGCACCGAAGGCGAGAACATCACTGTCCACCGCGTGCCCCGCCGGCAAATCAGCGCGGAGATCGCTCGCTGGCGCGGGGCTGGTTATGGGATCGACACCCGGCTGCTGCTGCTGCTCGCGCCGGATATTCTGGGGAACGGGGCATGAGAGTTCTCGGCAAGAAGGCGCTGGTCACCGGCGCGGCGCAGGGCCTGGGCGCGGCAATTGCCCTGCGGCTGGCGCAAGAGGGCGCAAAAATCCTTCTGACCGACATCAATCTCGAAGGAGCCGAGGCGCGCGCGGCGAAAATCAATGCAGAATGCGGCGCGGGCACGGCCTTTGCTCTGGCCCACGACGTCACCAGCGAAGCGCAGTGGCAGGCGGCGATGGCAGCGGCGCAGGAGAAGCTTGGCGGGCTGTCGGTGCTGGTCAACAACGCCGGGATCGGCAAGGGTGGCACGGTCGAATCGACCTCGCTGGAGCTGTGGGAAAGCACCATGGCGATCAATTCCACGGGGCCGTTTCTGGGCTGCAAATATGCCCTGCCGCTGCTGCGCGAAAGCCAGCCGGCAAGCATCATCAACATCTCGTCAATTGCCGCCTTCACCGCTGATCCGTTCCTCGCTGCCTACAATGCCTCGAAGGCGGCGGTGTGGATGCTGAGCAAATCAGTGGCACTCTATTGCGCGCGCGCCGGATGGAACATCCGCTGCAATTCGGTGCACCCGGCCTTCGTCGCCACCGATATCCTCGAAGGATTCCGCGTCGACAAGTCGCGTCCCATCGAAGAAACCTACGGCAAGCTTGCCTCGCTGATCCCGATGGGCCGGATCGGCACGCCCGAAGAAGTGGCGGCAGGCGTGCTTTATCTCGCCAGCGACGAGAGCAGCTTCATGACCGGCTCCGAGCTAAAACTGGACGGCGGCCTGAGCGCGGCCTGACGATCACAGGGTCGTGAATATCGCCCCGAAGTCCTTGCCGCCGCCTCCCGCCTCGACGAAGTTCTCGTAAATCTCGGTGGCGTGCTTACCCATCGGCACTTTGGCGCCGCTGGAATCTGCCCCGGCCATGGCGAGGCGCAAGTCCTTCAGCATCAGCGCCGAGGCGAAGCCGCCCTGATAGCCGTTGTCCGCCGGACTGGTGGCACCAATCCCCGGTGCCGGTGTATAATCATTGAGCGACCAGCAATAGCCAGTCGACTTCGAACTGATCTCCTAGAACTTCTGCGGATCGAGCCCGGCCTTCTCGGCCAGCGCCAACGCCTCGCAAGTGCCGATCATATGGATCGCCAGCAGCATGTTGTTGCACATCTTGGCGACCTGTCCGCTGCCGCTGTCACCGGCATGGATCACCGCCTTGGCCATCGCCTTCAGCACTTCCTCAGCCCGCGTGAACGCCGCATCAGTCCCGCCGACCATGAACGTCAGCGTGCCGCCATTGGCCGCCGCTATACCGCCGGAGACGGGGGCATCGACCATTTCATAACCGGCCTTGCCCGCTTCTGCCTCAACCTTGCGGGCAGTCGCCACATCAATGGTCGAGCAATCGAGCAGCAGCGCCGAACTGGGTGCATGGCCGATCACGTCGTCCACATAGACCTTCTCGACAATTGCCCCGTTTGGCAGCATCGAGACGACCGCATCGACGCCTGCGACAGCCTCGCGCACCGCAGCAAAAGTCTTGCAGCCAGCGGCCTTCGCCTTTTCCAGAGCTTCTGCAGACAGATCGAAAGCGCGCACGTCATGGCCTGCCTTGACGAGGTTCTCGGCCATGCCGCCGCCCATATTGCCAAGGCCGATGAATGCGATTTTCATGGCTTAATTTCCCCTGTCTCGATCCAGTGCAGTCCCTTTCCGGTGACGACAAAGGCCGGCTCAAAATGCCCTTCGGCTTCAAAGCCGATGAACCCATCACGTTCCAGTTGGCTAATCACCGCGCGATCAAGCCACACGCGATCTTTGTGCAGTCGCAAGCCACCAGCGGGCAAAGGTCGCCCGCCGGTGATGCGAACATATGTGCGCAGGCAGGCCAGGCCCAGCGGCAAATCGGCACCTGCATCGGCGTCGGCATCTTCTGGCGCAGCCTGATGCCACCACGCCAGTTTCTGACTGCCCGGCCGCTTCTGCTTTTCGATGGTAAACACGGGTTTGCTGCCGCAGCCGACGCGCTGCAATTCTGCGTCAAGAATGGCAAGTGCCTCGCTCTTGGGCAAAAAAACCGGAGAAGCGGCCATGCCTAGCGATTCTGCCAGACCGCCGCGCGCTTCTCAATGAAAGCATTCATGCCCTCGGTCTTGTCGTCGGTCGCGGCCAGAATTTGCCACATGCGGCGCTCGAACAGCAGACCCTGCTCCAGCACCGTCTCAAAGGCAGCGCTGACCATTTCCTTGTTCACCAGCGCGGCCACGCGCGGCATGTCGGCAATCTCGGCGGCGATAGCCACGACGGCATCGACGAAGCCCTCAGCAGGCAGCACACGGGCGACCAATCCCGATTTCTCGGCTTCGGCTGCATCCATCATCCGGCCTGTGAGGCACAGGTCCATCGCCTTGGCCTTACCCACCGCGCGGGTCAGCCGCTGGGTTCCCCCCATGCCGGGAGCCACGCCCAGCTTGATTTCGGGCTGGCCGAAGCGGGCTTTTTCGGAGGCGATGATCAGGTCCACCATCATGGCGAGCTCGCAGCCGCCGCCCAGCGCGAAGCCATTCACCGCCGCGATCCATGGCTTGCGCATTTTGGCGACAAAATCTTTCTGCCAGCCGTCGAAGAAGGAACCTAGATAGAAATCCGTGGCGCTCATCGTCGCCATCTCGGCGATGTCAGCGCCCGCAGCGAAAGCCTTTTCGCCCGCACCCGTGATCACGGCGCAGCCCTGGGTGTCATCGGCCTCGAAGGCAGCGGAGGCAGCGATCAGCTCCTTCAGGATCGTCGTGTTGAGCGCATTGAGCACCGCCGGACGGTTGATCGTGATCAGCGTGACAGCGCCGCGCGCTTCAACCAGCAGTGTTTCGTAGCTCATAGGGTTTTCCATTCTTCATCGGCAGGCAATGGCGCAAAGATCGCCTCGATCATCGCTTCAGTGACGCCTTCGGGCGTCGCCGGGTTCCATGCCGCATCATTGGTCTTGTCAACGATAACCGCGCGCACGCCTTCGGCGAAATCCGGGCGGGTGAGAACGCGGGCCGCGATGCGGTATTCCATCGCCATGTTTTCGGCAAACGTGCCCAGTTTGGCGGCTTCGGCGAGCTGGCGGAGCGCAACCTTGCAGGTCTGCGGGCTCTTGGTGCGGATCGTCGCCAGTTCTTTGACCGCCCAGTCGCTGTCATCGGCTTCCAGCGAGGCGATGATGTCTTCCAGCCGGTCCGAGGCAAAATGTCGGGCAATCAGATGCGCGTTATTGGCAATCCGCGCTTCTGGCGGCGTAACCGCCAGCGCCGAGAGCACCCCGCCGATCTCGTGCCCATTGGCGATCAGCGCCTTGGCCTCGGCCAGTTCAGCCGCAGGCAGGTAATGCGTCGCCAGCCCCGCCCACAGGCACTCTGCGCCATCGAGCCGCGCGCCGGTGAGCGCGAGAAACTGGCCAACCCGGCCCGATAGCCGCGAAAGGTGCCAGCCGCCGCCAACATCGGGGAACAGACCGATGCCCGTCTCCGGCATCGCAAAGCGGGTGTTCACGGTCGCCACGCGGAACTTCGCCGGCTGGGCAATGCCGACCCCGCCGCCCATGGTGATGCCGTCCATGAAGGCGACGATGGGCTTGGAATAGGTGAACATCAGGTGGTTGAGCTGGTATTCCTCGTAGAAGAACGCAAGGCCCGAGACGCCTTTATCTGTCAGCGCAGAATTGCGCAGGAAGGCGATATCGCCACCCGCACAAAAACCTCGGCCCTCGCTGTGATCGATGATGATCGCGCGGACTTCGGGATCGCTGCGCCACGCCAGCAGCGCCTCAGTCATCGCGTGGTCCATCGCGGCAGTCAAAGCATGGATCGCCTTGGGGCGATTAAGCGTCAGAAAGCCGGCGATGCCTTCGCGGCGGGTAATCAGTTCGTCGGTAGAGCTCATTTCAGCAAGTCCCGTCCGATGATCATCCGCATCACTTCGTTGGTGCCTTCCAGGATGCGGTGGACGCGCAGATCGCGCCAGAAGCGTTCGATGGGATAGTCCTTGAGATAGCCATAGCCGCCGAACATCTGCAGCGCCTTGTCGACGATCTCGCTGCCATTGTCCGAAGCAAGCTTCTTGGCCATGGCGGCAAAGCGCGTCTTGTCGGGCGCGCCTTCCGAGACCTTGGCGGCGGCCAGATAAAGCAGCGCGCGCGCGGCTTCCAGATCGGTCGCCATGTCGGCGAGGGTGAACTGGGTGTTCTGAAACTGGCCGATGGCCTGGCCGAATTGCTCACGGTCCTTCACATAGGCCACCGCCTCATCAAGGCAGCGCTGCGCACCGCCCAGCGAACAGGCGCCGATGTTGATCCGCCCGCCATCGAGCCCGGCCATGGCGAACTTGAAGCCATCGCCCTCGTTGCCAACAAGGTTGGCGGCTGGCACGCGGACATTGTCGAACACGACTTGCGCTGTGGGTGAGGCATTCCAGCCCAGCTTCCGCTCCGGAACGCCAAACGAAAGACCTTCGGCGCCCTTCTCGACGAGCACGCAGGAGATGCCTTTTGGCCCGTCCTGCCCGGTGCGGACCATTACAGCGTAGAGATCATTCACCCCGCCGCCCGAGATGAATTGCTTGGTGCCGTTGATAACGTAAGTATCACCCTCCAGCCGCGCGGACGTCTTGAGCGCGGCGGCGTCTGAGCCCGAGCCCGGTTCGGTCAAGCAATAAGAGGCGATCTTGTCCATGCTGACGAGGCCGGGAAGAAAGCGCGCCTTAACATCGTCTGATGCGAAGCTGTCGATCATCCAGGCGACCATGTTGTGGATAGAGACGTAAGCACTAGTCGCCGGGCAGCCATAGGACATGGCCTCCATGATCAGCGCCGCTTCCAGCCGCCCGAGGCCAATCCCGCCGCTCTCCTCCGAGACATAGATCGCCCCGAAGCCAAGCTCGCCCGCCGCCTTCCAGACGTCGACCGGATAGTGATGCTCTTCGTCCCACTGAGCCGCAAACGGCGTGATGCGGTCGGCAGTGAACCGCCGCGCCATTTCCTGAATGGCGAGCTGGTCTTCGGTGAGCGAGAACTGGCCGGTCATCAGATCAGCCGACCAGCTCGATGATGTCCTTGCCGAACAGCTCCTCGTCACTCGGCAGCACCTTGGCCACCGCCAAAGGCTTGGAAACCCAGGTCTCGTTGATCAGGTCGCGCCAGGTGATGTTGTTGTTGGTGGCATTGCCGCCCCAGCTTCCGCAGCCCAGCGAGAAGGTCTGGCGCATGCCGTTCCACAGGTTGCCGCTGTTCGAAGCCGACTGCGGCTGGTTGACCATGACGCGGCTGGTGTAGGTTTCATTCGCCAGCTTCATGATGTTGGCATCGCTGGTCGAATAGATACCGCACGAATGCCCGCGGCCCTGATAGGCCTGAATGCCATTGGTCAGCGCAATCGCCTCGTCGATATCCTTGGCGCGGTAGAGCGCCATGGTGACGGTCATCTTCTCGCCCGAGAAGGGATGCTCAGGGCCGTAGCCGGTCTCGGGCACAATGAAGAACTGGGCGTCATCCGGCACGTCAAACCCGGCGAATTTGCCGATAAATTGCGGTGTCTGCGCGACGATCTTGGCGTTGATCACGCCATCGATCCACAGCGAAGCCTGCAGCTTGGCCTTGGCCGCATCATCCAGCACCATGCCGCCCTTGGCCTTCAACTTGGCCAGCATCGTATCGTAGATCGAATCGAACAGGATGACGGCATTGTCCGACGAGCACGAGGCCGCGAGGTCCAGCGTCTTGGAGATGCGGATCTTCTCCGCCGCATCATCAAGATCAGCGGTATCGTCCACGGTGATCACTGCATTGCCCGCGCCGACGCCCAGCGCCGGGGTGCCTGAACTGTAGGCCGCGATCACCATCGGCGCGCCGCCGGTGGCAAGAATGCGGTCACACTGCTTCATCACCTCGTTGGTCTTGTTCACCGAAGGCGTCTCGATCGGGATCACCAGATCGGCCGGCGCGCCCATCTTGACCAGCGCATCGCGCATCAGGTTGCAGATCATCGCATTGGTGACCTTGGCGCGCGGATGCGGGCAGATGATGATCGAATTGCGGCCCTTCACGGCCGAAATCGCCTTGATCACCGGGGTCGCCTCGGGGTTGGTCGAAGGCGACAGCGCGCCGATCACGCCCACAGGCTTGGCGATCTTGACCAGGTTGCGGACCGGGTCTTCCTCGATGATGCCCACAGACTTGTCGCCCAATATGTCCATCAGGGTCGCGCGGGTCTTGCGGAAGATCTTGAGGAACTTGCCGTCATAATTGCCCAATTGCGTTTCATCGACCGTGTGCTGCGCTATCTTCTCGGCAACCCCCGGTTGGGCAACCGCCCAGACCATGCCGCGGATCAGGCGATCGACCTGCGCCTGGGTATAATTCTCGATCTGGGCCTGTGCCGCACGGCTGCGGGCGATGAGCTCTGCGACTTCCCGTGCTTCGGGCGTATCGGCAATCTGTTGGGCGGCGGCCATGTCAATTTCCTCGGATACGCGGGGCGCAGCGGAGCGCTCCGGGCAGTTTAATCGAACGGTTAAGCCCCTGCAACTTTTGCCGCGGGCAGGCAAGATGATTCGCCCCGCGCGGCGCCCGGCGGCAAACAAGGGAGTTGCCCTGCCCGCGCGGCTTCGCCATGTAGCGGCGAACGAACCAGCACAGGGGCAGGTGTGAGCGACGCGACAATCGATCCGGCAGAATTCCGCGCAGTGCTCGGCGCCTATCCCACCGGCGTCTGCGCGATCACCGCAACGGGAGTGGATGGCGCGCCCGTCGGCATGGTCATCGGCAGTTTCACCTCGGTCAGCCTCGATCCGCCGCTGGTCGG
>JANOBA010000258.1:0-3679 GCA_031411415.1 Novosphingobium sp.
AAGATGATCGCCGACACAATCAGCCGGTCATCAACGCGCGGAATCCCATGCGATAGTGGGAAATACGGGGCAATCCGGCGCATCTGCGCCTCGCTCAGCATAAACAGGTCATCCACAAGCAGCACCTCCCTGGTGCCGCCACTGAATCAACCATCAGTGCATCATGCAAGCAATTTAATAGGTCCTGACCCTAGGAATCCGTCCCACGTTGGGGCGTAAGTGACGTTGAGCTGTTTGGCAAGGCCTCGGAGGCCTGCCTCAAGTACCCGCATAAGGTGAAACACCGTCGCAGTGCCCTGCCCCAAAGCCAAGCAATTTCCGGCATCCCTGATGTCGTCGATTGCAATACTGAAAACTCGCTCAACGGCTTCTCCAAACGGCGGTCGCGTTGACTCATAGAGGTATGAAAGTTCGCTCGGAATCGGAACGAAAAGGCGGGTATCTGCTTCGTCTGGTAGCACCTTGACCAATTTTCCGATATTTTCGGAGAGGAGTGCTAACGAACGGCCCTGTGCAATCCTCCTTCCGTCCTCGTTGTCAGTTGTATCCAGACCCTTCAATATGTCTCGAGCGTAGCGTGCTGAAATTGGAAGATGCGCCTCCTCAAGAGCAGTAGTCATCTTGCTAAATGTTTCGACATAGAACTCGAATTGCTCTGCAAGAAATGGCTGCTTTGCGGCCCTTTCAAGCGCCCACTTGGTGTCCAGCTGACTTGCTGCGACTAAACCTCGGAAAATGGCTTGGTTTTCTAAAAGGGCCATAATATCCAGAAAGCTCCAAACGTCGTGAGGCATCATCTAGCACTCCCAACAGACTTGGAAACCCCAACCAAAAATTGGGACAACAGTTCTGACGCTTTCGCCACCTCCTCAATCCTCCAGCAACAGCAGTTCCACCTCCACCGTCATCCGCGCCTCTGGGCTGACGGCATGGTCCACCGCCACCACGCTGGCGTCGGCGACGATGTGGCGGGGCAAGGTGAATTCGTGATCGGGCAGGGCGGTGATGAAGGTTTCGCCCATGGCAATCGCCTCGTCGCCCGAAAAGCTGAGCGCAATCGTGTGGCGGCTGCCCGAGAAAGTTACGCTGGCCCAGGGCTGTTCAGTGTGGCGCAGCAGTTCGACTTTGCCGCCAGCAAGTTGGAGCACCGCGGAGAGCAGGTGCAGCCAGGGGCGGCGGACATGCGGGGCGCGGGCTGCGCCGATCATCTGGCGGTCGGCCTTGGGGTCAATTTGCATGGGCAGTGGCTCCGGTGCTGGCGTGGTAGGTGGAAATGAACTTTTCGACCCGTGCCTCGGTTTCCGGGCGGGGGGTGCGGCCGTTGCGCAGGTCTTCGACAAAGCGCGGGTCGTGGGTCGCGAGGCGGCCAAATTTGGTCCAGGCCATGCCGGTCTCAGTCAGGAACTTCTCGATCTTGCGTATCAGCATGTGGCCCTCTTGGTTTGCCATCCGGTGGCGACTCAGCGAATCATGTTCCCTTTATGTTCAGGTCCAAATCCAACTTGTCTAGGAAAAATCTTTCGTGTAGGAAGGAATCATGAACCATACCGATCCTCGCGGGCGCTTGCTCGATCTGGCAGCGGGCCGGGGGGTGTCCCTCGCCCAGCTTTCGGCACTAATCGGCAGAAATGCCAGCTATTTACAGCAATTTGTCCGCAAAGGCAGCCCGCGCAAGCTGGAAGAAGGCGACCGGCGAGCACTCGCGCAGTTCTTTGGCGTAGACGAATCAGGGTTGGGTGCACCGGAGGATAATTCCCGCATTGGCACAGGAAAACCGCCGCGGGCCGACTGGGTGGACGTTCCGCGGCTTGCGCTCGGCGCATCAGCGGGCCCCGGCGCGCTGTCGGGCGATGAACTGCCGATCGGCGCCTTCCGCTTCGCTGCGCGCTGGTTGCGCGGGCAGGGCCTCGATCCCTCGCAGCTCTCGGCGATTGCCGTCACCGGCGATTCGATGGAGCCGACCTTGCGCGATGGCGATGAGATACTGGTCGATCGCTCGCGCCGGAGTTTAAGCGACGGCATCCATGTCGTGCGCACCGGCGATGCTTTGCTGGTCAAGCGCTTGGAGACTGGCCGGCCGGGCGCCATCGGCCTGATCAGCGACAATCCCGCCTACCGCGCGATCGAACTGCCGGCGGGGGAGGTGGAAGTGATCGGGCGGGTGGTGTGGAAGAGCGGGCGGTTGTAATTCATGCCGCGCCGGGCCATTTCCCACCCATGACCGATACCGCAAATCCTCCGCTCCGCGTGGGCATCGTCCCCGTCACCGCTTTCGAGCAGAACTGTTCGCTGGTCTGGTGCACCAAAACCATGCGCGGCGCGCTGGTCGATCCGGGCGGCGATTTGCCCAAGCTTAAAGCCGCGCTTGAGCAGACCGGGGTAACGCTTGAGAAGATACTCCTCACCCACGGCCACATGGATCACTGCGGCCAGGCCGGGGTATTGGCCAAAGAAATGGGCGTGTCGATTGAAGGCCCGCACGAAGGCGACCGCTTCTGGATCGAGGGCCTCGACGATTCGGCGATGCGCTTCGGCATGGAAGGCGAGAGCTTTGAGCCCGACCGCTGGCTGAACGACGGCGACACTGTGACCGTGGGCGAGGTGGTGTTCGATGTTGTCCATTGCCCTGGCCACACGCCCGGCCATGTCGTGTTCCATCACCCGGAATCAAAGCTGGCACTAGTCGGCGATGTGCTGTTTGCCGGCTCGATCGGCCGCACCGATTTTCCGCAGGGTAACCACCAGGACCTGCTCGATTCGATCACGCTCAAGCTCTGGCCGCTGGGGGACGAAGTCGCCTTCGTCCCCGGCCATGGCCCGACCAGCACTTTCGGTCAGGAGCGGCGAACCAATCCGTTCGTGGCGGATTCCAGATTCGGCTAGATTTTCCCCAGCACCGCCATCACTGCCACGACGATCAGCACCAGCTGAAACAGCATCGCGGTCAGCATACCGATGGCGCGGCCGGGCTTGAACGTGTCGTCCATACCAAAGGCATGCGCGATGCGGCCGATGATGAACAGCGCGCAGGCCGTGGCCAGCCAGCTTCCGCCTTTGCCGGCCAATTCGACCAGACCGACAAGAATGACGGTCAGCGGCGTTTGCTCGACGAAATTGGCCTGGGCGCGCATGCGGCGAATGATCGATTCCTTGCCGCCATCGCCAACGGAAACCTTCTCGGAATGGCGCAATTTGCCGATTCGCATGCCGAGCCAGAAGTTGACCAGAACGGCGGCGGCGGCAAAGCATATTGTGGTTGTCAGCAGCATCGGAATTTCCCCTCCTAGGAAGCCGTTGGCATAGCGCTTCGGCAACGGGTTGCAAGCTGCGCGTTTTTCGCTATAGGGCCGCCTTCGCTGTTGCCGGTGGGGCTGATGGCGCGGGGGCTTGCAGGTGCAGGCTTGTGCGCGCCGGGAGCTTGGACTAGGGCGACATTCAAGAACTTGACCCGGCCGTTTTGAGCCGGACGATTTGCAGGAACAGGTGCCGAAATGGCTGTCCCAAAAAGAAAAACCTCGCCTTCACGCCGGGGCATGCGCCGCAGCCACGATGCGCTGACCGTGGATGCGTTCCACGAATGCAGCAATTGCGGCGAGCTCAAGCGCCCGCACAACCTGTGTGGGGCCTGTGGCCACTACAACGGGCGCGAAATCATTGCGCCCAAAAGCTCGGTTGGCGG
>JANOBA010000259.1:0-5991 GCA_031411415.1 Novosphingobium sp.
GACGCCGACCGCTATTGCAAGCTGCATGCCGATGCCCTGCGCGAGCACAAGCCGACCGATCTCGACGAGCCGCGCCCGCTCGACATGGAGCTGAAAGAGCAGATCGACACGCTGCGGATGATGGACGATGACTATGCGGTGTTCGGCAAGAGCGACGGGCGCGGCGTCGCCATCCGCTCGGAAGAGCCGGTTGATTTCCATCCCTTGCGTAAGACCTCGAACGTGGTCTGCGTGAAGTCACTCGATGATGCGATGAAATATGTCACCGTAGCAACGCAGACCGTCGGCGTCTTTCCGTTCAATCGCATGGCCGATCTGCGCGACAAGCTCGCCAGTTGCGGTGTCCAGCGCGTCGTCCGGCTTGGCGAAGCCGGCCCCAGCGCGGTCGGCAATCCACACGACGCGATGTATCCGCTGCACCGCTTCGTCCACTGGATGGCGAACGAGGATGGTGCCGGGGGCGAAGATTGAACGGTTGTTGCGCTATAGCCACGCTGGTCTGCTAAATTGTTGCAACTCCCGGCTAGACGCTTGACGCGAGTCTAACTGCTGAGCAAAGCGGGGTTAACAAACCTAGCAAAATCAGTGGAGGATACCGATGAGCACCAAGACCCTGAGCCTGACCGGCTGCGCGCTGTTCGCGCTCGCCGCATTGCACACCGCCCCCGCATTCGCGCAATCCGCCGCTCCCGCCGCTGACGAAGCGACCAGCGTCAACGACATCATCGTCACCGCCCGCCGCCGCAATGAAACCGCTCAGGAAACCCCGGTGGCCCTCACCGTGCTCAACGACGAGCTGCTTGAGCGGTACGGGGTCAAAGGCGTTGCTTCGATTGCCCAGCTGACCCCGGGGCTGTTCACTGGCGAGACTTCGGGCTCGATGGGCGGCTCCATCTCGCTGCGCGGCGTCGGCTCGGGTGAGAGCATGGCGTTCATCGATCAGGCCGTATCGGTCAATGTCGATGGCGTGCCGATCAGCTCGGCGCAGATCCTGCGCGCGGCGCAAATGGACCTCAAGCAGATCGAAGTGTTGCGCGGGCCGCAGGCGCTGTTTTTCGGCAAGAACAGCCCCGGCGGCATCATTTCACTGACCACCGCTGATCCGGGCAGCCGGCTCGAAGTGCTGGCGCGCGGCGGCTATGAAGTGAAGGCCGACGAGTGGTATCTCGACGGTACCGTCTCGGCCCCGCTGGGCGATACCGGCGGAGTGCGGCTCGCAGGCCATTATTCGCAGATGAAAGGCTATGTCCGGATCAATTCGCCTGTGCTGCCCGGCGTCACGCCCTCAGGTGTCACGCGGTTCCCCAAGCAGGACGAGTTTTTCCTGCGCGGCACGGTTGCCTTTGAGCCTTCGGACACATTCAGCATCCGCCTGAAGGGCACCTATACTGACACCAAGATGGTCGGCAGCCCGTCCAATTTCAGCGACATCGTCGCCTGCCCCTATGGCGTTTCGCAGCGGCCCGGCGAAGGCAATCTCAATTGCGCCAACGATGGCGAGATCCTGATCGCCCAGCTGCCCGCAAGCTTCATGGCGCTCAGCCCCTTGCTCGAAAACCCGGACGGTTCGCGCAGCAACAAGCAGGTGCTGCTCTCGGGCCAGGTCGATATCAAGCTCAGCGACCAGCTGACCCTGACTTCGGTGACCGGCTATTACGACGTCAAGGAGCGCACCACTTCGAACGGCGGCTATGGCCCCTACAGCAACAACGGCTTTGCCGTGCGGTTCAACAGCGATCAGGTGTCTGAGGAATTGCGCCTCGCCTCCAAATTCGATGGCCCGATCAACTTCCTGCTGGGCGGCTTCTATGAATCGCGCAATCTCTATACGCTGACCTATATCGCGGTGCCATTCGGCGGCAATTTCCTCACCGTGCCGCCCGCGCCGACCTCGAATTTCGTGCTGCCGCTGGAATCGACCAACCAGAAGCAGACTTCCTCGTCGGTGTTCGGCCAGGTGATGTTCGATGTCTCGCCGCAAGTGCAGCTCAGCGCCGGCGGTCGCTATACCCACGAGGTCAAGAGCCTGCTCGACTATACGGTGGCCACATACAACACCGCGACCAGCGCCTTCAACCCCGCGGTCGACGTGACCAAGCAGGCGACCTATCCCGGCGGGCCTAACCCCAAGCTGGTGTTCAACAACTTCTCGCCAGAAGTCACGCTGACCTGGAAGCCCAATTCGGACATGATGCTGTTCGCCTCATGGAAGCGCGGCTTCAAGTCCGGCGGCTTCGATGCCGGCTTCACCAATGGCGCCATCCTGACCGCGCTGCGCCAGTCGGGCGGCCAGACGTTCCGTCCCGAAAAGGTCGAAGGCGCGGAAATAGGCTTCAAGTCGACGCTGATGGACCACCAGCTGACCTTCAATGTCACCGGCTTCCTCTATGACTACCGGGACTTGCAGGTTTCGGTGTTCGACACTGTCGCCCGCGCCTTCCGGCTTGAAAATGCCGCCAGGGCCCGCGTGCAGGGCGTCGAGATCGACACCACCTTCCGCCCGCGCGGCGTTCCGGGCCTCGATCTTCACGCCTCGGCGGCGATTAACGATGCCAAGTACCGCGACTATGTCGGCGATTGCTATGCCGGGCAAACCGTGGCGCTGGGTTGCAGCCTCAATCTCAACGCAGTGTCCGGGCTGTTCACCGCGCAAAGCCTCACCGGCCGACGGTTGCGCAAGGCGCCAAGCTTTGCCGCAACCATTGGCGGCTACTATGAGTTCCCAGTCTCGTCGGGGCTGATGATGAGCATGTCGTCTGACCTGGCTTATTCCAGCAGCTACAACGTCGGCACCCAGCTCCAGCCGATTGCCAGGCAGCCCGCTTTCGCCAAGATCGACGCGACCATGCGCCTGTTCAGCGAAGACAAACGCTGGGAATTCGCGCTGATCGGCCGCAACCTCACCGACAAGCGCAATCTGGTCAACGGCATCGACCGCACCGGCACCGGCGGCGCCAAGGGTTCGACAACTGCCAGCTGCACCGCCGCCGGCCAGACCGGCTGCATCGCGACGGCAGACCTGATCGGCACGCCGTCAATGCCGCGGACCGTGGCACTGCAGGTGACGTTTAAGTATTGATCCAGCAATCGCCGGATCACAGGGGCCGCGCAACCTAACCCGGTTGCGCGGCCCTTTGCATTCTGCGGCCTTCCCCCACACACCTTGCGCTTCATTTGAAACAAATCGGGTGCTTAAAGTGATATTACCCAGCGTGACACGCGCGGTTTTGTCGATTAATAAAACGGCAGGGGTAATAAACTCCGATTCGCAAGGGATGAGAGATGATCCGCAATCTGCCCGCGCACTGGGACATGGAAACCGACCTCGTCGCGATCGGCTCGGGGCTTGCCGGACTTGGCGCGGCGATCACCGCGCATGATCACGGCACCAGCGCGCTGGTGCTCGAACGCGCCGATCAACTGGGCGGTGTCACTGCGCTGTCGCTGGGCGAATGCTGGATTCCGGGCAGCGATCCCGAAGCGGCACTCGGCATCGAGGATTCGCCCGAGAGCGGCTTTCGCTATCTCAAGCGGCTGGCGATGGGCTACAACGAAGACCTCGCCACGCTGAACCTGACAGTCCACGCCCGCGAGGCGCTGCGCTGGTTCACCCGCGCCATCGGCCTGAAGATGATGGTGATCCGCGATTGCCCCGATTATTATTTCGGCCACCACAACGACGCGGTGAAGGAAGGCCGGCTGCTGGAAGTCGAGCCATTTGACGCCAAAACGCTGGGCGAATGGCAAGAGCGCACCCGCGTTTCGCCAGTCGTGCCTTATGGCATGACCCATCCAGACATGATGGAACCGGGCGGCTCGGCCAACATGGCCAAATGGGATTTCGCGCTTATGGGCCAGCGGCTGGCCGCTGACATCCGCTGCTTGGGCGCAGGCCTTGCGGCAAGCTTCGTCAAGGGTGCAATCGACCGCAATATCCCGATGCACACCGGCATGAACGCGGTGGAGCTGATCGGCGACGGGACGCGCATCGTTGGCGTGCGCTGCGAACAGGATGGCCGTGACGTCTTTGTGAGGGCCAACAAGGGCGTGGTCGTCGCGGTCTCCAGCTATGAGCGCAATGCCGGTTTCAACAAGACGCTGGGCCAGCAGCTTGATCTTGGCACGATGGTCTTCTCGACCATCGACGGCGCGAATTTCCGCCTGACCGGCCCGGTCGGCGCGCGAGTCGCCAAAGTGCCTGATGTCACTTTGCTCGGGGTGCGGGTTCCCGGCGAGGAAATGGAGGACGGCTCGGTGCTGACCCGCAGCGTGATGGCGCAGATCGGCCTGCCGCATACTATCGTGGTCAACCGCACGGCCAAACGCTTTGGCAACGAGGCGTTCTACCGCGAATTTTTCATGAAAACCGACATCATCGACGGCGCAACGCAGACCCATCCGAACTTCCCCTGCTGGGCCATCCTCGATGCCCAGGCGCGCGAGAAATACATATTCGGTGCGGTCCCGCCCGGACAGGATTTCCCCGAAGGCATGGCGGTCAAGGCTGACAGCCTCGCTGCTCTGGCCGCAGCCATCGGCCTCGATCCCGTGACGCTCGAAGCCACCGTGGCGCGGTTCAACAGCCATGCCGAAAATGCCGAAGATCCTGACTGGGGCCGCGGCACCCATCAGTGGAGCGCCTATATGAGCGGCGATCCGCTGAACAAGCCGCACCCCAATTTCGGCACACTGACCAAGGCGCCGTTCTATGCGGTGCAGCTCACCCGCATGGGCGGCAGCGCCATTCCTTCCACCGGCGTTGTCGCAGATCACCATTGCCGCGCCATCGACTGGCTGGGCGAGCCGATCCCCGGACTCTACGTCGCCGGCAATTCGGTCGCGCGGCTGGAAACCGGCGCGATGATGCAGAGCGGCGTCTCCAACGCACGCGGCATGACCCATGGCTGGCTGGCCGGACTACATGCCGCCGGCAAGCCCAGCACTTTGCTGGAAAGCGAAACCAAGCGGTTGGGACTGTAAGCCATGATCGAGACACAGCAGAGCGTCGTCATCCATGCGCCAATTGGCGATGTGTGGACTTATGCCAAAGACGTCGAACGCTGGGCTGCGATCATGCCCGGCTACCAGACCTGCGACATCGCCGATGAGGACAATTCGCGCTGGGTGCTCAAAGTCGGCGTCGGCGGCCTAGTGCGCACGGTGAAAGTGCAGGTCCATGTCGATGAATGGGCGGGGCCGGAAAGCGTGACGTTCTCGTTCAAGCTGGAGGGCGATCCGGTCTCGGGCGGCGGCTTCTATCGCGCACATGCCGAGGGACCGAATGCCACCGGCGTCATGCTCTCGGTCCGCGTGATCGGCGGCGGGCCGATGGCGCCGATGTGGGAAGCAATGGGCGGGCCGCTGCTGCCCAAATTCGCGCTGGCCTTCGCCGAGCAGCTGAAAGCGCGGATCGAGGAGAGCCTTGGGGTGAGCAAAGCCGCCGCTCCGCGCCCACGCCTGTTTGCACGGCTCATCCTATGGCTGCGCAGGCTTTTCGGGTGAGCACCGAGGACAACAAGCGCGTCGCCCGCGAGTTGCTGGCTGCCTCAGCCGTGCACGACGGCGAAAAATTCGCCGCGCTGATGCACCCGGAGGCGACTTACTGGGTGATCGGTCAGAAGCACCTGTTCGCGGTCTCAGGCGAAAAGACCCGCGCGGAAATCTGCGCCTATATGGCCACGCCCAGCATCTTCGCGGATGTGCAGTCGGTCATCCACACCATGACCGCCGAAGACGACCGGGTGGCAGTGGAGACCGAGTTCACCGGCACGCTTCCCGATGGGCGGCTTTACCGCAATGTCTATCACTACCTGATGTGGCTGCGGGACGGTCAGGTGATCCGCCTGAAGGAATACCTCGATACCCAGAGCGCGGTTGAGTTTTTCGGATAGGGCACCATAGGTTCCTCCCTATTTTCACGGCACGTGCAAATGGGGAGGTGTCGCGCCGCAGGCGTGACGGAGGGGTGTAACCGTTGGCGGGACGCCCCTC
>JANOBA010000260.1:0-1909 GCA_031411415.1 Novosphingobium sp.
CGTTCAGCCCGCGCACATGGCTATCCGACAACGACGACCGCGCCTGGGCCGAGAAGCTCTACCTGTGGTATATCCCGGTGTTCTTCATCATCAGCGCGATCACTTCGCGCACGGGCTTCAGTGTTGCCGGAAACTGGCAGAATCTGCTGGCTGGTTTCCTCGTCTGGCTGCCGTTCTGCATCTTGTTGCCGCTGTATCTGCGCCGCAATCATCCCTTGCCGATCACGCAGCAGTGGTGGTTCAAGTTTCAGCTTTATCTCGTGGTGGTGATCTTCTTCCTCACCTATTTCGGCACCGAATATTTCTTCGACACGCTGGGGATGCGGTACAAATACGACGCGGTAAGCTGGTATTTCGATTCCATGCTGCTTGGCCCCGATCAGGCGACGGCACTGGCGCAGTTTAAGCGGGTTCCGCTGGGCATGTATCCGATTTCGGTCGGCTTTTTCACTGTCTATCATGTCGGCGCGATTGTGATGATCCGCGCCATTCGACGGCTCGGTGCGGCGCTGAAGGTGCAAGGGCTGGGTTTCGCGGCCGGGGTGGTTGCCGCCGCGCTGTTCTGGGCCTGGCTGGAGACCGTTCTGTTCGTCAGCCAACCCAAGGGCAGCTTCGCCTGGTATGAAGACCTTGAGCGCCAGCTGGGCATTGGCAGCCTGTTCTATGCCATGGGTTTCCTGTTCACTTTCGCCAACGTCTATTGGCTGGATGAGCGCGCCGACAAGCGCCCGTGGAGCAATTATCGCATCGCCACCGAGGCCACAGCGATGTGCCTGCTGGTGCTGCTGGCGGGCGATCTGTGGTCACTGTTCCTCGGCGTGCCTTTCGGATAAGCTCTCTATCTGAGGAGACTTGCCATGGCCAAGGGTGTGCGCGTTCCGGAAAAGGCCTTTGGGGTCGCCATGTGGGTGGTCTCGGTCATTCTGGCGGCTTTCATCGTTGGCCTCGGCAACCTCGTCATCGGAGATCTGCCGCAAGTCGAAAGCTCGATATCCCAGGAACAGTTCACCGACAGCACGGCGACCAAGAAAATCACCGACGAATTGCGCGGCATCGCCGAGCGGCGCGGCAGCATTGATGACAAGCTCGCAGTCGCGCGGCTTCAGCTTGAACAGGCACAAAAGGCCTCGACGACCGGCACCGAGACATTCGAAGCCTGGATTGGCGCCCGCACCGCGACGACCAATCCTGCGCAAGACCCCGAAGTGCTCGCCCGCACCCGCGAACTGGAACAGCTCAAGGGCAACGAACGCACAGTGCAATCGGCCATCGACGCGCTCGAGAGCGAGGCACTGCCGCTCAGCCAGCGCGAAGGCGAACTGAACGAGCAACAGAGCCGCCTGCAGGCCGAGGCCTATCCGGCTTACGAAAAGGCGATGTTCTGGCAGGAATTGCGCATTTTCGGCCTGCGCCTCGCCATCACCCTGCCGATGCTGCTGCTCGCCGGCTGGATGGTGATGAAAAAGCGCAAGAGCGACCACTGGCCGCTGCTGCGCGGCTTCGTGCTGGCGGCGGTGTTCGTGTTCTTCGTCGAGCTGGTGCCCTATCTGCCCAGCTATGGCGGCTATATCCGCTATGCCGTCGGCATCGCCCTGACGCTGGTGGCGGGGCATTACCTGATCAAGAACATGCGCACCTACCTCGCCCGCCGACAGGAAACCGAGCAGCAGGCCGAAGTCGAGCGCCGCAAGCTCGTTAGCCACGACGAGGCGTTCAAGAAAATGGCGGCGAAAGTTTGCCCCGGCTGCGACCGGCCAATCGCGGCGATGGAAGGCAGCGAGAGCAATTTCTGCGTCCACTGCGGCATGACCCTGTTCAACCGCTGCACCAGTTGCGACACCCGCAAGATGGCCTTTTTCCGCTATTGCATGTCTTGCGGAACTTCCGCGCCGGAGACGGCGCCCGAGAC
>JANOBA010000261.1:0-1529 GCA_031411415.1 Novosphingobium sp.
AGGGCGGCGCGGATCATCATCCGGCCTGGTATCTCAATGTGATCGAAAGCGGGAAACTGGAATTCCAGATTGCCACCCAGGCGTTTCGGGCAACGTGGCGCGAGCCACAAGGGGATGAGCGCGCACGGGTGTGGGCCTTCATGGAAAGCGTGTTTCCGCCCTACATCTCCTATCAGGCGTCAACCGAACGCCAGATTCCGCTGGTGATGCTGAAGCCGGTGGGAGAGGTCGCGCCCTTTGTGAAGCCGTAAAGGCATGCCGCTTTGTGGGCCCGGCGGCGCATGACCGGACCGCGTCTCCGGCACAACATCGTCCGGGCGTCGTTCGTCGCCTGTTTTTCGGTTGCAAATGAACAGGGTTGTTGATTATCGCGCGAGCAACACCGGCGATGAAGCATGGGAGTGGACATGAACTGCGAACCGACCAAAACGCCTGCGGCGGAATCCATCGATATTCCCGCCCTGCGTGAAAAATACCGGATCGAACGGGAACGGCGGATCCGCAAGGAGGGGCAGGCGCAATATGTGAAGCTGTCAGGCGATATCCTTCCGGATTACGCGGCAGACCCCTACAAGCCCGTGGCAGATCGTGCGCCGCTGGACGCGGAATTCGATGTCATGATTCTGGGTGCCGGATGGGGCGGAATCAAGGCTGCCTATTATCTGGCAAAGGAAGGCGTAACTGACGTCCGCAATGTCGACACGGCCGGTGACTGGGGCGGGGTGTGGTACTGGAACCAGTATCCCGGCGTGCAGTGCGATAATGATGCCTATTGCTATCTGCCGTTGCTGGAAGAAATGGGCTTCATGCCTTCGAAGAAGTTTTCGGATGGTAAGGAAATCCAGGCTTATGCGAAATCGATCGCCGAACGTTTCGGCTTTGCTGACAAGGCGTTGTTCCACACCCAGGTCACCGGCCTAAAATGGGATGATACAGCGCAGCGCTGGCAAGTGGAAACCAATCGCGGGGATACGCTGCGGCCGCGCTTCGTGATTGTGGCGCCTGGTGTGCTCAACATGCCCAAACTGCCTTCGCTTCCCGGCATCGAGACGTTCAAGGGAAAGATGTTCCACACTTCGCGCTGGGATTATGATTATACCGGCGGTTCCTATGGCAATCCGGAACTGACCGGGCTTGCGGACAAGCGCGTCGCGCTGCTTGGCACCGGGGCAACCGCAATCCAGGCGGTGCCGCCGCTCGGCCGCCACGCAAAACAGCTATACGTCATCCAGCGCACGCCTTCCACGGTCGATGAACGCCCCAACCCGCCCACCGATCCTGATTGGGTGAAGTCACTGGCGCCCGGCTGGCAGAAGGAGCGGATGGCGAATTTCCACAGGGGTGCCCAGGAAGTGTTCCTGCCAGGCGAACCTGATCTGATTTGCGACATCTGGACGGAGATCAACCGCAATCTTTCTGCCCTGCTGGCCGCCGAAGGCAAGGAAGTGACGCCCGAAGAGTTCATGGCGAAGCGCGAAATCATCGATTATCAGGTGATGGAACGGCTGCGGGCGCGGTGTGACGAATTG
>JANOBA010000262.1:0-22387 GCA_031411415.1 Novosphingobium sp.
GTCTGCCGTGAAGCCGAGCAATTTTGGCGACATCATCGCGCTCGTTTCGCTCTACAGGCCCGGCCCGATGGACAATATCCCGCTGTTCGGCCGCCGCAAAAACGGGCTGGAGGCGATCGAGTATCCGCATGACAAGCTGGAAGGCATCCTCTCCGAAACCTACGGCGTATTCGTCTATCAGGAACAGGTGATGCAGGCCGCGCAGGTCCTCGCCGGCTATTCGCTGGGCGATGCCGACTTGCTGCGCCGTGCCATGGGCAAGAAAGTTCAGGCGGAAATGGACGCCCAGCGCCAGCGCTTCGTCGATGGCTGCAAGACGGTGTCGAGCATCGAGAAAGCCAAGGCAAACGAGTTGTTCGACTTGATCGACAAGTTTGCCGGCTATGGCTTCAACAAGAGCCACGCCGCCGCCTATGCCCTGCTCGCCTATCAGACTGCCTGGCTGAAAACGCACTATCCGCACGAATTCTATGCCGCCTCGATGTGTTTCGACCAGCACCAGTCAGACAAGCTGGCGGTGTTCGTTGATGACATGCGCCGCGCCGGATTCGCCCTCGCCGGGCCAAGCGTCAACGCTTCGGAGGCTGAATTCACTGTCGAGCGGACCGAGGACGGCCTTGCCGTGCGCTATGCCTTGGCCGGCATCCGCAATGTTGGCGAGAAAGCGATGGACGCGCTGGTGGCCGAGCGCGAGGCGAATGGCGCTTTCATCAGCCTTGAAGACCTGTTCCGCCGCGCTCCGCCCGGATCGATGAACCGCCGCCAGATCGAAGGCCTCGCCGCTGCAGGCGCGTTCGATTGCCTTGAGCCCAACCGGGCGAAAGTCATGGCCAATGCCGATATGCTGCTGGCAGTCGCTGATGAAGCAACGCGCAGCCGCAACAGCGGGCAGGCGGCGCTGTTTGGCGGAGACGATCACGCCGAGCCGTCGCTGCGGCTGGCCGAAGTGCCCGAATGGTCGCGGGCCGAGCAGATGGCCAAAGAGCGCGAGAATTTCGGCTTCTATTTCGCCGCGCACCCGGTGGAGCAGTTTCGCATGGTCGCCAGCGCCAATGGCGCGCGCAGCTATGGTGCGCTGGTGGCGCAAGGCGTGCAGGGCGGACGCTCGACGGCAGTGATGGCGGCGATGATCGAGGCAGTGAACCGGGGCAAGACGCGCAAGGGCAAGGATTTCGTCCGTGCCGATTTCTCGGACAGCTCAGGGCAATTTTCCGCCGCCTGTTTCGAGGAGTCGCTGGTTGAGCCGATGCTGCGCTGGGCCGCCGAGGCAACTTGCGTGTTGCTGACGGTCGAGCTTGATGCGCCGAGCCCGGACGAGCCGCCGCGCGTCACCGTGCGCGGGGCGCGGCCGCTGGCCGAAGTTACCGGGTCGGTGCGGATGCGATTGAGCATGGACATCGACCGGATCGAGGCTGTCGGCGAACTCGCCTTGCTGCTGGGCCAGCAATTGCAAGGCGAGGAGGCGACAGGCCAGGGCGAAGTGATGGTCACCCTGCACACGACTGCCGGCCTGGCGCAACCGGTGCGGCTGGGGCGCGATTTCCAGCTTGATGGCGAAGTGCCTGACCGGCTGGCGCTGATTGAGGGCGTGTCAAACGTGTCGCTGGCGCCGGTGCGTGGGCCGGCTCACTTGCGCCTCGTTGCCTGATTTGCGAGGTGTTGCGGGGATAGACCCGGCCCACCCACCAGAAGGACACCAAATGCTCGGCGCCATGCAGGATTGGGAACTTCGCGTCTCGTCGCTGATTGATCATGCCGCGCGCGAATATGGCGCGCGCGAGATCGTCACGCGCTGGAACGACGGCAGCGAAACCCGCACCAATTGGGGCGGGATCCGGCAAGACGCGCTGAAAATGGTGCAGGCCTTGCAGCGGCTCGGCATCCAGCCGGGTGACCGGGTGGCGACTTTGGCGATGAACCACGCGCCACATCTCGTCACCTGGTATGGCGCCACCGGCGCCGGCTGTGTGCTCCACACGATCAACCCGCGCCTGTTCGACGAGCAACTGGAATATATTGCCAACCACGCCGAAGACCGGGTGATGCTGTATGATGCGGTGTTCCAGCCGCTGGTTGACCGGATGAAGCCGCGCTGGACCACAGTCGAGCATTATATCTGCTTCGATTCAGGTGCCCAAGCGCCGCTGTTCGCCGACTGGATCGGCGCCGAGGATGGCTTGGCCGAGAATGGGGCGGAATGGGTCACGGGCAGCGAGCGCGATCCCTGCATGCTGTGCTACACCAGCGGGACGACCGGCAATCCCAAGGGCGTGCTATTCGAGCATCGCTCGAATATCCTGCACACTTATGCCGCTGTCGCGCCGCAGTGCCTCGATCTCGATTCCAAGGCCTGTGTGCTGCCGGTGGTGCCGATGTTCCATGCCAACGACTGGGCTTTCCCCTGGGCCGGGGCCGCAGTTGGCGCCAAGCTGGTCTATTGCTCGAACAACGACGCCGCCAATCTTTGCGACCTGATCGCGCAGGAAGGCGTGAATTATGTCGCCGGCGTGCCGACTGTCTGGCTCAGCCTGTTCCAGCACCTTGATGGGCTGGGTGAACCTTTGCCGCCAGCGATCACCCGCGCTGTCTGCGGCGGCTCGGCGATGCCGCGGGCGATTGTCGAGCGCCTGCTGCGGGCAGGTGTTCGCATTGCCCATGCCTGGGGGATGACTGAAACCTCGCCCATCGCGACGATTGCCTATGAACCCGCCAACTGGGACAGCCTCTCGTTCGATGAGCAGGCGACGATCAAGTGCCGGCAGGGCAAGCCGCTCTATGGCATCGAGCTGCGCACCGTCGATCTGGGCGATCCTGACAAAGTTCTGCCGCGCGACGGAGTGACCTCGGGCGCGCTGCAGGTGCGCGGGCCGTGGGTGATCAAGCGCTATTTCAAGGCCGAAGCCGATGCCGTGGTCGCCGGGCAGTGGTTCGATACCGGCGATGTCGCGGTGATATTCCCGGACGGAACCCTGCAACTGACCGACCGCACCAAGGACGTGATCAAGTCGGGCGGCGAATGGATCAGCTCGGTCGATCTGGAAAACGCGGCTGTGTCTCACCCGGCAGTGGCAGAGGCAGCGGCAATCGGCATCGCCCATCCAAAATGGGACGAACGACCGATCCTGATCGTGGTCCGCAAGCCGGGCATGGAGGTCAGCGTGGAGGAATTGCGCGCAGTCCTCGCGGTAAGGGTCGCGAAGTGGTGGCTGCCCGATGCGGTCGAATTCGTCGAAGCCATCCCGCACACCGCCACCGGCAAGATCAGCAAGAAGGACTTGCGCGAGCAATTCCGGGACTACAAGCTGGGCGGCTAGGACAAGAGGATGCCAGAATGACTGTCGAACTGCCACTGTTGCCAATCGACAGTCCCGAATTTTCCGCCAATCCCCAGCCGTTCCTTGAAATTGCCCGCGCCCAGCATCCTTGGCTGGCGCGCTTTTCCCAAGGTTATATCGTCCATGGCTATCAGGCACATGTCGATCTGATGGCGGACGATGTGAATTTGGTGCCCGGCCTTGGCCCGATCATTGATTTCTATGGCATGCGCGGCACCATGTGGGGCCGGTTCATGGAGGAAATGCTGATCTCGGCGAGCGGCGACTTCCACACGCGCCTGCGCGCCAGCGTTGCCCACGCCTTCACCCCGCGCCGCGCCAATGAAGTGCGCCCTCTGATGGTGGGCGTGATCGGCGACCTGCTTGATGAATGGGCGCTCAAGGGGGAATTCGATTTCGCCGATTTCGCCGCGTACTTTCCGATTACGGTGATGTTCGGCCTGCTTGGCGTGTCCTCTCAGCCGGTGGGTCGCATACGCCATGCCATCGAGGGGCATGTCGCAACCCTGGCGATTGATTTGTCGACCAAGCCCGGAATGCTGATTGCGTGGGAAGAGTTGTGGCAGTTTGTCGACACGTTGATCCTGGAGCGCGAGGCCAGCGGCGAAGTGGACGAGCAATCGCTGCTCGATACGTTGATTGTGGCGAAGAACGCGGGGCAACTGGATGACGATGACCTGCGCTTTATGGTGCTGACCGTGATCATCGCCGGCTACGACACTTCGAAAAACCAGCTGACCTGGACAATGAAGCTGCTGATTGACCGGCCAGAGATGTATCGCCGCTGCGCCGAGGACAGGGATTTCTGCGGGCGGGTGGTGAACGAATCGCTGCGCCTGACCGGCATCGCCTCGCCCTACCGCGCGGCGGCGCACGATTTCTCCTATCAGGGCGTCGATTTCAAGCAGGGCGAGGTGGTGATCTTCGGCACGTCACTCGCCGGGCGCGATGCTTCGGTCTTTCCTGATCCGCTGACCTTCGATCCCGACCGCGCAAATGCCAACCGGCATGTCTCGCTGGGGCGCGGCGCGCATATCTGCCTCGGACAATATATTGCGAAGAACCAGTTGCAGGAGGGCATCCACCTGATCTGCCAGCGCTTGCAGAACCCGCGCATTGTGGGCGATCTGGCCTGGCGGCCGTTCATCGGGGCGTGGGGTTTAAAGGCGCTGCCGATTGCGTTTGATACGGGGTGAGTGAGGCGCTGAACCGGGGCTGGCCGGAATCGGAAACGCTTGGCCGATAGCGTGCCCCTTCGCTTGCGCTCGGGAGTTTTCGGGAAGATGTCCCCCCGGACATCTTCTGATTCCGAAAACTGGTCGGGGAAAGAGGATTCGAACCTCCGGCCCCTGCCTCCCGAAGACAGTGCTCTACCAGGCTGAGCTATTCCCCGACCGATCGTCTGTCCGTCCGGATTTGACTCCGGGGGACAAGGCAGGAGCGGGCCTATAGTCAGGCAATCGCGGGGTGGCAAGCGGGCAATCGCGCGGCTAGGATAAGTTATGGCCAGCGCAGCACTCTCCGCCGATTCTTGTCCCCAGCCGCATTGGGAATGGCAGTATCTGGGCCTTATGCGCCGCATCTGGGAGCATGGCGATGAGCGCGTGGACCGCACCGGCGTCGGCACGCGCTCGGTGTTCGGGGCTGAACTCCGGTTTGACTTGTCTGGCGGGGCGATGCCGCTGCTCTCGACCAAGCGGGTTTACTGGAAAGCCGCGGCGCGCGAATTCCTGTGGTTCCTCACCGGGGATACCAATATCCGCAGCCTGTGCGCGCAGGGCGTTGAAATCTGGACCGATTGGCCGCTGGACCGGTTTCGGCGAGAAACGGGCGAGCAGATTGCCCGCGCTGACTTTTCGGCCAGCATTGTCGCCGACGCAGACTTTGCCGCACGATGGGGCGATCTTGGTCCGGTTTATGGCAAGCAATGGACCGATTGGCCGGTGTACGAGCCGGCGGGGGACGGACTCTTTCGCCAGCGCCCGCAAGGCATCAACCAGGTGGCCGAGGTGGTCGAAAGTCTGCGCAGCAACCCCGGCAGCCGCCGCCATATCGTCGAGGGCTGGAACGTGGCAGAGTTGAGCGCCATGGCGCTGCCGCCCTGCCACAAGACTTACCAGTTCCACGTTTCGGGCAATCGGCTTTCGGCCTTGCTCTATCAGCGCAGCTGCGATGTCGCGCTGGGGCTGCCGTTCAACCTGTTCGGCGCGGCGCTGTTCACGCGGTTGCTGGCGCAGCAGTGCGATCTGGAACCGGGCGAGCTGGTGTGGATGGGCGGCGATGTGCACCTCTATCGCAACCACGCCGCGCTGGTTGAAGAGCAATTGGGCCGCACGCCTGCGGGCGAGGCGCGCTTCGAGATCGCCAGGCGGCCAGCCTCGATGTTCGATTACCGGATCGAGGATTTCGCGGTGACGGGTTACGCGCCGCAGGGACATATCTCGGCCCCCGTCGCAGTCTGACGGACGAAATTGGCTATTGTAATAATATAACAACGGCGTAGAATTTTCCATCACAGGCATCAGCAAAGGCGGGGAGAGCGCGCATGGCCAGGCGGCCAGCCACACCGGACCGGACCGCAGGGGGGAAAGGCGGAAATTTGCCGCCGCTGATGCTGCATGTGCCCGAGCCGTTGTTCCGCCCCGGCGATGCGGTCGATTATTCCAATCTCGCCATTTCCCGTGCCGGCGAGCAGCCGCGCCCTGACGAGGCCTGCGCAGCCGCTGAAACCCATGCTCTATGCCTCGATCTCGTCCGCGTGCTTGGCGAGGATCACCGCGCGGTCGGCCCGTGGGACCCCAAACTCGATGCCGAGACGCTGCGCCGGATGCTGCGCGTGATGGCGCTGACCCGCGCTTTCGACGACCGCATGTTTCGCGGGCAAAGGCAGGGCAAAACCAGCTTCTACATGAAGTGCACCGGCGAGGAGGCGACTTCAGTGGCGGCGGCTTTCGCGCTGGCGGATGACGACATGGTGTTCCCCTCCTATCGCCAGCAAGGCATCCTGCTCGCGCGGGGTTATCCGATGACGGAGATGATCAACCAGATCTACTCTAACCGCGCCGACCGCCTGAAAGGCCGCCAGCTGCCGATCATGTATTCGGCGCGCGACTATGGCTTTTTCACTATTTCGGGGAACCTTGCCACCCAGTGCCCGCAGGCGGTGGGCTGGGCGATGGCCTCGGCGATCAAGGGCGATACCCGCATCGCCACTTGCTATATCGGCGAGGGATCGAGCGCTGAGGGCGATTTCCACGCGGCGATGACGTTTGCGGCGGTCTATAACGCGCCGGTGATCATCAACGTGGTCAATAACCAGTATGCCATTTCCAGCCATTCGGGCTTTGCCGGATCGGAGCGCACGACATTTGCCGCGCGGGCGATCGGCCATGGCATCGCAGGCCTGCGGGTCGACGGCAACGATGCACTCGCGGTTTATGCAGCGATGCAGTGGGCGGCAAACCGCGCGCGCGGCGGGCTGGGGCCGACTTTGATCGAACACTTTACCTACCGCGCCGAGGGCCATTCCACGTCCGATGATCCCGGCAACTACCGCTCGGCGCACGAACGCGAGGAATGGCCGCTGGGCGATCCGGTGCAGAGGCTGATGCGCCACCTGATTGGCTTGGGCGAGTGGTCGGAAGCGCAGCAAGAGGCGATGGACCGCGAACTTGATGAGGAGGTGCGTCTGGCGACCAAGGAGGCCGAAAAGAACGGCATTCTCGGCCACGGCCTGCACCATCCCTTCCACACCATGTTCGAGGACGTTTACGCCGAAGTGCCCTGGCATCTTGAGGAACAGGCACAGCAAGCCATGCGCGAGCGGCGGGTCAAGTGGCCGGATTGGCAGGAATGACCAGCGACGAAGCCCCCATAACCCTGCGCGATGCCCCGACCCGGCGGATGACGATGATCGAGGCGATCAACGATGCGCTGGCCATCATGCTGGAGCGTGATCCCGATGTGGTCGTGTTTGGCGAGGATGCCGGCTATTTCGGCGGCGTGTTCCGCGCCACTGCCGGCCTGCAGCAGCGCTTCGGCAAGACCCGCGTGTTCGATACCCCGATCAACGAATGCGGCATCATCGGAGTTGCGGTGGGCATGGGCGCCTATGGCCTGCGCCCGGTGCCGGAAATCCAGTTTGCCGACTATATCTATCCCGGCTTCGATCAACTCGCCTCAGAAGCCGCGCGGCTGCGCTATCGCTCGGCGGGCGAATTCCATGCGCCGATCACGGTGCGCGCGCCTTATGGCGGCGGGATTTTCGGCGGGCAGACTCACAGCCAGTCGCCCGAGGCGATCTTCACCCATGTTGCCGGGCTGAAGGTGGTAATCCCGGCGACGCCCTATGACGCCAAGGGGCTGTTGATTGCGGCCATCGAGGACGATGATCCGGTGATCTTCCTTGAGCCAAAGCGCATCTATAACGGCCCGTTCGACGGCTATTACGACCGCCCGGCGCGAACCTGGGACAAGCATCCCGGCGGCGAAGTGCCCGAGGGATACTATGCAATTCCCCTGGGCAAGGCGCGGGTGGTGCGCGAGGGCGAGGCGATGACCGTGCTCGCCTATGGCACGATGATCCATGTTGCTGAGGCTGTGCTTGCGGAAAAGGGCGTCGATGCCGAAATCATCGATCTGCGCACGCTGTTGCCGCTCGACATCGAGACCATCGAAGCCTCGGTGAAGAAAACCGGCCGCTGCATGGTTATCCATGAGGCGACGCGGACCTCGGGCTTCGGCGGCGAATTGGTTGCATTGGTACAGGAGCGCTGCTTCTATCACCTCGAAGCCCCCATCGAACGCGTTACCGGCTTTGACACGCCCTATCCGCATAGCCTCGAATGGGCCTATTTCCCCGGGCCGGTGCGCATTGGCGAAGCGGTCGACCGGCTGCTGCGGGGGTAGGCGGCATGGGACGCTACACCTTCCGCTTGCCCGACATCGGCGAAGGAATCGCCGAGGCCGAAGTTGTCGCCTGGCACGTTGCTGTCGGCGATACGATTGGCGAGGACCAGCGCCTTGCCGACGTGATGACCGACAAGGCGACCGTCGAGCTGGAAAGCCCGGTGGCAGGCAGGGTACTCGAACTGGGCGGCGCGGCTGGCGACCGGCTGGCGATTGGATCGCCGCTGGTGGTGCTGGAGGTCGAGGGGGAGGGAGAGGCAGAGCCGGCACCGGTTCCCGTCAAGGAAGCCGTTCGCCCCATTCCCGCTCAGCCTGAGCTTGTCGAAGGCCCCCCAGTGCCGGCACCAGTGCCCGCAAACGTGGGAAGCAAAGTCCTCGCATCCCCGGCCGTCCGCGCCCGCGCAGCTGCGCTGCAAATCGATCTCGGCCTTGTGCCCCCCGGCGGCAATGGCCGCATCGGACACGGCGATCTCGATGCGTTTGTTGGCCGCCGCCTGTCTGTGGATAAGTCGGCGGACAAGCCGGTGCAAAAGCCTGTGGAAATTTTGAGCGGCGCCAGCGAGACAATCAAGGTGATTGGCCTGAGGCGCAAGATTGCCGAAGCGATGACTGCCTCCAAACGTCACATCC
This sequence comes from Novosphingobium sp., assembly GCA_031411415.1. Lineage (GTDB taxonomy): Bacteria > Pseudomonadota > Alphaproteobacteria > Sphingomonadales > Sphingomonadaceae > Novosphingobium. The sequence goes on from JANOBA010000262.1 coordinate 8,874, forward strand.
CGCATTTCTCCTATGTTGAGGAATGCGATGTGACCGCGCTGGAAGTTCTGCGCGCCGCACTTAACGAGCAGCGCGGCAATCGTCCGAAACTGACAGTTTTGCCCCTGCTGATCCGCGCGATCTGCCTCGCCTTGCCGGAATTCCCGATGATCAACGCGCGCTATGACGATGCGGCGGGCGAAGTGACCCGATACGGATCGGTCCACCTTGGCGTTGCAACCCAGACTGATGCCGGCCTTGTCGTGCCGGTGGTGCGCGATGCGCAGTTGCTGACGCTGTGGCAACTCGCGGCGGAAGTGGCCCGGCTGTCTGGCGCCGCGCGCGATGGTTCGGCCAAGCCCGGCGAACTTAGCGGGTCGACGATCAGCCTCACATCGCTCGGGCCGCTGGGCGGGATTGCCACCACCCCGGTGGTAAATCGGCCGGAAGTTGCGATCATCGGCCCGAACAAGATCATCGAACGTCCGATGTTCGTGGGCGATGCCATCGAACGGCGCAAGTTGATGAACATATCGATCAGCTGCGATCACCGCGTGGTTGATGGCTGGGATGCGGCTAATTTCGTCCAGGCGGTCAAGCAGCTGCTGGAAAAGCCACTGGGATTGCTTACCTAACGCACGATCCCGCTATAAGCGATGCTGCCTGATCCTGCCGCTGACGGCAGGCGCCAGCGCACGTGGGTGACATCTTCGGGCGTCGCCAGTCGCGCGCCGAATCGCAAGCTGCCGATCGTGCCCCAGGTGCGAGCGCCGTCGACGGAAACTTCCTCGCCGTCACGCGCGCTTGCCTGATAGGCGATTGCGCGGGGCAGGGGGTTGACCAGAGTGAAGACCTTGCTGCTCGAACTGCGGCCGAGCCGCTGCCAGCTGAGCACGGTAACCACGCGGTCGCCGCGGCTGAGGCGGCTGGCCGGCTCAAGGCTGCGGCTATTGCCTGCGCCCATGCGTTCGACGAATACCGCACTATCGAGCGCGACCGGCGCTTCGGCCAGCGCGGCGCTGGCGGCGGCTGCGCTGCCAACGGCGAGCGCGATGCGCGCTGCAATGCAATGGTTCACTTGTCTGCCCCCGACCACGCTTGCCGCACCCAGGCGGCAGAGGAACAGCTAGACCGGGAGTGCAAAAATTTTGGTTAATGACAGACAAGGTTTTTGACCCCGCCTGACCGGTTGACAGCCCCGAGCCGCTGCCCTAGTGGCGCGGCTCCCGAGGGAATGTGCGGGTGTAGCTCAGTTGGTTAGAGCGCCGGCCTGTCACGCCGGAGGTCGCGGGTTCAAGTCCCGTCACTCGCGCCATATCCCTCAAAGGTGGCTCGTTTCAGCCCCAGCGCCCGGTTTCCATCCAGATCAGGAAACGCTTGAGGGGCAGCAGCCAGACCACACCCAGCAAGATATAGACCGGCGCCTGCGCCAGCGCTTGCAGCTGCGCAATCCATGGCGCGAGCCACACCGCGATGGCCAGCGCATAAGCGGTCAATCCCACGACCAGCGCGAGCACGCCCGCCGGAATCCGCCAACTCGGCTCATTGCGCATCAGAATGGTCCATACAGGCGGGAGGGGGTGACCACAGCGTTGAGTGGCATGTCGTGGGGCTCGGTTGGCAGCGCATCGGCGAGCTGGCAATCCCAGGCGAGGCCGATAGCTGACGTGGCAGTGTTGCCCGCCAGCCAGCGGTCATAGTGCCCCGCGCCCTGGCCGATCCGCGCGCCTGATGCGGTAAAGCCCAGTAAAGGCACGAAAACCACTTCGGGCACCAGCAGCGCGGCATCGGCGGCGGGCTGGAGTGCGCCATAAGGCCCGGCAACCAGCAGGCCGCCGGCGATGGGATCACGCCATTCGCGGAACTGCATCACGCTGTCATGCCCAGCGAGCCAGGGTAGGGCAACGCGGTGGCCGCGCTCGTGGAACCAACGGCCATAGGCCAGCGCCGGCGCTTCGGCAGGCAGTGGGTGATAGACCGCGACCACCGCGCCCGGCGGCACCATATCGGCAACAGCACCCGGCGGGCGCGAAAACACCAGAGCGCGGACCGTATCGGGCAGGGCTGCGACATGATCCTTGCGGCGCTGGCGCAGTTCGCGGCGCAGGTCCTGTTTGTCGATCACGCCTGCTCTCCGGGCACTTCCGCTGCGAGGGAAGGCGAAATGGGGGGTGACGGGTCCACCATGGGTCGTTGCCGAGAAATCCACTGACGCGTCGACGTCAGGTGGGGACCATGTGTGCCGGACCAGGGTCCAACCAGAGACAGCCCCCATAGGATTGCTTATAGCCTCAGGGATGTTCGAACGGCTCGTGCCGGGCAGGCCCGTCGCCCTCTATGTAGGGCCTGTGGCCTCAGCGCTCAAGCCGGGCAGCGAGATTTTCCAGTCGGCTGGCGAGGGCGTCGAGCTTTTCCGCCATTTCGGGGCTTGCAGCGGCTTGCGGCCCCCCGGCCTGACGGCCGCCGCCTGCTTCGTGCAATTCGTCGGCGAGCAGCAGCGAGGCGAACAGCAGCATGCGGGTTTCCGCCTGGCCCGACATATCGCCCATTGTCGCCAGCTTGCGGTCAATCGCTGCGCCAAGGCCCAGCACATGGCGTTCTTCGCCCTCAGCGCAGGCCACGGTATAGCTGCGACCACCGATCGAGAGCGTTACATTGCTCATGGCTGCTCGCCTGCAATGAACGCGTCCATGGCGCGAAGCGATTCGGCAACGGCGGCGCGCAAGTGATCGTGGCGGGCGGTAAGTTCATCATTGCCGGCATGCCGATCAGATGTGGCGGCGGCCTCGATCCGGTCGAGCGCCGCGTTGATTCGCGCAAAGGCGGCGTCTGGAGAATGCCCATCCATAGACTGAGGAATAGTGCAAAAGCGCCAGCCTGCATAGTCTTGCCCGGTTAATCTTCCACCGTTTGGTAGACGGCGAGGGCAGGGCGGTGGGCTGTTTGCGGCGCTGCGCTTGACGGAGCGTAGCCTCTGCCTAAAGGGATCGGCATCGAATCGTCCCTTTTTTGCCGATTCATCCGGAGCCTTCCCGATGTCGCTCGACCCCGCCCGTCTGGGCCCCATGGCCAATGCCATCCGTGCCCTGTCGATGGACGCCGTCCAGGCGGCGAACAGCGGCCATCCCGGCATGCCGATGGGCATGGCCGATGTTGCGACGGTGTTATATTCGCAATTCCTGAAGTTCGATCCCGCCGCGCCGAAATGGCCGGACCGTGACCGCTTCGTGCTCTCGGCCGGCCACGGCTCAATGCTGCTCTATTCGCTGCTGCATCTCACTGGCTATGCGCAGCCGACGATGGATAACATCCGCAATTTCCGCCAGCTGGGCAGCCCTTGCGCGGGTCACCCGGAAAATATCCATATCGCTGGCGCGGAATGCACCACCGGGCCGCTGGGTCAGGGCCTGGCCATGGCAGTTGGCATGGCGATGGCCGAGCGCCACCTGAACGCCATCTATGCCGACGCACTGGTCGATCACCGCACATTCGTAGTCGCGGGCGATGGTTGCCTGATGGAAGGCATCAACCACGAGGCCATTGGCCTTGCCGGGCATTTGCAGCTCGGCCGGCTGATCGTGCTGTGGGACGATAACCGCATCACCATCGATGGCGCCACCAACTTGTCCACCAGCGAGGATATCCCCGCCCGTTACCGTGCGACCGGCTGGCACACCGAGGCCTGCGATGGCCATGATGCCGCCGACATTGCCCGCGCCATTGCCGCCGCGATTGCCGATGGCCGGCCTTCATTGGTCGCCTGCCGCACGGTGATCGGCAAGGGCTCGCCAAACAAGCAGGGCACACACAATGTCCACGGCGCGGCACTGGGTGCCGATGAAGTTGCGGCGACCCGCAAGGAACTGGGCTGGACTGCGGCTCCGTTCGAGATTCCGGCGGATATTCTGGCCGACTGGCGCTGTCTGGCCGCGAAAGGCGCGGTAACTCATGCCGATTGGCAAAATCGCCTTGCAAGTGATTCGAAGGCCAAGGAATTCTCCGGCCGCATGGCGGGTGATCTGCCTGCGCTCGCTGGTTGGGATGCTTATAAGTCCAAGCTGGTCGAAGACATGCCGAAGGTTGCCACCCGCAAATCGAGCGAGAACGCGCTGCAGGTGCTGACCGCTGCGGTTCCCGCCATGCTCGGCGGCTCGGCGGACCTCACCGGATCGAACAACACCAAGACCAGCAGCACCGGGCCGTTCACTTCGGCAGACTATGCCGGGCGCTATGTCTATTACGGCATCCGCGAGTTTGGCATGGCGGCGGCGATGAATGGCATGGCGCTGCACGGCGGGGTGATCCCCTATGGCGGCACTTTCCTGGTTTTCTCCGACTATTGCCGCAACGCGATCCGCCTCTCGGCATTGCAGCAGGCGCAGGTCGTCTATGTGTTGACGCATGACAGCATCGGACTTGGTGAGGACGGGCCAACGCATCAGCCAATCGAACATGTTGCCTCGCTGCGCGCGATTCCGGATCTGTGGGTGTTCCGCCCGGCAGATGCGATGGAAACGGCGGAGTGCTGGGAACTGGCGTTGCGCCGTAAGGATGGTCCCTCGGTGCTCGCGCTCAGCCGCCAGAACCTGCCGGCGCTGCGCGATGACGATGAAGAGAACCTCAGTCTGCGCGGCGCCTACCGGCTGATTTCGTCGGAAGCCGAACTTAAAGTCGTGCTGATGGCGACCGGATCGGAAGTGCAACTGGCGGTTCAGATCGCCGAAGCGCTCGAAGCCGAAGACATTGGTGCCGATGTCGTCTCGATGCCCTGCTGGGAGCTGTTCGAGGCGCAGGACGCCGACTACCGCGAGAGCCTGATCCCGGATGACGTGGTTCTGGTCTCGATCGAAGCGGGGACGACGATGGGCTGGCACAAATATGTCGGCCGGGGTGGGCTTGCCATCGGCATCGACACCTTCGGCGCTTCCGCACCGGACAACGCATTGTTCAAGCATTTCGGCTTCACTGCCGAAGCAATAATTCCACAAATCAAAGCAAAACTAGGCATCTAGCAGGAGTTCTTATCATGGCGACCAAGGTTGCGATCAACGGATTCGGGCGCATCGGGCGCAATGTGGCGCGCGCCATCATCGAGCGCACCGACCATGACCTTGAGCTGGTCTCGATCAACGACCTCGCCGATGCCAAGGCCAATGCCCTGCTGTTCAAGCGCGATTCGGTCCACGGCGCTTTCGCCGGCACGGTCGAAGTCGACGGCAACGATCTGATCATCAACGGCAAGCGCATCCATGTCACCGCAGAGCGCGATCCCGCCAACCTGCCGCACAAGGCGAACGGCGTCGACATCGCGCTGGAATGCACCGGATTCTTCGCCAGCCGCGCCGGCGGACAGAAGCATATCGATGCCGGTGCCAAGCGCGTGCTGATCTCGGCTCCGGCCAAGGACATCGATCTGATGGTGGTGTACGGGGTCAACCACGAGAAGCTGACCGCAGCGCACGTCATCGTCTCCAACGCCAGCTGCACCACCAACTGCCTCGCGCCGTTCGCCAAAGTGCTCAACGATACCATCGGTATCGAGCGCGGGCTGATGACGACGATCCACTCCTATACCAACGACCAGAAGATCCTCGACCAGATCCACGAGGACCCGCGCCGCGCCCGCGCCGCTGCAATGAACATGATCCCTACGACCACCGGCGCTGCCCGCGCGGTCGGCGAAGTGCTGCCCGAACTGAAGGGCAAGCTTGATGGCTCGTCGATCCGCGTGCCGACGCCGAATGTCTCGGTGGTCGACCTGACCTTCACGCCAAAGCGTGATACCACCGCCGAGGAAGTCAACGCGCTGCTCAAGGCGGCGTCCGAAGGCGCGCTGAAGGGCATTCTGGGCTATACTGACGAGCCGCTGGTCTCGATTGACTTCAACCACGACGCCCATTCGTCGACCATCGACAGCCTGGAAACCGCCGTCCTCGAAGGCAAGCTGGTTCGCGTGCTCAGCTGGTATGACAACGAATGGGGCTTCTCCAACCGCATGGTCGATACGGCCGGCGCGATGGGGAAGCTGATCTGAGGCACACTTGATGACCAAGTTTCGCACACTCGATAATCTTGGCGGCGATCTCGGCGACATAGCAGGCAAGGTCGCGCTGGTCCGCGTCGACCTGAACCTGCCGATGGCCGATGGCGCGGTGACGGATGACACACGCATCCGCGCCGCCGTGCCGACGATCATCGAGCTAGCGGACAAGGGTGCGAAAGTGCTGCTGCTGGCGCATTTCGGACGTCCCGGGGGCGAGCGCTCATCCACCCAGTCGCTCTCGATGGTGGTTGGCGGGGTCAGCAAGGTGCTGGGGCGCGAAGTGATGTTCGTGCCAGAGATTGCCGGGCCGGTCGTCGCGCAATCGGTCGGTATTTTGCGCAATGGCGATATCGCCATTCTCGAGAACACGCGCTTCTGGAAAGGCGAGGAAGCGAACGATCCCGAGCTGGTGAAAGCCATTGCGGCAAACGCTGATTTCTATGTCAACGATGCCTTTTCCGCCGCGCACCGCGCCCATGCGACAACCGAGGGCCTTGCGCATGTGTTGCCCGCCTATGCGGGACGCGCGATGCAGGCCGAGCTGGAGGCGCTGGAGAAGGCGCTGGGCAATCCCGAGCGCCCGGTTGCGGCCGTGATCGGTGGGGCGAAGGTCTCCTCAAAGCTTGACGTGCTGACGCATCTTGTGGGTCAGGTCGATCACCTGATTATCGGCGGCGGCATGGCGAACACGTTTCTGGCCGCGAAGGGCGTCGATGTCGGTAAGTCGCTATGCGAGCATGATCTGGCCGGCACCGTTCTGGAAATCCTGAGCGCGGCGGATAAAGCGGGCTGCACCGTGCACTTGCCCTATGACGTGGTGGTGGCGAAGGAATTCGCGGCCAATCCGCCGAGCTTGCGCACTTGCAATGTCCACGAAGTCGCCGCTGACGAGATGATCCTTGATGTTGGTCCAGCAGCGGTCGAAGCGCTGGCCGATGTGCTGAAGACCTGCCGCACGCTGGTGTGGAACGGGCCGCTGGGGGCGTTCGAGATGGCGCCGTTCGATGCGGCGACCGTGGCACTGGCGCGGACAGCCGCTGCGCTCTCGCGCGAGGGTTCGTTGATCTCGGTTGCCGGCGGCGGCGATACCGTCGCCGCGCTCAACCATGCCGGTGTGGCAGGCGATTTCAGCTATGTTTCGACTGCTGGCGGCGCATTCCTCGAATGGATGGAAGGGCGCGAATTGCCCGGCGTGGCAGCGCTTTCCATCTGATTTTACAGTTGCCGAAAAGCAGGAGCTTTACTCATGAACACCTCCGAAATGACTGCCAAGATGGCCGCCGGCAATGGCTTCATTGCTGCGCTCGACCAGTCCGGCGGCTCAACTCCTAAGGCGCTGGCGGGTTACGGCATCGCGGAAGGCGCCTGGAGCAGCGAAGAAGGGATGTTCAGCCTGATCCACGCCATGCGCAGCCGGATCATTTCCTCGCCAGCCTTTTCGGGCGACAAGGTTATCGGCGCGATCCTGTTTGAGCGGACGATGGACGGACTGGTTGGCGGCTTGCCGACCCCGGCGGCGCTGATCGCCAAGGGCGTGGTGCCGTTCATCAAGATCGACAAGGGGCTTGAGGACGAGGCAAATGGCGTTCAGCTGATGAAGCCGATGCCTGAGTTGGATGCGTTGCTCGCCAAGTCAAAGGCGCTGGGCGTCTATGGCACCAAGGAACGCTCGGTGATCAATTCGGCGAATGCGGAAGGCATTTCGGCCATCGTTGCCCAGCAGTTCGAAATCGGCCGGCAAGTGTTGGCCAGCGGGCTGATGCCAATTCTCGAGCCCGAGATCAACATCAAGAGCGAAACCCGGGCCGAGTGCGACGCGCTATTGCTCAAGTCGATCCTCAAGAACCTCGACGTGATGAGCGATCCGGTGATGCTCAAGCTCAGCCTGCCGGTGCAGCCGGGCACTTTCGATGCGCTTGTCGATCACCCCAAGGTGCTGCGCGTGGTTGCGCTGTCGGGCGGCTATGAGCGCCCTGAAGCCTGCGCCGAACTGGCGAAGAATCGTGGTGTAATCGCGAGCTTCAGCCGCGCGCTGCTGCAAGACCTGCGTGCCGGGATGAGCGATGCGGAATTCGATGCCTCGCTGGCGGGCGCGATTGACGACATCTACACCGGTTCGACCCAGAAGATCTAACCGAAGCCGCCGCCGGTCAGCGCATCGATCGCGGCTTGCAGGATTACCGCCGCCGCTGCCGAGTCGATCCGGTCGGCGCGCTTTGCCCGGCTGATGTCCTGAGCGATCAGCGCGGCCTCGGCGCTGGCAGTTGACAGGCGTTCGTCCCACAGCAGGATCGGCAGGCCGAGATCGGCGAGGTTGCGCGCATAGGCGCGGCACGATTGGGCGCGTGGGCCTTCGCTGCCATCCATGTTGCGCGGCAGGCCGATGATCAGGCCTTGCACCTTGCGCTCGGCGACAAACACAGCGAGCTGAGCCTTGTCGGCAGTGAACTTGCCGCGCGGCAGGGTCTTGCCCGGCGAGGCGAAACGCCAGCCAGCATCGCAAAATGCCGTGCCGATTGTCTTGGTGCCAAGATCCAGACCCATCATCACACCGCCTGAAGGCAGGCAAAGACGCATCGCGGCGGCAGTTTCGCAAAGCTCTGCCAAGGCCTATTCGATACCCAGAGGCTCGTGGCGCGCGGCTTCCCGCTCAAGCCAGATCTTGATCATTGCAACCATCGGATCGGCCAGCACCAGCCCCATGACGCCGAACAGCACGCCCATGATCAGCTGCGCCGCCAGCACCAGCGCCGGGGCAAGATCAACGGTTTTCTTCGCCACCAGTGGCACGATGATGTTGCCGTCGACCAGATGGATGATGACATAGACCATGATGCAATAGAGCCCCATGTCCGTCCCGCCGGAAAAGCCGACCATTACCATCAGCGCGCCCGATATCGGCGCGCCGATATTAGGCAGGAAGGCGAGCAGGCCGGTCAGCAGGCCGAGCAGTGCCGCCATCGGCACGCCATAAATTTCGAGCATCACCCAGGTGGCAAAGCCCTCGATCCCCATGCCCAGCAGCCGCCCCGCCAGCAGGCGGCGCAGTGCGCGGCCCATCAGGCGGGCGGTGCCTTCGAAATAGGCGCGCTTGTCGGCGGGTAGCATCCAGGCAAAGCCGCGCTGATAGAGCCGGGGCTCGACCGCCAGATAGATGCCCAGCACGATGATCAGAAACACCGTTGCAACGCCGCCGATTACCCCGCCGACTGCCTTGGTCACTTCAGCCACGCCGCCAAGCGAACGTTCGACCAGTCCTTGGACATTGCCGGGATCGACATGATAGCCATGCGCCTTGAGCCAGGTGATCCCGCGCAGCGCCTGCGCCTGAAGAATAGCGGGAAGTTGCGCTGCCTGCTCTGAGATCTGGCTGCCGGCGAAAAGCACCACCCAGATCACGAACGCCAAGGCCATCAACAGCACGATGGCAATGCGCCAGCCGCGCCCGATATGCAGCAACCGCCCCAGCAAACGCGCCCCGCCATCGATCAGCGCGGCAAACACCATGCCGGCGAAAATGATCAGCAGCGATTCGGCGAGTACCACGCACAATGCCAGCAAAGCGGCCATGCCCAGCCAGACGAAAGCGCGCTTGGCTTCCTGACGCAGCAGCGGATCGGCAATGTCTGTCGGCCCGGCCTTGGGGCGCGGCTTTCGTGGCGCTTTGGCTTTGGCCGGCGGAGTGGTCATGGCCGCTTGGCCGCCAGCGCCGGGCGCAGCGACTGCCAGGCGCGGCCAGAGCGCAATGCGCTCCACCAGGTCAGCGGGTTCCAGCTCTCACTGCCATCGAACGAGAAGGTGACGAATTCGGCCCGCCCGCCGATGCTGCTCAGCGGCACTGGTCCGCCCAGACCCCTTTCTTCGATAGAAAAGCGGCTGTCGGCCGAATCGTCGCGGTTGTCGCCCATCAGGAAGACGTGGCCCTGAGGAATTGTGATCTCGCCCATCTGGTCGCTGCTGCGGTCAGCGATGTCGATGATGCGGTAAGTCGCGCCGTTGGGCATGGTCTCGGTGAGCACTGGCAGCACGCAGACATCTTTGCCCGATGGCTTGCGCGCATAAGCGCCGGGATAGACCGCCGCATCGCATTTGGTGTTTTCGTCCACCGCCAGTTCGAGCGGCGGCTCGACCGATTGCGGCACCGGCTTGCCGTTGAGCACGATCTGGCCGTTCACCAGCCTGATCCGGTCGCCCGGCAGCGCGACGACGCGCTTGATCAGGTCCTCGTTGCGGTTCCGGGGCACGACAATGACGATATCGCCGTATTCAGGCATGCGCCCCAGCAGCCGCCAGTCGCCGCGCGGCAGCAAATGAAACGAGACCGAAGACCAGTTCCAGCCGTAGGGATATTTGCTGACCACCAGCCGGTCGCCGACCAGCAGGTTCGGCATCATCGATTCAGAAGGAATGTAAAACGGTTTGGCGATGAACGAATGAAAGCCCAGCACCGCAAGCAGCATCAGCGCGAGGCCGCGCAGTTCGCCCAGCCAATCGACTTTCTTTTCCGCAGCCTCAGCCGGGGCAGGGGCACCGCCCTCGGTCTCCCACACATCAGTAGCTCCGCGCTCTTCGTTATTGCTCACAACTTGCGCGCCTCGATTATGACAAACGCCTGCGCCCATGGATGGTCGTCGGTGAGCGTCAGGTGAACCACCGCCTCATGGCCTTCCGGCGTGATCGCCGCAAGCCGTGCCGCTGCGCCGCCAGTCAGCGCCAGGGTCGGCGCGCCGCTTTTCATGTTCACCACACCGATGTCTTTCATGAACACGCCGGCCTTGAAGCCGGTGCCGACAGCTTTGGAAAATGCCTCCTTGGCGGCGAAGCGCTTGGCGTATGTTCCGGCCTTGGTGTAGGGGCGTTTCGCAGCCTTGGCGCGTTCGGTTTCGGTGAATACGCGCAGTTCAAAGCGCGCGCCAAAGCGATCCAGCGAGGCCTGAATGCGCTCAATGTTGCACAGGTCTGAGCCGATGGCGAAGATCATGGCCGCGCCGCATCCATCAGATCGCGCATCCGGCGGATGCTCACATCGAGCCCGCAGAAAATCGCCTCGCCGATCAGGTAGTGGCCGATATTCAGCTCGGCCAAATGCGGGATCGCGGCGATGGGCTGGACATTGTCAAAGGTCAGCCCATGCCCCGCGTGTGGCTCGATACCATTCTTGGCTGCGAGCGCGGCCATGTCGGTAAGGCGCCTTAGTTCTGCCGCCACAGCTTCGCCTTTGGCGTGCGCATAGTCGCCGGTGTGCAGCTCGACCACCGGCGCGCCAAGTTGCATGGCCGCTTCGATCTGGCGCTCGTCGGGGCCGATGAACAGGCTGACGCGGATGCCGGCATCAGCCAAGCGGCTGACGATCGGCGCGAGGCGATTGTGCTGGCCGGCGGCATCAAGCCCACCTTCGGTGGTGCGCTCCTCGCGGCGTTCGGGAACGATGCAGGCGGCATGTGGCTTGTGGCGCAGCGCAATGGCCAGCATCTCGTCGGTCGCGGCCATTTCGAAATTGAGCGGCAGGGAGCTTGCCGCCTGGATGCGGGCGATGTCCTCATCGCGGATATGGCGGCGGTCTTCGCGCAAATGGCAGGTGATCCCGTCGCCGCCTGCCGCCGCGACGATTTCTGCCGCGCGCACCGGATCGGGATGATCGCCGCCGCGCGCGTTGCGGATCGTTGCAACGTGATCAATGTTGACGCCCAGACGGAGGATCTTGCTCATTTGCCGAGGTCGCGACTTCCCGGCTTGATCGCCGGCAATGCCGCCAGTTCGGGCGGGAGCGCGTCGGCGGCATAGTCAGGCACGTCGAGGCAAACGAGCGAGACCAGCGGTGCGCCGACATCGGCCTTGCCATTGGAACGGTCAATGATGCACGCCGCGCCAAGCAGTTCGCCCGGATGCTCCCTGATGGCGGCAAGACATTCACGCGACGAGAGTCCGGTGGTGACTATATCCTCGACCATGACCACCCGCGCACCCGGTGGAATCGAGAATCCCCGGCGCAGTTTGAACGCGCCGTCCTCGCGTTCGACAAACACCGCTGGGCAGCCGAGCGCCCTTGCCGTTTCGTAACCGGGAATGATGCCGCCTATCGCTGGAGAGACAATCAGATCCACTTTGCCAAACCGGTCTGTGATCGCCGCAGCCAGGGCCCGGCAGATCCGTTCAGTGCGGTCGGGATATTGGAAAACCCGCATTTTCTGAAGAAAAACAGGGGAGTGGCGCCCTGATGACAGCACGAAATGCCCCTCCAGAAGTGCATCGGCGGCGCGGAATTCGTCCAGAATTTCGTCGTTCTGCATTGCTGACTGGGCCTTTGACTGGGTTTTTCGAGGGTGATCGGCGGTGGTTTTGCGGTCTGGGAAAAATATCCCCTAGAGGCGCTTGAGGTGCCTCGCAAGCGCGCGTATAGGCCGCGCCAGAAGGTGGCATGACGGAGTTAGCTCCCGAATTTGCCTTGCGGCACCAGGGGGCAGTCTCTTGTGCCTGAAACGGTATAGCGAGAGCACAAGATGATGACATCAGCCGGAATTGCGACACCAGGCAAATTGGCCCGCGCGGCAGGCAGGTTGGTCGGCAAGCCGATTGGCGCGCTGGCCATGTTGCTGACACCAGGGATGGTCCTGGCCCAAGGTGCCGCGCCGGCAGCGGCGGGTGTGGTAGACCGCTTTGTTGTGGCGCCGGGCGCCTATGTGCCGATGAAGCCGACCCCGGGTATCGGCATGCCGGTCGATGGCGGCATTGGCCTGCAAACGCAATTTTCGCCGACTGGGCACTATGCCCGCTGGCTCCACGATGGCCCGCTGCTGTGGATCGTCGGCCTGATGTCGGTGCTGGTTCTGGGACTGCTGTTCTGGGTGGTCATTCGCTATAATCATCGCAGCAATCCGGTGCCCTCAAAAACCAGCCACAATTCTGTCATCGAAGTGATCTGGACCTTGGTGCCGGTGCTGGTCCTTGTCGCCATCGCGGTGCCCTCGATTGATTTGCTGGCCAAGCAATTCAAGCCCGCACCGGGCAATGCGCTGACCATCAAGGCCACCGGCAACCAGTGGTTCTGGACTTATACTTATCCTGACAACGGCGGAATCGAGGTCGTCTCGAACATGCTGAAGGAACAGGGTGATGCCTCGCTCAAGCCGGGCGATCGGTTCCGCACCGATGATGACGGTCCCCGGCAGCTTGCCGCAGACTATCGCATGGTCGTCCCCGCAGGTGAGCCGATCCGCATGGAAATCACCGCTTCCGATGTGATTCACGCGTTTGCCGTGCCCTCGCTGTGGTTCAAGCTTGATGCGGTTCCCGGCAGGATCAACGAGAAAGTGCTCTTCATCGAGAAGCCCGGCGTCTATTATGGCCAGTGCTCCGAGCTGTGCGGCGTGCGGCACGGCTACATGCCGATCGTCGTCGAGGCGCTGCCCCGGCCCCAGTTCAATGCGTGGGTAATGTCGCAGTCTGGCGGCGCGATTGACGGGATGCCCAAGCCGGCAGCAGAGACGCCTGC
>JANOBA010000263.1:0-3115 GCA_031411415.1 Novosphingobium sp.
GGCATGGCGGGCTGGCGATAAAGCGCAGCGGCCTGGCCCGGATCTTTCGCTCCGGCCTCGCTGGCTTTCAGCGCGGCGGCGAAATCGATGTCGCGCGCCTTGTAGCCGGGGGTTCCGGCATTGGCGATGTTCGAGGCGATCAGCCCCATGCGCTGCGAGCGCAGCTCTAGCGCTACCCCGTGAATTCCGAAAAGGCTGCCTGGCATAGCCGTGCTCCTGTCTTCTTGACGCGGTGGGCTTCGCAAGCACCGTGCCAATTGCGCAAATGGCGGAAATGCGCAGGGCAGCCGGCGGGGAAACGGCAAGTTCCTGCCGCAAAAGGCAAATGTGCGCCGCAGGGTGAATTGCCGCGCGCCTTGCCGTTCTGAGGATTCAGGAAATTTAGACAGCTCGAAGATCCGCTCACGGTGAGGAGGGGCTGAGCTCGTCGAAGAACCGTCTCGAACCACCCACGCGCAAGGTCCTTCGAGACGCCCCTTCGACAGGCTCAGTGGCTCCTCAGGACGAGCGGGAATTGCTTGAAGGGGAAAATTCATGAATCTCGCCGCCCTGTTCGATCCTGCCTCCGCCGCAATTGTCATCGGCGGCACCGCGCTCGCAACATTCCTGCGCTGTGGCACCGGCAATTGCGCGCTCGCCGGCCGCGCGCTGGTTCAGCTGGGTGTTCCGCGCTTCGATGCCAAGGCCGCCAAGGCCGAACTGGCCGCGCAGCCGCGTCCGCCGCTTCCTGCCGATGGTCCGCCGCCTTGCCTGGCATGTCCATGGCGCGGGCCGGCCGGGCATCGAAATGGAAGACCTGATCCAGGCCGGGCTGGTTGCGCTCACCGAATGCGCCCAGCGCCACGCCGGCCCCGGCGAGGACGGCTTTGCCGCTTACGCCAAGCTGCGGGTGCGCGGGGCAATGGTCGATCTGATCCGCCGCAACGTGCCGCTTTCGCGCGGAGCAACCCAGCGCCGCCGGCAAGTCCGCGAGGCCGAGGAAGCCCTGCAAGGCCAGCTTGGCCGCAAGCCTGGCGAGGCGGAGCTGGCCGCAGCCATGGGCATCACACCCACCGAGCTTGCCGCGCTGCGCGGTTCGAGCGAGCCACTGCGCTTCGAATCGATGGACGAAGCTTATTCGGACAGCGACATGGCCTTCGCCGACGAGCGGCCGGACAGCTTCTCGCTGCTCGCCGATGAGGAACTGCGCAAGACCGTGACCGAAGCCATCGCCGCGCTGCCTGAACGGCTCCAGCTGATCGTGCAGCTCTATTTCGTCGAGGAACTGAACCTCTCGGAAATTGCCGAAGTGCTGTCCGTCAGCGTGCCACGCGTCCACCAGTTGAAGGCGCAGGCGCTCGAAAAGCTCAAGGCTGCGCTCGCCGGGCTGGCGGAGATTTTATAGGCCAAGGCCCTGCTGCCCGGCCAGCTCGGCCAGGCTCGACGGACCCAGAATTTGCGGCAATTGCTGCGCCGGCCCGCCGCCCGCCGGATACCACAGATAGAGCGGCACGCCTGCTGCGCCCTGCGCGGTGAGGAAGCGGGTGATCGCGGGATCGCGCCGCGTCCAGTCGCCGACCAGCACCAAAACACCCGCCTTGGCAAAGGCAGCGCGGGTCTCCTCGCGATCGATCGCCACGCGCTCGTTGACCTTGCAGGTCAGGCACCAGTCGGCCGTGAAATAGAGGAACACCGGCTTGCCTGAAGCGCGGGCCGAGGCCAGCGCGCTTTCGCTGAACGGCCGGGATACCAGCAAGCCCTGCCCCGCCGCCGGCGGCGCGCTGAGGATGTGCGGCGTGGCGGCGGCGGCGGCGAGCACCAGCCCGGCAATCTCGATGAACACCAACCGGCCCGCAGCCAGCCCAGCGCGCTGCCGGTTGCCGATCAGCAGCAACAGCACGAACACCGCCGCGCCCACCCCCAGCCAGACGCCAGCAAAAAACGCGCCGCCCAGCCGCCAGCACAGCCAGGCGAGCGCCAAGCCGGTCAGCCCCATCGGCAGCGCCATCCAGCGGCGAAAGCTGGCCATCCAGGCACCGGGCTTCGGCAGACGGCGGCGCAGCGCGGGCACGAAAGCGATGCCAAGAAACGGCAGCGCAATGCCCAGCCCCAGCGCGGCGAACAGCGCCAGACCTTGCGCCACCGGCAGCAGCAGCGCCGCGCCCATCGCCGCGGCCATGAACGGCCCGGTGCAGGGCGTCGCGACGAATGCGGCGAGCAGGCCAGTGGCAAAGGCGCCCTTGGTTGAGCCGGAGCTGACAAAGCCGGGCACGGAAAATTCGAAGACCCCGAGGAAATTAGCAGTGAGGGCCATGGCCAGAAGCAGTAGCGCGGCGACCACCAGCGGCTCCTGCAACTGGAAAGCCCAGCCCACTTCCTGCCCGCCCGCGCGCAAGCCCAGCAGCAATGCCCCGAGCGCAAGGCAGGCAAGCACCACGCCCGCCGCATAGGCCAGACCCTCGGCCCGCGCTTCCGCCTCGTTGCCGCCCGCACGCGACAGGCTCAGCGCTTTCAGGCTGAGGATCGGAAACACGCATGGCATCACATTGAGCAGCAATCCGCCCGCCAGCGCGCCGAGCAATAACGCAAAAAATCCGCCACCATCCACACCGCCTGCCGCCAGCGGCTTGCCTGCCTTAGGCACTGCGCCACCCGCACCGGCAAATTCCAGCCCCATTTCGCCTTCGCGCGACAGGCGCAGCACGCCGCTGATCCGCTCTGGTGTCTGTGCGGCGAATTTCGCGCGCGGCACTTCGGCGATCAGCAGGTCACCCTCCCGGCTGAAGCTTTGCAGCCCGGCGTAGTCCGCCACTTTGTCCTCGGCAACGAACAGGTGCGGATCGTGGAGCGTGACACTGGCAGGAAGCGGAATGGCAATCCGCAGCCGTCCCGGCTCCAGCGAAAAACGCGCGCCGGCTCCCAGCGGCGCGGGCAATCGCTGGTGCCACAGATCGAAACGCGCATCTCGCGGCCCCCCGCTGCCCACCACGATCTGCGCGGAAAGGCTGGCGCGTTCGGGAACGCAGATTGCGTCGGTGCATGCGAGCCACTGCGCATCCACCGCGACCGGCAGCGCCTCCCCGGCCCTTGCGCCCGCTGGCAGGGTAATCGGCACTATTACGGCGTATTCCTTGCC
>JANOBA010000264.1:0-4499 GCA_031411415.1 Novosphingobium sp.
GTTATGGCTGCGTTGCGCATCGCGCCGACCAATGACGCCACCACGGATATCCTGGCAGAGTTGCAGTTTGAACGGTGTCAAATGTCGGCGGTAGGGACCTCGTGACGTCATGAGCCTTCTCCATGCAAGGCCCGTTCAGCGAATCAGATCTTCAGCGTCCTGTGGTCCACCCCAAGGGGTTCACTTCAGTGAGCATCAACTCGATGCTTCGCGAGGTCGTCGGGTCATCTTCCACCAGCAGTATGCGCATTTCTTTCTCCTCTTGGCGTTTTCATTAACCATTGTGGCCGCAAATGGTTAACGAAAGATTACGCAAACTGAACAAACGCGGCTTACGATCTTCGGGATAGAAATGGCCTCAAACGGCCGAAACTCGCTGCTTTTGCGGTGAACAGACCGGCAAACTCCGCTCGTTGGCCACATTGTGCGCTCGCCACGCGGTAAATGTTAACGCCTTGTTAAGATATTCTCGGGATTACTCAGGTGAATAACAAGACACCGATCTGACAAAGGACGACTGGCAACCATGCATCCACGGGAAATGTTCAACAGGGCGATGGTTGCAGCCACCGTCGCCGAGGCCGAAGGGTTCATGGCGACATCCAAGGCCTTTCTGGACATGGCTTTCGCCATCTACGATCCTCGCGAGTTTGAACATGCAGCCCCTAAATCCGCCGCTCCGGCGGAGACTCACATTGAACATCCGGCATGAGGCCAGAAAAGTCGCTCGGGATTGCAGACGTACGCGGATTGTTAACCTGTCGGAAAGCTCTGCCGGCTCTATTTGCTTCGCAATACTTGAGACGGCAGGATGGCAAAATGCACGAAGAATGGCTGATGAGTATTCTGCGTGAAATCGAGGATTTTGTCGCCACGAACAAGCTGACAGGGATCCGACCGCTGATCGAAGCGGGCTATCGTGCGGCAGAAAGTGAACTGACGCTGAGTGCTCCGACCTCGCTCGCGGCCTCGCGAATCCAGCGGCGAGCCAATCGAGTAAGACCAGCCAAGATCGCGGCATCCCCCGCCCAAGTCGTGCGCCTTCCGACGGCACCCGGCCAGTAGAAGCCGCACCGCGATTGCAAGCATCAACAGCCGGTCACCCGAATGGCGGCCTTCCGTCGACACGCCCAAGCAGCACCGAGATCATCGAATTTTTGGCAAGATTTATCCATTCCGTTAAGCTTACCTATACCATTTCCTCGCATGAATACGGATGCAGCTGATGCTTGGCTGCGAAGTGTTGGGGGACACATGGACGACGATCGGATCTTCTCTGTGCTGATTGAGATCGAAGAAATTGCCGTTGAGAACGGATTGGTCTTGGCCCGTCCTGAACTGATGGAAGCCTATTTGAGGGTAAGGCGGGAAGCCCCGGTGACCATTTCGGTCTTGCCGTCGGGCAGTTCCAAATATTTCGGCGAGGGGACCGCACCGAAACCTCCGGAACAAAGATGCAGGATCTTGCCCTTCAACCTGCGCAACAAACCGCAAAGGCTGCAAAGGCACTCCTGCTAGCCGTGAGTTGGGGCGCTCCCAGCTGACGTACATTCAAGTTGAAGGAGCATATGGGCTCTGGCCCATATGCTCTGAATACAGCTTTGCTCCGCAGTCCGAGCAGCCAACCGCACACCTTGACGTTCCGTGAAGGAGAGATATGCGGAGCATGTGTGCCAGCTCCGCAGTTTTTCGCAGTTCAGGCACGCAATTCAACGCGCGTGCCACAGTGCCCTCGTCGGCACCTGCATTCGACGGATAGCATTCATAGAAGCTTTCTCTGGCCCGAATACACCAATCTTGCGCCAGATCCGATGTCCAAAGTGCGCCTAGGCATCATTCGTCGCCCCGAATGCTTCCCAGGGTTGCAAAATCGCTCTCAGCATCAGTTTTCCCGTGACCCTATCCTTGCACTTTGCCTAATACCTCCATGCCAGAGTATGACGATACGATTGAAACAATGACCGAAGCGGCCGCTGACTACCTCTTTGTCGAGAGGCAGCCACTTCCTGCTTTGCCCTATTTCCTTGCCTCAAAATTTCCGACTTGTGCGCCGCTGGAGTTGACACTTTGCCTTGCAACGCTCGCTGACCTTGTCGAAACCGAGTTGGCCACGACGACGAGGACAGACTTTGCGATTTCGCTTTGGCGGATCGCGTCCCTGATTGCGGTCGATGTTCTTGTCATGGAAACCATGGGCGTGCCATCCTTGACGGCCGCCGACCTGCGAACTTATTGGACTGACCATGATCAATATTTCCTGCCGGAAGATGCACCTTCAGGGCCAGCATGAATTGGCAGAAATGGCCCCATCCCTTCCGACTGGCCCGAGGCGCGAAACCTCAATCAACGCTTTCGGGGCTCAACTTCATTGATCCAAATTGGTATCCATGCTTCAACCGGGCCGATGGACCCTTCGAGGATGGTTCGCGCGGTGCATTGCATACCAGAGAGCCACGCTGCTGCCACCCGCGTCCTCGACCGCCGAGCCTATATTTGGCCGATTTAAGCCCCATTTCCCTATAAATATCACTTATAGGGTTTTGGGGGTTAAATCCGGTTCGCGCAAAATGGTGCTCCGCGCTTTTGGCTGTTCCGAATAGCCCCGGGTGCAACCTTGCGGCGTCAGCCGGAATCTCGACCGCCAACCCCGCCAGCAGCATCTGCTGCAGGATGTCAGGGCAGACTGCGTCCCAAGCCTGTACCCGCTGGTAGGCAACTGGCACCAAGACATCCGCCAATAGATGCACCTCCAGCGGATTGCTGGCCGTCCGGTTGCCTCCGCGGCCCCGCCCAAGCACCTGCATCACCTCATCGTCGCAGATTGCGCCGCGCAGGATTTCTGCGGAAGGATCGGTATGTCGGATGGCGCGAATGGCCGAGGCGCGACCCGTTTCGGTGACAAAACCAATCGGAACCCCAGAGTATTCGCCTTGAGCCGAATGATCGAAGATCGCCCCGGTCATCGCACACAATTCATCGGATTGCGGCAGCAGGCGGCCTATCAGGAACAGCGCCGAAATGTCGCCCCAGCCATCCAGTCCAGCCACAGCATTGTAATGCGCTGTCTCGACGCCGGGAAGGGCCGCAAACTCCGGCTCGGCAGCCTGAAAGGTAATGACAAGGATCCGACCTCCCTGGTGGCGCAAGGCATGCCAGCGCACATAGTCGACACAATCCCGCAGCCTGCTGGCGCGCCGACGATCTTCGACAAGCGACGCATGGTTATCTTGGATCAGGTTGCTCTTTCCGAAGTTGCCGCTGCTCAGACGGATGTGCTGATGCGGAGCGGCGGCATCCACCGTGACCACCTCCAGACCGGGCAGCACAACCGATGCCAGATCGGGCCGCAGCGTGGCATCGAGGTGCAAGAGCGGCAGGCGCGACAGGTCTGCTTCCATGGCCTTGCGCCGGTAAACGCGGATCGGTCGCTGCCCTTCTTTGCCGCTGCTGCTCAACCAGACCTCGACCGTCGCCGAAGCCTCGCCCCGCAGCAAGCCCGCAAGTGCGGTCCAGAGGTCAATGACCTGCAATCCGATGGCCCGGCGTGCGCTGCGCTCGACGGCGGCCTTGCGCTAGATCAGGCCCTGTCCGGGGATGAGATGATCGGCCGGCAGCACCGCCCGTTCCGACAGGATCGCGCCGTCGCAGAATCCAGCATCGATGTCATGGGCGACCAATGCTTCTGCGCCCAAACGCCGCTTCGTCCGATGCCAGTGTCGCGTCATGAGCGGATAGTTTTGCGAAATGCCTGGTTCGCACAGGCGCGAAAACTCAAGGATAACAGGTTCTTATGCCTCTACACTATATGGCCCGCAGTGCAGAGCCTCGGAGAATACTGGCCCTAAGAGAACGCTTTGGGGGTCACAGCATGACGTGACCGGTGGAAAGGCCTGCGCGCATAACCCTTGAAAACAACGGAAAAATCCGGCCGCGGCAGGATCGGGAGAACGCTTTCGCTGGGGCAAGTGGCGGAGGGAACGCGACTGCCGTCGAACCGTCTATGGGCCGTAAAGCATTGGATTTATATAGATCCGCACCAAACGAATTCCTTCATTTACCTTCATGAAGCGCGGTGGGCACCCTTCCGTCGGTACCACGCCATCAATGGTTCCTGATGCTCCGACCTGAATCGCTGGAACTGCGGTCGCGACAGCTTCTTGCGGAAAAGGACCGTCCCGTCTGTGGCCGCGCCAGGTCGACGCCGATGATGCTAACTTCCTTCATGGATGCCCTCTCGTTTCTCTTGTGACTTCAGCATCACAAGCTTGGCGCATTGCGACGCCGTTGGGGAGAGAGCGGCATCAACCCCATCTCTGACGCCTTAGCTTCCGATCTGAAGAGGGCAGCAGATTCTACCTCCCTAGGGTCAGGACCTATTGATCTTGCTGCCGCCGCGTGATTCAGGCTCCGTAAGGAGACCGATCAATGAGCAATCTGTTCTGGCTGACCGACGTGCAAATGGCGCGTCTTGAACCGTTCTTTCCCAAGAGCCATGGGAA
>JANOBA010000265.1:0-1994 GCA_031411415.1 Novosphingobium sp.
CGCTCGGCGCGACGCTGCGCCCGTAAGGCTTAAGATAGGGTAGCCGGGGCCGCGCAACAATGGCGTCCGTCAAGCGCGTGGCACGACCGATCGACTCGGCGTGGCGTTCGGCCTCGCTCAGCGGCGTGGTGGGGCGGGGAAGAAAAGCCACTCGGCCCCGCCGCTGGCGCGCACCCCGCGCAAGGTCGTCGAGCGCCCGGCGTCGAGTTCGCTCACCAGCCGGTCGAGTTCGCGCCCGCGCAAGCCGTCGCCATCACCCTCGCTTGCCAGCGCGGCGATCATCCGCGCGGCCAGGCGCCGGCGCAGTTCGACCGGAAGATCGCCCGGCCGGAAGCGCAGGCTGCCCCCCTCGTCGCTCACGCCAGCCCACGCGCGCCCGACCGCAAATTCGATCGCCGCGTCGGCATCGGCGAGGTGCGCCGCGCTTTGGGCAATGGCCGCAGGATCAAGCCAGTCCACCCCGGCCAAAGCCTGGCGGAGCCGCACGCGGTCGAAGCGTGGATCGTGGTTCGAAGGATCGTCGACGGCTGTGATTCCAGCCGCGGTGATCACTGCGGCCAGTTCACTGCGGCGCCAGCCCAATAACGGGCGCAGCAGCGGGATTTCGCTGCCCGGGACCGCGCCGCGCGGGCGCACGCCGGCCAACCCTGCGACGCCGCTCGACCGGCCCAGCCGGGCAATCAGCGTTTCCGCCTGATCATCGGCATGGTGCGCGGTGGCAAGCGCGCCAAGCCCGCGAGCCGCGAGCCAGCCAGCCAGCGCAGCATAGCGTGCATCGCGCGCTTCGGATTGGAGATTGCCCGCAGCCACTTCGACGGCAAGCACCGCATGCGGCACCCCGAGCCCGCCGCAGACGCGCGCCACCATTGCGGCTTCAGCAGCACTTTCCTTCCGCAGTCCGTGATCAACTGTAGCCGCTTCGATGCGGCCCGGCAGCGCGGCATGCGCCAGCAGCAACATAGCCAGACTATCCGGCCCACCCGATACCGCGAGGCCAAGCCGCGCGGCGGGGGTCGCGCCTTCCGGCCAGACGCCGGCAAGGTCAGCGGCGAACCGCCTGATCAGTTCGGGCGCGGGCTCAATTGCATTTCACTCCGGCGCGGGTGGCATCATACTGAGCCTTGAGCCGGCCCGCCGCTTCTCGTGGGAAGTTGGTGGCGAACTCGCCCAATGCGATGCACGAACGATTGGTATCGCGCAGCTGGCGCATTGATTCGGCAAGAAAGAGCAGGCTGTCGGAAGCCCGTTCGCCGGTCTTGTTGGTATTGTAGTTCTGCAGGAACCAGGTCGCCGCGTCGCGCGGCTTGCCATCGTCGAGATAGGCCCGGCCCAGCAGGTTGCGCGCGTAAGTCACTTTGCTGTGGCGCGGATAACGCTCGATCATCAGCTTCAGCTGCTGCTGCGCCTCGGGATAGAATTTCGCCTCCCAAAGACGGAAGCCGTATGAATATTCGTCGTCGCCCGGATCCTGGGTCTGCGGCTTGGCAATCGCGCGCACGGCGGCGAGGCGCTGGGCGCTCGGACCAGTGGCGGCAGCTGTGGGGCGCGGACTGGGGGTCGCGGCAGGGCGCGGAGCCGAAGCGCCGCCGGTCATCGCAGCCAGGTTGCTCTCAGCCGCCGCCGGCGTCGGGGTCGCAGTCGGCGCCGGGGTTGGCGCTGCAGCAGGCGAGGCTACGGCAACCGGAGTTGCAGTCGCAGCAGGTATCACCGCCGAAGCGGGGCTGGCAGCGTTCAGTCGTGTTTCGAGCTGGGCCAGCTTGTTGCTGTTTTCCTCGGAAAGGCCGGTCAGCCGCCGCAGCTGCGCCTCAACCGAATCAAGCCGGGTGGCAAGATCGCCGACCGGTGTGGCAGTGCCACTTGCCGCCGGGGCAGCAACGCCTGCGGGCGTAACGATCTCGGGTCCGAACACCTTGCCATCGCCGGGGAAAACCTTGCGCTGCAAAGCGCGGATCTGCGCTTCCATGCTGCGGATGCGCGCCTCCGCGCCGTTGTCC
>JANOBA010000266.1:0-3850 GCA_031411415.1 Novosphingobium sp.
GCCCCGGTCCAGGCCGACCGCACCGGTGATACGATCCGCGCGCTCATCGCCCAGTTGGCGGCTTTCCCGGCGGCAAAGCCGGTCAATGCCGAAGAGCTGAACCGGGTGATCGACGGCAATATCCGCGCGCTGCCCGGCAGCTTCGAGACCAATGCCCAGGTCGTCTCCGCGATGATCCGCAACGAACTTCTGGGCCGGCCAGACAATTTCTATACCACGCTTGCCAGCCGCTATCGCGCGATCGATGCGAAGCAAATCAACGCCATGGCCGCCGCCCACCTGCAACCGGGCGGGCTGACATTCGTCGTGGTGGGGACCCGGAAGCTGATCGAACCGCAGCTGAAGGGCATCGGTCTGCCGGTCGAATTCGTCGCCGCGCCCGACAGCGGCAGTTGACATCAGCGTAAGCAACGCCAGATATGGCGCGATCTATGGAGAAGGAGAATTCGATGTCTGTTGCCGGCACTTATAACGTAACCACCAAGACCCCAATGGGCGACCAGAGCGGCACTTTCACGGTCGCCGTCGATGGCGACAGCTTCACTGGCAATGTATCCAACCCGATGGGCAACATGGAAGTGAATGGCGGCAAGGTCGATGGCAACACACTGACCTGGAAGATGGACATGAAAGTGCCCATGCCGATGTCGCTGACCTGCACAGCGACGGTCGATGGCGATGCCATTTCCGGCGAGATCGACACTGGTTCGTTCGGCAAGATGGCGATGGTGGGCACGCGCGCCTGATCGGCGCCTGACTGCGACTGGACCCCCATTTCAGGTGGGGGCCAGCGCCGCATCCCCATATAACACCGATGTCATTGACAGCGCGCCATCAAGCGTATCACTGAACAGCGTCACCTCGTCACCCGAAGCCCGCGCGCCGGCCGCATAGAGCAGCGGCAGATAGTGCTCGCCTGAATTGACCGCGAGTTTGGCATCCTCATCTTCCAGCGCGAGCAGCGCCGCATCGTCGCGGCCCAGCAGCGCAGCGTTGATCCGGGTGCGGAACGCTTCTGCCCATGGCGGCCGGGTGCCGGCGTTCTGCCGCCACAGCGCGAGGTTGTGGACCACATTGCCGCTGCCTATGATCAGCACGCCCTCATCGCGCAGCGGCGCCAACGCGCGGCCCAGCGCAAGGTGGCCGGCAGGATCGAGGTCGCGGTCAAGGCTCATCGCCACCAGCGGAATATCCGCCGCTGGGAACATCGGCTGGACCACGCCCCAGGCACCGTGATCAAAGCCCCAGCTTGCGTCACGCAAAATCTGGTCTTCGCCGATCAGCGCTGCCACGCGCTCCACCAGTTCGGCAGAGCCCGGCGCCGGATATTGCATCGCGTAAAGCTCCGGCGGAAACCTGCGGAAATCATGGATGGTACGCGGCGCTGGCCCGGCCGTCACATGGGTGCGCCCATGCGTCTCCCAATGCGCCGAGACGACGAGGATTGCACTGGGACGCAGCAAAGCCCGCTCCAGTTCCAGCCCCAAAGCCTGCATGGCGCGGTGTTCGGGAACATCGGAAATCACGGTCATCGGCGAGCCATGGCCGATGAACAGGGCGGGCATGCGGGGATTGGTCATGCAGGTAATATGGGGCGCCACCTAAGCGATAACAATCGCTCCGTCAGCCCTCGCCCCCGGCGCCAGCAATGCCCCGCCGAACGGCACCACCAGAATGGCTGCATAGTCCGCGCCTTGGGGATCAGTGTAGCAATGGGTGCGCTTGCCTTCGACATCTACGACCCAATAGTTGCGGATGCCGGCGCTGGCATAGTCAATGCGCTTACGACCGAGGTCTGTGGCAAGTGTCGATCCGGCGATTTCGACGGCGAGGAGGATGTCTGCGGGCACGAGCTGCTTGCGCTCGCCAATGTCATTATCGACCACGGCAATATCTGGCGCGCGAACGTTGCTTTCGTCGAACAAGGTGATGATGTCGCCATAGAGAACGAAATCCGTGCCGTCGTAGGCATTGCCTAGCAGGCGCCCCGCCAGCATCATCAACCTGCCATGTTCGGAATGGGATGGCGACATCTCGATCAGCTCTCCATCGACCAGTTCGACATGGGCATCGCCGAAAGCGCCGCCATCAATCATGCGCAGATAGTCGTCCGCCGAGACGCGGTAGCGCTGCTCACCGGCAAAGCTGGGAATGGCGGTCATCCGGTTCATGGCCGCAAGTGTATCATTTGCCCGGCGAAGCGCAAAGCCTAACCAGCCAGCGCCCTTTTCACCACCTCGTTGACCACCTGCGGGTTGGCTTTGCCTTGCATGGCCTTCATCGTCTGGCCGACGAAGAAGCCGAACAGGGCTTCTTTGCCGCCGCGATACTGCTCGACCTTGTCGGCGTTGTCGGCCAGCACCTTGGCAACCGCAGCCTCAATCGCGCCGGTGTCGCTCGTCTGCGTCAGGCCCTCACGCTCGACGATGGCCGCCGCGCTGTCTCCGCTTTCCAGCATCTTTTCGAACACCTGCTTGGCGATAGTGCCCGATATCGTGCCATCGCCGACCAGTGCCAGCAATTCAGCGGCCTGCGCCGGGCTGACGGGACTGTCCTCAAGGCTCTTGCCCAGCCGGTTGAGCGCGCCGAACAGTTCCGAGGTCAGCCAGTTTGCCGCCTGCTTGGCGACATCGGCTTCGCCCTTGTTCTGCCGCTCCGCACAGGCCGAGACCAGCCGCTCGAACCAGCGCGCGGTATCAACCTCGGCGGTGAGAATGTCGGCGTTGTAGGCCGAAAGCCCCAGCGCCCCGGCATACCGCGCGCGCTTGGCGTCGGGCAACTCGGGCAGGCTGGCGCGGCATTCGGCAAGGAATGCGTCGTCCAGTTCCAGTGGCAACAGATCGGGATCGGGGAAATAGCGATAATCGTGCGCATCTTCCTTACTGCGCATCGAGCGGGTCTCGTTCCGGTCGGGATCATACAGGCGCGTTTCCTGGACGATCTTACCGCCGTCCTCGATCACATCGACCTGGCGGCGCGCCTCGCCTTCGACCACGGCCATGACGAAGCGGACTGAATTGACGTTCTTGGTCTCGGTCCGCGTGCCAAACTCGTCGCCGAGCTTGCGCACGCTGACATTCACATCGGCCCGCATCGAGCCTTCTTCCATGTTGCCGTCACAGCTTCCGACATAGCGCAGGATGCTGCGCAACTTGCGCAAATAGGCCCCGACTTCGGCTGGCGAGCGCATGTCCGGGCGGCTGACGATTTCCATCAGCGCCACGCCCGAGCGGTTGAGGTCAATATAGCTCATCGTCGGGTGCTGATCGTGCATCAGCTTGCCCGCGTCCTGCTCGACATGAATACGCTCAATGCCGATGGTCTTGATCTGGTCCGGCTGCTTTTCATCCGGCACGATGTCGATCTGCCCTTCACCCACCAGCGGGTGATAGAGCTGGCTGATCTGATAGCCCTGCGGCAAATCGGCGTAGAAATAGTTCTTCCGGTCGAACCGCGACCACTTGTTGATCGGCGCCTCGATGGCCAACCCGGTGCGCACCGCCTGGCGGATGCACTCCTTATTGAGCACCGGCAACATGCCGGGCATCGCGGCATCGACCAGCGACACCTGCGAATTGGGCTCTGCGCCAAATTCAGTCGCCGCGCCGGAGAACAGCTTGCTCTTGGTGACAATCTGGGCGTGAACCTCAAGGCCGATCACGACCTCCCATTCGCCAGTTGCGCCCTGGATGCGGTATTCGCTCATGTCACCACCACTTGTCCGCTCGCGCGGTGAACCCGGCCCGCGCCTCGATTGCGAGGCCCGCATTAAGCACGCCCTGCTCGTCGAACGGCCGCCCTATCAGATGGAGCCCCAGAGGCAGGCCCTCGCGGTTCAGCCCGGCGGGCA
>JANOBA010000267.1:0-4981 GCA_031411415.1 Novosphingobium sp.
TCAGCACCAGCGCCGCCGTCAGCACCAGCCCGCGCGCCGCGACCGAGGCACGAATGATCCTGGCGATCATCGGTTGCCCTCCAGCGGCCGCACGGCGATGCCGGTTAGGCTCGCTTCGGAATCGAGCAGGAACTGGCCCGACGCGACTACCTTCTCGCCCACGGCAAGTCCGGTAAGCACTTCCGTCTTGCCTCCGCCTTCTCGGCCCGTGCGCACTTCCGCCGGATGATAGCGGCCATCGCCGCTCGCCAGCATGACGATGGTGCGCGTGCCAGTTCGGATCACTGCTTCGCTGGGGACAAGCAGCGCGGGCTTCGCGTCTCCGCCCAGTGCAACGCTGGCGAACATGCCGGGGCGCAGGCGTCCGCCCCGATTGGCAAGCTCGATACGCACGGTCAGCGTCCGGCTGTCGGCCTGCGTGGTCGGCAGGATCGCGATCACCCGCCCGCCAAAGCTCTCACCCGGAAAGGCGGTGAGCGCCGCTGTCGCACTTTGCCCGACCCTGACGCTCCCGGCCTGCGCTTCGGGAACGGCGGCATTGAGCCACACCGTGCCGATACCAGTGACTTGGGCGAGCGTCTGACCCTGGGCCAGGGTCACGCCTTGCCGGGCATCGAGCGACTGGATCACGCCTGCTATCGGTGAGGTGATCGTTACCGTGCCATTGGTGCGGCCTGTCCGCTCGACCTGCGCGATCAGGCTGTCGGACATGCCCATCAGTCGCAGCCGCTGTCGCGCGGCGGCGGTTAGCTCGGGCTTGCCAAGGCGCTTGACCGCGAGGAACTCCCCTTGCGCGCCGCCCCATTCGGGCAGTTGCACATCGGCGATGGGTGCGCCCGCGCCAATCACATCGCCCGGTGCGCGGGCATAGACACGTGTGACGAACCCGCCAGAACGGGCCTGAATTATCACCACATCGCGCTGGTTGAAGTCGATGCTGCCGGTCGCATTGAGCGTGACGGAGAGATTGTCCATCTCAGCCGCGACAACCCGGATACCCAGATTCTGCATCGCCGCCGGGTCGATACTGACACCTGTTGCCGCCGTCCCGACTGCCCGTTCGTCGGCATATTTGGCGACAAGCTGCATATCCATGAAAGGCGACTTGCCGGGCTTGTCGAACTTCTGGTTCGGAAACATCGGATCGTAATAGTAGAGTACCTTGCGCGCACCATCGCTCGCCGTCCTTGGTGCCGCTTCGCCATCCCCCCGCTGTCCGAGCCAATATCCGCCGCCGCCCGCGATCAGCACTGCTGCAAGAATTCCCGCGCGCCAGCGCGCTGCCGTTGAAACATCCATGTTCATGGCCGCATCTCCCCATAGGTAAAATTGATCCGGATCGCGTCGCGTGCGACATCGGCCTCGCGCGCCAGGGCATCGACTTCGGCCTCGGCGAGCGCGAGCGTCGAGAGCAGCGCGCTGCCGAGGTCGAGCTTGCCCGCCGCATAACTCGCCATGTCGAGCTCGGCCCGGCGCTTGGCGAGAGGCACCAGGGTATTGCGCGCATTCATCAGCCGCTGATGATGCATGGCATGGTCGGCAAGGTCGCCATCGAGCGCGGCCGCGAATTCCCGTTCCCCGGCCGTGCGCAACAGCCGCGCCCGTTCCGCTTCGCTCGCTCGCGCGGCGATCATGGGATCCTGCCGGCGTTTGGCGAACAGTGGCAGATCGATGCTGACGCCAAACGATACCATGTCACCATAGGCGGGATCGCGGCGGCCATAGGAGGTGCTGACGCGCCAATCGGGGCGCTTGTCGGCGCGGGCAAGTTCAGTCTCCGCATCCGCCGCGCTTACGCCGGCGTCGAGCGCCTGCAGGCCGGGAAGCGAAGCCAGCCCTGCCGCCAGTCCAGCTCGATTGACCTCAAGGATAGGGGGATCGCCCGAAACGTCGGCCTGGGGATCGCCGGTAAAGCGCGCCAGCCTCGCCTGTGCCTTGGCGACATCGGTTGCAAGTTCGCTGCGGCGGTCATTGACAGCAGCGCGCAACTGGTCGGGCTCGAGCGCCGCGCTGGGCCGCGCTGAACCGGATGCAAGCCGAGCCGAGACAGTCGCCTGAAGGTCGCCGAGGCTCGAATCGAGCCGCTGCAACTGTGCGAGCCGCCGTTTGGCATAATAGAGATCGACCCAGGCAAGCGCTGTCCCAAGCCGGACATTTTGCGCCTCGATCGCAAGTCCTGCCGCGGCGATGCCGATGTCCGCCTGCGCACGGGTCCGCTCGGCACGGCGCTTGGCCGGATTGGGAAAGGCCTGTTCAAGGCCGATGCGCGCCATCGTCATGCTGTCACCGTTCAACGTGAAAGCGGGCGGACCCGAGATCGGGAAATTGTCGATGCCGACAGACAGCGTCGGATCGGGGAGCCGACCGGCTGCAATGGCGGCCGAGCGCGAGGCTTCAACCCCGGCCTCGTTCGCCTGTACCGACGGGGCATTGGCCGCTGCGCGCTCAAGTGCTGCATTGAACGACAGTGGTTCTGCAGCGGCTGACCCCGCATATACGGCGATGGCAACTGCGAGCGCAGCCGCACCAATCCTGTCCATGGAAATTCCTCGGATAAACGCAAAGAAGCGGCGAGCGACCGTTCAGTCGCCGACCGCAAAGGGTTCAGCCAAGGAGGGAAGGGGGATCTGGATCGGGCGCGATGCTGCGCCCCAGCAGAACTGGCGTTGTGGGCCAGAGATTGAGGCTCGCGACGAGGAGCGGTGCCTGGATGGTCGGTGACAGCGTATCGATTGCCACAAGGGCCACGCACCCGGTCATGGCGAGGCAGCCCGGAGTCATATCCGTGCACGGAGCAGAACCATGATCCGAGTTGTTCTGGCTCATTGCACAATCGGGCATGTCGGCCATCGGCCCCGACATCGCCTGTTCCTTTTGCATCTCAGCGCAAGGGCTGGAAGCAAATGCCACGCCCTGCCCGGCGAGGCCAAGAATGACCCCGAGCAAAAGGAGATGGCGCAGGATGAAATTCATATTGGCGTGGAAATGCTCTTGAGGGGATTGAATGTCAATTCAGGGCCGCCGGGCGCCGGTTACGTTTTTACCCAATTGAGCCCCAGCGCATTCATATCGGCGGTGAAGGAGGAAGCGCCATCGCTGAGGTATCCGCTCAGCGCGACTTTTCCGGCACGGGAAAAACCAATGCCTCGGACACATAAGGACGCGCTTGCAATGCGCACCGGAACCCAGCGCGTTGAATGGCCAGAGTTTGAGACGTCACTCCCTTCGCGCGCGTAAGTATTTTCCGAAACTAGTCTCGCCGTTTCCACAAGCCCACCATGAGGCGCGATCTGCGCTGCTCAGCACGCATGGATTGGATTGCGCGGGTTGCGAGGAATCAGTTGGTCATGGAAAATAGTCGCGACGCAATCATCACCCGGTCGGGCTGCATGTTTAGTGTGCGTCCGGCGCGCGCTGATGACGAAGCGGCGCTAGCCGAGTTTTTCAATTATGTGACGCCCGAGGATATGCGCTTCAGGTTTCTGACCAGCGTCAAGGAAGTCGGGCATGAGCGCCTGTTTGCGATGACCAATGTCGATCACCATCAAACCGAAAACTTTCTCGCCTTCGTCGACAATGAAACCGAAATTATCGCAACAGCCATGCTCGCGTGTGACGCCGATCTCAAACGCGGCGAGGTCGCGATAGCGACACGTTCCGATTTCAAGCATGACGGCGTAAGCTGGGAATTGTTGAAGCACGTCACGCGCTTTGCGGAATCCATCGGCGTCAAGACAATCGAGTCGATTGAATTGCGCGAAAACCACACGGCTATCGAGCTTGAGCGCGAAATGGGGTTTATGGCAACGAGCTATCCCTGTGACGCAACACTGATGCTCGTACAGCGAACACTCGGCGCAGACTGATGCCCAAGCCGCACGATCTGGTGCGCGTCGCGGTGTTTGGCACCAAACCCTATGACCGGCATTTCCTCGACGCGGCCAGTGCGGGCTTCGACCATCAGCTGACCTATTTTGAACCGCGTCTGGATGAAACGACCACCGCTCTCGCCGCCGGTTTCGGGGCGGTCTGCGTATTTGTAAACGATACGCTCAACGAGGCAGTGTTGACTGCCCTGCACAAGTCCGGAACGCGGATCGTCGCTTTGCGCTGTGCGGGTTACAACAACGTGGATCTGCGCGTAGCCGGGCGGCTGGGCATGGTCGTTGTGCGCGTTCCAGCCTATTCGCCTAATGCTGTGGCCGAGTTCACCGTCGGACTGATCCTGGCACTTGATCGTAATATCCATCGCGCATGGGCGCGCGTGCGCGACAATAATTTCGCGCTTGAAGGGCTTATCGGTCGCAACCTGTTTGGTCGCACGATCGGCGTGATCGGGACGGGTCGGATCGGATCGTTGGTGGCGAAGACGTTCGGTCAAGGTTTTGGTTGTGAGGTGCTGGCGAGCGATCTCTTGCATGATGATGCGCTAATTGCTGCTGGGGTGCGTTATCTTGATCCCAAGGAGTTGTTCGCGCAAGCGGACATCATCACGCTTCATTGTCCGCTGACGCCGGCGACCCGTCATCTCGTCAACGCCGCCGCAATCGCGAAGATGCGGGCCGGCGTTATGATCGTCAACACCAGCCGGGGCGCGTTGATCGACACCAAAGCACTGATCGAAGGGCTCAAGAGCCAGAAGATCGGCAGCGTCGCGCTCGATGTCTATGAGCAGGAGGCCGACCTGTTTTTCGAGGATTTCTCGAATGAGATTATCGGTGATGATGTTTTCCAACGTCTCCTGACGTTTCCTAATGTGCTGGTCACTGGCCATCAGGCATTCCTAACCGAAGAAGCGCTGGCCGCGATCGCTGAGACCACACTCCAGAGCATTGCCGATGCCTCCGCAGGCAGGCCGCTCGAATTCCAGATTGGTGCTGAATATGAAGCAGAAAAGCACGGCTAGGTCCGTCGTTCAGATGGGCTTGTCCCCCGCAGAAGCGCGGGATCGGCTCGCGACTGACGGGCCGAACGAATTGCC
>JANOBA010000268.1:0-4704 GCA_031411415.1 Novosphingobium sp.
CATGGCCGGGATCGACAGCGATTATACCGGCGAGGCCTGGCCGGGCGAATATATCACCGTCGGCTATCTGCCGCAGGAACCGCAGCTCGACGAGAGCAAGACCGTGCTTGAAAACGTCAAGGACGGCGCGCGCGAGATCGCCGACATGGTGGACCGCTTCAACCATATCGGCATGGAAATGGGCGAAGACGGCGCCGATTTCGACGCGCTCGGCGCGGAAATGAGCGAGCTCCAGGACAAGATCGACGCGGTCGATGGCTGGACGCTCGACAACCAGCTCGAAATCGCGATGGAAGCGCTGCGTTGCCCGCCGGGCGACTGGGCGGTCGACAATCTCTCGGGCGGTGAAAAGCGCCGCATCGCGCTGACCCGGCTGCTGATCCAGAAGCCCGACATCCTGCTGCTCGACGAACCGACCAACCACCTCGACGCCGAAAGCGTCCTATGGCTCGAAAAGCACCTCGCCGACTATCCCGGCAACGTGCTGATGATCACCCACGACCGTTACTTCCTCGATCACGTCGTCGGCTGGATTCTCGAACTCGATCGCGGGCGTTATTTCCCTTACGAGGGCAATTATTCGACCTACCTTGAGAAGAAGAGCAAGCGGCTCGAGCAGGAAGACCGCGAGGAAAGCGGCAAGACGAAGGCCCTGCAGCGCGAGCTTGAATGGATCCGCCAGACACCGGCAGCGCGCCAGACCAAGAGCAAGGCGCGCGTGCGCAAGTTCGAGGAACTGCAGAACGCGCAGGATAACCGACCGATCGGCAAGGCCCAGATCGTCATCCAGGTGCCCGAGCGGCTTGGCAGCAAGGTTATCGAGGTCAAGAATGTCACCAAGGCCTATGGCGACAAACTGCTGTTCGAAGACCTCTCGTTCATGCTGCCGCCCGGCGGCATCGTTGGCATCATCGGCCCGAACGGCGCGGGCAAGTCCACGCTGTTCCGCATGATCACCGGTCAGGAACAGCCCGATGAGGGCAGCATCGACATCGGCGAAACCGTACGCCTCGGCTTCGTCGACCAGAGCCGCGATCACCTTGACGCCAAGAAAAACGTCTGGGAGGAAATCTCCGACGGGCTCGACTACATGACGGTCAACAAGCAGGAAACCAGCACCCGCGCTTATGTCGGCGCGTTCAACTTCAAGGGCGCCGACCAGCAGAAGAACGTCGGCAAGCTTTCAGGCGGCGAGCGCAACCGGGTGCACATCGCCAAGATGCTCAAGACCGGCGGCAACGTGCTGCTGCTCGATGAACCGACCAACGACCTCGATGTGGAAACGCTGGCAGCGCTGGAAGAAGCGATTGAAAACTTCGCCGGCTGCGCCGTGATTATTTCGCATGACCGCTTCTTCCTCGACAGGCTGGCGACGCATATTCTTGCCTTCGAAGGCAACAGCCACGTCGAATGGTTCGAGGGCAACTTCGAGTCCTATGAAGAGGACAAGCGGCGCCGACTCGGCGATGCTGCGGATCGGCCGACAAGGTTGGCGTATAAGAAGCTGACTAGGTGAAGTCAGCACGCGCCTTGACATTTCGGACTTATGTAGTTACATAAGTGATGAAGGTCGAGTTCGATCCCCCCAAGCGCGATGCAACCTTGCTCGATAGAGGCTTGGATTTTGCTGACACTTGGCAGGTTTTCGAAGGGCCGTTTTTCACGCGGTTGGATGACCGTTTCGATTATCCCGAGCCGCGTTTTCAAACCTATGGCATGTTGCAGGGCCAGATGGTGATGTTTGCCTGGACTCCCGTCGAAGGCGGTATTCGCGTGATTTCTATGAGGAAGTGCCATGACAAGGAAATCAAACGCATCAACACCCGCTTGGGATGACGACGATCTTCCTGAATGGACCGACGAGATGTTTGATATGGCGCAGCACAACGTCGGCAGCCGCGTAATCCGCCCCGCCACCGGCGTCCTCACCAAGGACGGCATGAAGCGCGTCGCGCCCTACACCATCCCAATCCCGGGCCGCCCGCCAGAGCGGGACGAGGCCAAGAAGCAGGTCACGCTTCGCCTTGACGCCGATCTGCTCGAAAAGTTCCGCGCGTCTGGGGCTGGCTGGCAATCGCGGATCAATGCGACGCTAAGGAAGGCTTTGGGGATTTGATGGGATTGGTTAGGCGCTAACTTCCAAATTCCTTGGCAAGAAATTCCAGAGTTGCAGGCTGTGTAAGTTTGCAAACGACTGAGGGAATCGCGAATGCTCCCTTGAAGGTCTTTGCATCAGCGACGCTTACCGTTTTGATCCAATCGACCCCGACGACATATTCCGACCTCTCTGGGTCGTTCATATTCTGATTCATGTTCGGTTGGGTCAGGGGAAACTCGAGCAATTTCTGGCCGTTCGCGGTAAAATCCCTGACCATCACAGCTTCGCTCGTCACGCGCCCGAAACCTACATAACCGTGCTTGCTTCGGAACGAATAAATAAGATCGCCTTCCCGCAGTTTCTGCATATATTTTGAATATCTGGCCCCTTGCCCTGCGGCGATAAAGCCATATTTCCTCATATCCTCCCAAGAGCGATGCTCGCCCTCACCACAGTTGGCAAAAAGATACCCCGTCCACGGCGCACGGACCTTCCGCTCTGTTCGCTCAACCACTTCGTCCTGATCCATCAACCAATCAGCGGAAAGATATTGCCTTTCTCCGTCACGGAAAATCGCAAAGAATGCGGTGTTTATGCCAATCTCATGTTCCTGCGAAAGATATTCGACGATCCGCTGCGATGCAGGATCAAGCGCGCTGGCGACGATAATCATCGAATGACTGCTGTTGAGTGGTTCAGGGGGAGCAGCGCCGAATTTCTCTTCGAAGGCAGCCAGAAAACTTTCGCCACGCGCCCGCCAGTAATTATCGGCGATCTCAAATACCGTAGGCGTGTCCAGCTTCCTGACCTAGCTGGCGTAATCCAGAACCTGTGCAACGATGTCGCGCGGCGTTTTATCACGCTTCAGTTCGATAATGGAAATTGCCCCATCTGCGCCGATACCCAGAAGATCAATTCTTCCGCCGTGGGCAGTGCCAACTTGTCGGCCAATGAGCAGTATCTCGGAGCTTAGAATGCCTATATCGGCTTCCAGCCAGCCTTCGAGGCGGTCTTCACTGTTCAATCGCTCGACAAGCAATGGCTCAAGCCTGTCGCCTGATATGCTCCAAAGTTTGGTCAAGAATTTATTCCTTCCATTCGGGAAGCCACCTGCAGCATCCGTTCCACCCCAAGCTCCCCTTCCCGCATCCGCACCTGCGCAAGGTCAAACGCCACCTGCATTCGCAGCATCGTATCCGCCGAAATGCCGAAGGCCTTCTCGAAGCGCAGCGCCATCGTTGCCGTCAGGCTGGCGTGGCCGTTGAGCAGCATGCTCATGTTCTGGCGGCTGACGCCTAGGTGCGTGGCGACCTCGGTCACCGTCAATTCGAAATGATCGAGATAGGTACGCCTCAGCCAGGGGCCGGGATGAACAAACAGCGAGGGATGCATCTTGAGTGCCATCAGTGATAATCCTCCAGATCAAGATCGGTGACGGTATGCTCATCGACCTTGATGAATGTCAGGCGCCAGTTCCGCGTGACTTTCATGGCAAAGGTGCCCTTGCGATTGCCAGTCAGCGGATGAAAGCCAAAGTTGGGCGGTTCGGCAATCCGTTCAAAATCGGCTGCCACCACAATGAAGGCAAGCATGTCGATCAGTCGTTCGGGCTCGATAATGCCTTTCGATTCGCCTTCCAGATATAGCCGCAGCGCCTTGTGCCAGATGCTCTCGATTTCCATCGCGTGTCAAGTATCACATGACGCATGACAAGTTGCGGAATTTCAGGCCATTCATCTTCTGGCATTCTAACATGAACAACGAGCTTACCAGACCATTCACCTTGCCGACAGCGCGACTCGGATATTCCCCTTTTCAAGGTCGCCGCCGATGGTGTGGCGCAGTGGATTGGAGATACGGCTATGGCCGGTGTTTCGTTTCTGAAATCGAGTGGTCTGGCTGCCCTTGCGGCAGGTCTGGGCTTGTTTTCGCTTCCGGCGCAGGCGCAGGATGCGTCGGCGTCGAAGACTATCGAAGCCGCACAAGACGCACCAGTGTTGCTCACGCAAGTCGAGGGTCGTGGCCCCGGTGGTCGCGGCGGCTGGCGTGACAATGCCGGAAACGGCGGCGGTGGCAACTGGCGCGGCGGCGGCGGCAACGAAGCAACCGTGACTGGCGGCGGCTGGCAGGGTCGTGGCGGCGGTCAACGCGGCGAAGCGGCTCCACAAGCCGCTCCGCAACCTGCGCCTCAGGTCGAACAGCAGGCTCCGCAAGCGCAATCCAACTGGCGCGACAACGGCGGCGGCAATGGCCAAGGGCGCGGCGGCTGGGGCGGAAATGCCCGCAGCGAAGCGGCTCCCCAGCCCGCCCCGCAGGTTGCCCAGCAGGCTCCTCAAGCCCGATCGGGCTGGGCCGGACGCTCAGGCGGGAACTGGCAGGGCAACGCTGGCGGCAACGCTGGCGGCAACAGTGGCGGCGAATGGCGCGGCCGGGGTCGCGGCGATGGCCAGCAGGACGGCGGTTCGCGTTGGGGCGGCAATCCTCAGCGGGCACCGCAGGCCCAGGTTCCGCAGGTCCAGATTCCGCAGGCGCAGGCTCCGCAGCAGGCCGATCGCGGCTGGCAGGGCGGCAACCGCCAGACCTGGCGCAGCGATAGCCAGGGCGGC
>JANOBA010000269.1:0-1925 GCA_031411415.1 Novosphingobium sp.
GCTGGCGGCCCTGGCCGATTCCATGACCCCCACGCTGACCGTCAGCGGCACAGCGTCTGTCGCCGCCGTGCCCGATCTGGCCACGGTGTCGCTGGGTGTGACGACCAATGGTGCCACGGCAGCCGAGGCGATGTCGGCCAATTCCACGGCTTTGGCTGCCGTTCTGGCGCGGGTGCAGGCAGCAGGGATCGAGGCCAAGGACACCCAGACCACCGGCCTGTCGCTGAACCCCAACTGGGTGAACAACGCCTCGGGCACCGCCAGCGAGATCCAAGGCTACATCGCCACCAACATGCTGACAATTCGGGTGCGCGCGCTGGACAAGGTCGGCCCCGTGCTGGACGCCGCCGTGTCGGACGGGGCAAACACGCTGAACGGGTTGACCTTCGGCTTGCAAAACCCGCGCCCCTCCGAGGACGAGGCGCGCAAACAGGCCGTCGCCGACGCAATGGCCCGCGCCACGCTAATCGCAACGGCAGCAGGGGCCAAGCTCGGCCCGGTCGTGTCGATCACCGAGGGCGGCCCATCCCAGCCGATGCCCGGCCCGATGTACAAGATGGCCGATGCCGCCGCTGTGCCGGTAGCCGGGGGCGAGGTCGAGGTGTCCGCCAGCGTGACGATGGTGTTTCAGTTGGGGGAGTGAGATTGCGTAGGACGGGGGTGCGCTGAAGCGCACCCTGCGGGTCGCTTGACTCTTCGGATCAGACGTAGCCTTCTTGCGAGGCTTCCGCTGATCCGAAAGAGGTTCTGCACTATGGTCTCGAATGATGTGTTCAGGTCTGCGCGACTAAAAATTGACAGGGCTTCTGAGCACATTGACAACGTTAACCTGATGCTTAAGGAAAAACGACCCTTCCGATACATAATCGAAACAGAAGTGAGTTCTGGTCGGCGGTCCTTGAAGGCCGAATGTGACCAAGCTGTAGTGGATGCTCTCTCTGTTCGCTACGGGGATGCCATCCACAATTTGAGATCTGCACTTGACCACGCTTATACCGCCGTTTTTCGAAACCTAGTCCTTTCAGATGGCGAAAGAAGATCAATCCAATTCCCATTCTCGGAAACTGCTGCTCGTCTTGAGAAAGCCTGCCGAAACCGACAAGCCCACAAGATCAGCCCCCAGTTCTTGGACGCAATGATTGCGATCAAACCCCATGGTGAAGCTGGTGGAAACGAACTGCTTTACTTCATGCATTCCCTTGATCTGCCTGACAAGCATGCCCACGTTGTTCCAGTCGTATACCAAGTTGAGCTCGACGCCGTTAAATGGCGCGAGCTTGTCCCAGATTTCCCTAAAATGTTTTCAGGCATCATCTCCGTGTCCAATAATGGTGACGAAGACTTTTCTTGGTACGACAAACTACTTTCATTGTATGAGTGGGTTAAAGCCGGGAGTCCCGAAACTCCGAAACTCAAGCAAGAGATCAACATCCCGGTTGACATACTCTTCGAGGGGCGACGTGAGGGTGACGCGATGCTTGTGGTCCCGACGCTCCATGACTTCGTTAAAGTTACCCAAAACGTGGTTTCGATCATTGAAAGCTTCGCATAGCCTTTCGACCGCTATCTGTGGCGCCATAATTAGTTAATATTTATTCAATAATATTTAAGAGATATTTATGATTCCCTTTAATCTTAAGAGTGTCCAGATATGGACACTCCAACCTCGCACCGCAAAAAGCCGCCCCTCCCGGCGCTTCCGGAAAGGGCGATTTCATATCCTGTCAGGCCGTAGCAGCCGTCATGGCCTGATCCAGATCGGCGATGATGTCCTTTACATCCTCGATCCCGATGGACAGGCGCACCACATTCGGCCCGGCTCCGGCGGCGACGCGCTGCTCGTCTGAAAGCTGGCGGTGGGTGGTGGAGGCGGAGTGGATCACGAGGCTGCGGGTGTCGCCCAGGTTCGCGACATGGCTGAACAG
>JANOBA010000270.1:0-10659 GCA_031411415.1 Novosphingobium sp.
CGGCTCGCCCGGCCGCACGAAATCGACGACGACGACTTCGTGATCGTGTTCGAACCGCGCAACCGCGACGTGCTCGGCTTCATCAATTTGGTGAAGGACGCGCACGCCGCCCCCTCGCCCGCCCCACCGCCACCCCGCACCGTGGTCGAGCCGCAGCAGCCGATCCGGCCCTATCCGCCGGTTATGGTACGCCAAAAGTTTACCGTGATGCCCAAGCTCGAGGCGCTCGCCGCAAGCCCCGGCGAGCAAGTCTGCACCAATGAGGACGTCATCCGCAATTCGGCGATGAACTGGTCGCCGATGACGGCGGCGGAAATCAGCGCCAAGACCGGGATCGAGGCGCGGTGCTATACAAACCGGGCCATCGAAGAGATTTCGCTCGACGTGGCCCGCAGCGCGCTCAAGCATTCCGGCCGCCAGCCTGAAGAAATTGGCGCCGTCCTGTTCTGTTCGTGCACCAGTGTTCGCCTGATACCGTCGGTGGCCACGTGGCTTTCTGCCGAGCTTGGGATCTACCAGACGCACAATTCCAGCGACATCGTCGCGGCCTGCGCCGGCATGCCCTATGGCTTGTCGGAAGCGCTGCGCATCCTCGATGAAGTCAACCGTCCCGTCCTGTTGGTCTGCGCCGAGAAATTCTCGGACAAGATCGGCAACGTCCGCACCTCACGCATGCTGTTTGGCGACGGTGCTGCGGCCATGGTCATCGCCCCCGCGCCAGAAGGCAGTGAGCCCGACATCGATATTGTGCAGACCTATGCCAGCGGACCGTCAAAAGAGGTCAATGCCATAGTCTGGCCCAACCCTGATTTTGACAATAGCATCACCGTTTATGGCCCCCCGGTGCGCGCGTTGGCCCAGCGCTATCTGATCCAGATGCTGGAAGAACTCCGCTCGATTCCCGGCATTCACGGCGGCGACAAGATGATCGACGATATCGATCTGGTCGTGCCGCATCAGGCCAACAAGACCATGGTCACCGAACTGGCTGTCGAGGCTGGGCTATCGCCGGATCAGCTCTATTTCAACATCGAGCGCGTCGGGAACACCTCTGCTGCCAGCATCCCGCTGGCGATCCATGATGCAGTTCTCGAAGGCGTCATCGATCGGCCGATGCGGCTGTTCGCGCCGGGTTTCGGTGCAGGCGCGGTTGGCGGCTATTCGGTCCTGAGGATCGATCCGGCGATCATCGCACCGGCGGGACCCGAGCAGATCATAGCGCGGCAAGTGTTCCCGACGAATGTTTCGTCTTCGGAAGACGTGCGGGTCGGTTTTGGCGACTAGAGCGTTCCCCGCACCCGGATCAGATCGATCGCGATGAAGCGCAGCACCACCACTCCGTCCTGATTGATCAGCTCCACCCGCGAGCGGAAGCTGCCCATTTCGGGCTTCGAGCGGCTGCGGGTCTTTTCCAGAACTTCGCTTTCAACCCGCAATGTGTCGCCGGGATGGACCGGCTTCAGAAACCGCAATTCGTCGATCCCCGGCGAGCCGAGCCCGGCGTGTTCGACAGACTTGAAGTGCTCAACCAGCATGCTCATCGCCATGGCGCAGCTGTGCCAGCCGCTGGCCGACAGCCGGCCGAAATGAGTTTGCGCGGCGGCTTCGTCCGACAGGTGGAAGGGCTGCGGATCGTATTTTTCCGCGAATTCCAGCACTTCCTCGCGAGTCACTGCATAATTGCCATAGCTGGCCTTTTGTCCGGCGACGATATCTTCGAAATAGCGCATGTCTTGCAGGCCCATATAGGTTTGTTCGCCCCGTCAGCTGTGCAGGAAATGCATGACATCGCCATCTTTGACCACATATGTCTTGCCTTCAGCCCGCAGCTTGCCCGCTTCCCGCGCCTTGCTTTCGCCGCCCAGCGAGACAAAATCATCATAGGCGATGGTCTCGGCACGGATGAAGCCCTTTTCGAAATCTGAATGGATTTCGCCGGCAGCGTTCGGGGCTGTTGCGCCTTGATGAACCGTCCATGCCCGCGCTTCCTTGGGACCGACGGTGAAGAAAGTGATCAGGTGGAGCAGATCATACCCTGAGCGGATGATCCGGGCGAGGCCGGTCTCGTGCAGGCCCATTTCTTCAAGGAACACCATGCGGTCCGCATCGTCCATCCCGGTCAGCTCGCTCTCGATTGCGGCGGACACGATAACGGCGTTGGCGCCCTCGGCCTTGGCCTTGGCGAAGACTTTCTCGGAGAAGGCATTGCCATGCGCGGCCGCTTCTTCCTCGACATTGCAGACATAGAGCACCGGCTTGGCGGTGAGCAGCTGAGCCTGATTGAACACGCGGCGCTCTTCCTCGTCGCTCGGCATGGCGAGGCGGGCGGGCTTGCCTTCGCGCAGCAATTCGAGCGCGGGGAGCAGCACGGCGGCGATCAGCTTGTTTTCCTTATCGCCCTGAGCTGCCTTCTTTTGTGCGGCGGGAACCCGCTTTTCCAGGCTTTCGAGGTCTGACAGCATCAGCTCGGTCTCGACTGTCTCGGCATCCGACACCGGATCGATCTTGTTGTCGACATGCTGGATGTCATCATTTTCGAAACAGCGCAGCACATGGATCACGGCGTCCACTTCGCGGATGTTGCCGAGGAACTGGTTGCCCAGCCCTTCGCCCTTGGAGGCCCCGCGCACGAGGCCGGCAATATCGACAAAGCCGAGCTGCGTCGGGATGATCTTCTGGCTGCCGGCAATCGCGGCCAGTTGGTCCAGCCTGGGATCGGGCACGCCGACATTGCCGACATTGGGCTCGATCGTGCAGAACGGATAGTTCGCCGCCTGCGCCGCCTGCGTCTCGGTCAGCGCGTTGAACAGGGTGGACTTGCCGACATTGGGCAATCCGACGATACCGCACTTGAAACCCATCGTTTTTCCGCCCGACGCCTGAAAATGGAAGCCGCGCCCCTAAACGCAAGCAGGCCCAAGGGGAAGGGGTATGGCGCATCTATGGTCTGGCGTGGCGCGCGGTTTTCTCTCAGGCTGCTGCCGCGTTCATCGGCCAGACAGCAATGCGCGGCGATGAGCCGTGCGAATCTGTCGATGAAGCGTTGATTCGGCCTGTGCGATGAAGGGCCTGTCTGAGGAAAAGGATCTGACAATGACCGAGCAAGTCCAAAGGGACCGATCGCCCGGAATCAAGCTGTTGCTGGTGGGCGTGATCGGCTTTGTCCTGTCGGTGCCGCTGATGATGATCTGGGCCCTGGTCTGGGACCGGCAGAGCCAGTCCGACACCGCCCAGCAAGCCATCAACCAGGGCTGGGGCGGCTCGCAGATCATTGCCGGGCCGGTCATCGTCGTGCCCTTCCGCACCACCCAGACCCAGAGCGAACAAGTCGATGGAAAGACGGTCGAGCGGGTCGTCGAGGTGGAAAAATACCTCTATATCTCGCCGACTGAAAACAAGGTGACCACCAAAGTCGACCCGCAGGAACGCAAGAAGTCCATCTATCGCAGCGTGCTCTATGAAGCTGCAATCTCGGGAGCGGCGAAGTTTGAATTGCCCGCCGATCTGCCGCGCTTCGGGGTGACCCGCGAGCGGCTGCTGTGGGACCGCGCCGAGTTGCGCATGGGCGCATCGGACGCGCGCGGGCTGACCAAGGGCGGCTCGCTGACAGTCAATGGCGAGGCGCTGGCTGTGCAGCCGGGCAAAGGCCCCGGTGCAACCGGCGGCGAGGGCTTTTTCGCCTTCCTGCCTTGGCAGGGCGAGGGCGCGCTAAGCGTCGATTATGCTTTTGGCCTGCGCGGCAGCCGTTCGCTAAGCCTGGTGCCGCGCGGCGGACACACCACCTGGGATGTTTCCTCTGTTTGGACCAGCCCCAGCTTCGGCGGCGCCTTCCTGCCGGAAAAACCTTCGATCTCGGACAAGGGTTTCACGGCGAGCTACACTGTCGACAAGTTGGCGCTCGGCCAGGCACCGGTTTCCACTGACGATCAGGGCATACCGA
This sequence comes from Novosphingobium sp., assembly GCA_031411415.1. Taxonomy (GTDB): domain Bacteria; phylum Pseudomonadota; class Alphaproteobacteria; order Sphingomonadales; family Sphingomonadaceae; genus Novosphingobium. The sequence continues at coordinate 3,941 of JANOBA010000270.1, forward strand.
TGATCGATGACGGAACCGGCAAGAATAGGTCCAGCATGGCCTACACCGAAGCAAGCGTTGCCACGCCCAGCGCGAGCAATCCGGCCTCGGGCGGAGCGATTGAGTCGATTTCCGGACAGGCCCGCGCGGTGACAGTCGGGCTGGTCGAGCCGGTGAACCTCTATTCCAAGGTCGATCGCTCGGTGAAATACGGTTTCCTGTTCATCGGCTTCACATTCGTTGCCTTCCTGCTGTTCGACGTGGTCGGCGGCGCGCGGGTGGCCTCGGCGGAATATCTGCTAACCGGCGCCGGGCTGGTGCTGTTCTTCGTGCTGCTGCTGGCCTTTTCCGAAGTGATTGGCTTCATGGGTGCATATGTCACGGCGTCGAGCGCGATCATCGGGCTGCTTTCTGCATACAGCGCGGCGGTGCTGAAAAGCTGGCGGCGCGGGCAGTTCATCGGCGCGATGCTGACCGGGCTCTATGCGCTGTTGTTCGTGCTGCTCAACCTTGAGGCATGGTCGTTGCTGATCGGCTCGCTGCTGCTCTTCGCGGCGCTGGCGGGCGTGATGTATGCCACGCGCAATGTTGACTGGAACAATATGGGCAAGAAGGAAGGCGCGGCCTGAGGCCAAGAAATCAAGGTGCTGGCGGCAAAAAAACAGCCGGGCTCGGCGGGATAGCTACCCGGCGCACTGTCAGCACCTTGACCGGCTTTTCCATCATCTGGCCCTTCATCACTCCTTCGCCAGCGGTGGCTGAAAGCGGCTGGTCCCAGATCCTGCGCACCACATCCATGCCGGAACTAACATAACCAAAGGCGGCATAGCCGGCCTGGAGTTCGGGATTGGCCGAGGCGGGATCGGCATCGAGCCCGGGCATATCGGAAAGCAGGATCGAGAAATCGCCTTTCGCGGTCCCCGGCGCCCAGCGCGCCATCGAGATCGCTCCGGCCTTGTGCAGTACGCCGGTCTGGCTGGTGGGTTCGTGCGCGATTGGTGGCAATTCACGGCGCGGATCGCCCCGCGTGCCGGTCTGGATCAGGCCATTGGGCTGATCGCCCCAGCTGAGCCGCATCGCGCGGTAGAAGGCGATGCCGTCAAAGCGGCGCTGCTCGGCATAGGTAACGAAATTCCGGGTGGTGAGGGGCGCGTGCTTGTTATCGAGGTCGAGCGTGATCGTGCCCAGCTCGGTGACCATGGCGACGCGGACAATGTCGGGCAGCGGCACTGGCGGCGCAGGCGCGCGCCGGGGGGAGGCGGCGACAAGGGCAAAGGCCATGGCGGCAAGAGCGAAGCGGCGGTTCATGGCGGATTCCTCAGAGAGTCGGCGGACCGCGCTCTTCATCGGCCTTCGCCGAGCGGATCAGCGCCCGCCCGCCAAAGAAGAGCCCAAGGCCGATGGCCAGCGGAATGCCGCCGGCGATCAACCCAGCGGGTATCACCGACAGCGCTTCCTGGTTACTTACAGCGCCGATCAGCGAGGTGCCGACGACCAGCAAGGTGCACAGGCCGCTGAGCCCGGCAACCAGTATGCCGCAGCCGAGCATCAATCCGCCAAAGACCTTCTGCATCAGTTCTCTCTCGCATTCTTGATGAGATAGCGCCCCAGAAAAATGAACGTGATGCCAGTGGCGAAGGGAATACCTGCGAAAATCAGCATGATCCAGATGGATTCGGCCGAGAAAGTTTCTGGCGATCCCGATTCCGAGACCATGAAAAATGTGCACAGGCCGCTCAGCCCGGCGATCAGAATGCCGCCGGCGATGAACAGGCCGCCAAATACTTTCTGCATTAGCTGGCCCCCGCTGTCTTGATCATCGCGACCGCCGCCCTGCAGCCAGGCTGCGATGCTTGGCTACGACGCCTGCTCCTTCCGCGCCTTCGCGGTAGAAGGTGTTGTAGGTGTCGAACGGGTAGATATGCCCGTCCGGCGTGACGAAGTGGACGCAAGAGCGCTTCACCGTTGCAAGGTCGAAATTGTAGCGATCGAGGAATTGCAGGATCACCACGCGGAAGCTGTTCGCATAGCTCAGCTCTTGCGGCACCATCGCCTGCGGCAGGCAGCACAGCAGGCCGGCGAGCTTTTCCTCGGTGTTACACTGGGTGGTGGCGAGGCTGAGCAGGTCGAGGATCGAACTGCGCAGCGCGGGATAGGCTTCATAGCTGATCGTGTTCGGCCCTTGCAGCACCAGTTCGCGGGGGAGCAGCGATGTGATCGGCGTGACTTCCTGCCCGGCGCGCAGGCCATAGCCGATGCAGATCTGATCAGGATTGCAGGGCAGGGGGATCATGTCCTCCAGCCCGAACACGCCCGATTTGGCCACTTCGCGGCGGATTTGCGTCAGGATCACGCGGTTTTCGCGGGGGTCGAAGCCGTCATTGCGCCCGGCGTCCTGCACCGGCTGGAAGGTAACCCCGCGCACGCAATTCCACGTCAGGGCATGGCGGACGATGTCAGCCACTTCGCCGTCATTCACACCGCGCTTTACGACAGCGACCAAAGTGGTTGAAAGGTTGACTCTTTCCAGCTCCTCCAATGCCTGTTGGCGGATGCGGGCAAGCTTCGCGCCGCGCAGGTCCATCAACGCTTCATCGCGCAGCGAATCGAACTGGAGATAGACTTCGAGACGCGGGGCATAGCTGGCGAGGCGCTCCACGAACGCCCGGTCCTGCGCGATGCGGAGGCCATTGGTGTTGATCATCACATGACGGATCGGCCGCGCTTTTACCAGATCGAGCACTTCGAAGAACTGCGGGTGAATTGTCGGCTCGCCGCCCGAAATCTGCACCAGATCGGGCTCGCCCTCGCTGGCGACGAGTGCATCCAGCATCGCGGCGATTTCGGCCAGCGGGCGGTGGCTGCCGTGGATGTCGGTGGCATCCGCAAAGCACACCGGGCAGGCGAGATTGCAGGCCTGATTGATCTCGACGATGGCCAGGCACGAGTGCTGTTCGTGATCGGGGCACAGCCCGCAATCGAACGGGCAGCCAGCCTCGGTGCGGGTCTGGGTCTGGAGTGGGCGGTCGCCGGGTTTCAGCCAGAGCTTTTGCTGGCGCCAGTATTCGATATCATCACTGATCAGGACTTTCTGGACCCCGTGATCAAGGCAGCGCTTGAGATACCAGACCTTGTCATCCTCGATGATGACTTTGGCGGGAACCGGCTCAAGGCAGGTCTCGCACAGCGAAGTGGTCTGATCGTGGAAGATATAGGGCGCGGCCTTGCGCGGGGCCTCATCCACTGCTGCCGGAGGGCTCAGGATTGCCGCGTCGCCACCAGATGAATCCATAAAGTATCAGTCCAGCCATGAGCAAGTGGAAGAGATTCAGCGGCCCGGCCACATGCGGATAGGGCTTGAAAAACTCCCACACGAAACGTTGTCCAGCATAGACAATTATCAGCGCGTGGAAAGCATGGGCTTGGGCCCATTGCTTGCCGGTTTTCCGGGCCTGAACGAAGGCAATGGCGAAAGCTGCCATGGCCAGCGATTCGTAAAGCTGGACCGGGTGGCGGCCGATTCCGTCGCCCAGATCGATGGCCCACGGCAACGCGCTCGGCGTGCCATAGGTGAAATCAGGCAGGCCGGAAAACAGGCAGCCAAGCCGGCCGAGCGCAATGCCCACACTCAGCGGCAACACAAAAGCCGCGCCGGTCGACTGGCGCACGCCCATGCGCCATTTCCACAGCTCGACCGCGATGATCCCGCCCGCCAGCGCCCCGGCTATGCTGTGAGACGGCGCGGCGGCGATGGAGTGCAGCGAGTTGGCCGAACCCAGCAGCCAGGCCCCCACCAGCGCGCCCAGCGCCAAGGTTACATGATACGAGGGCGTGGTCACGTTCGCGAGGGCATGCGCAGCATCGGGCCAGCGGCGATACTGCCAGCGGGCCGCGAGCGCCGCGCCGCTCCACGCAGCAAGGTCGCCAAGGTAGTGAGCCCACCAGACGGTGTGGAGATGGATCATGCGTTCAGCCATTGCCATGGCTGGCGTTTCATCGGAAGGTGGCGATAATAAAAAGCCGAACCGGCGCGGGGGCTTGCCAGTTCGGGGGCCTGAGGGATGATGTACGAAATGCGTTTCAACCATAATGCGATCATTGCCGCTGTCTTCACTGTTGAGGTCTGCGCCACTTTCGAAACGTCTATGCTATATGCCGCGCTGCCAACGCTGATCCGCCAATTTGGCGATCCGATCATGGCGGGTTGGCTGGTCACTATGCACATGCTGATTGGCACAGTCGCCTGCGTGGTCGCGGGGCGGCTGGGAGACATGTTCGGGCGGCGGCGGATTATGTTGCTGTTGTTGATTGGTGCGACGCTGGGATCGGTGCTGAGCGCCGTGACGACCAATTTCCCACTCGTCCTGTTTGGGCGCGCACTGCAAGGCTTCGCCACCGCCGCAATCCCCTTGTCTATTGGCATTCTGCGCGAGAATCTGCCTGAGAAACGCCTGCCGGTCGCAGTAGGCCTGATGACCACGGCGCAGGGCATGGGCGTCGCGATAGGCCTGGTTTTGGGCGGGGCAATTATCGACAATTTGAACTGGCACTGGCTATTCGTCATTTCAGGCGTGTTGCTGGTGTTCGCCTATGCCGCGGTCCGGCTGATCGTGCCTGCGCGGCCGGGCACCCCGCCGACGCAAAGGATCGATTGGATCGAAGGGCTGCTGCCTGCGCCTGCAATTGGTGCGATGCTACTCGGGCTGTCGTTGTCCAAGACCTATGGCTGGCTTGATCCGCGCTGTTATGCTGTGGCCGGATTCGGGGTCCTGCTGCTGGTGGTCTGGGCACGGCGCAGCCTTGCTGCGCGGGAGCCGTTCATCAACCTGCGTTTGCTGGGCGAACGCAACATTGCGGTTGCCAACCTCTCTTCGATCTTGCTGGGGATGGGCAGCGCGCAAATCGTCTTCGTCTTTTCGACCTATATGCAGGCCCCGGCGTGGACAATGGCCGGGCTGGGTTTCACTGCGACAGTTGCAGGCTTGGCCAAGCTGCCATCGAATGCGCTGTCATTTTTTGCCGGGCCGCTGTCAGGCTGGTTGGCGCTGAAGCGTTCGGTGGGTTTGCCGATCCTGATTGGCGGGCTGATGGCGGCGGCTGGCTGGCTGGTGGGACTGAGCTTGCCCAACACGCTTGGTGCCATGATAGCTCTGTTATGCCTGATCTCGTTCGGCACAACGCTGATGCGGGCTGCATTGCCGATAGTCATTGTCGAATCTGCGCCCGCCGACCGGACCAGTGAAGCGATTGGCACAATGTCGGTGATCGGCGGGATGTTTGCTGCAATTGGCACACAGATGATAGCGCTGGCGCTGGCATCGGATATGGTAATGGCCCCGATGGGCGGGGCTTCGTTCCCGTCTCCGCATGCATACCGGCTGACCATGGCAGTGATAGCTGCATTGTCTTTAGCGGCTGGTCTATGCGCACTGATGCTTGCCAGGCGCGAGCGTGAGCCCGAAGCCGAGTTGGCTATTCAGTAGGCCGAGTTCAGCCCGGAAGGCCAAACTCGGCGTACCTGTTTACCGAACTCTGGGACCGCCAAACGGCAGCGGTGGTGGCGGGCGGCGATGGCCGCGCGGCAGCTGCGCCTGATAGGCGCGTCCGCAATGCTCGACGCAATAGGGGAAGCCCGGGTTCACTTTTTCGCCGCAGAAATGGAAATCTGCCTCGCCGGGATGCCCCATCGGCCAGCGGCAGATCCGGTCGTTGAGATCGAGCAGGCTGGTCTTGCTGGCCATTTCCGGGCTGGGCTTGGCTGGCACGAGGCGGCGCGGCGGAGCGGGCGGGATCGGCGCCTGCTGATCGCCCGGGCCCTGGCGCAGGAAGCCGCCGGGGCCGACAGAAACGATTCGCTGCTGCGGCTTTGGACTGGGCACGGCGGGCGCGCCCGGGGCGGCTGCGGCGGCTGGCGGAGGGGTGCTGGGCGCGGGCGCGGCTGCCGGAGCGGCGCGGGGCGGCGCCGGCTGGGGCGCTCGCGGCGTCTCGCTGACGGGCTTGGCTGCGCGGGCGGGTGCGGGCTCAGGCTTTTCGTTGGCTTTGACCGGCGAAGGGCGCGCTTTCAGCCCGAGACGGTGCGCTTTGCCGATCACGGCATTGCGGCTGACCCCGCCAAGTTCTTCGGCGATCTGGCTGGCGGTAGAGCCGCCTTCCCACATTTTGGTCAGTTGTTCGATGCGTTCGTCGGTCCAGCTCATGCCATTTCCATTTCTGTTGCGCTTGTCTTGCGCGAGCGCAGCCGATAGTCGCCGGGGGATGAGCGATCAACCCCACATGACAAACGCCGCAACGCGCACCTTTCCGCTTCAGGGAAAGCCGCTGATCCACCGGGTAAACTGGATCGGGCTCAAGACCCTCTATATGAAGGAAGTACGCCGCTTTTTCAAGGTGCAGACCCAGACCATCTGGGCACCAGCCGCAACCACCTTACTGCAGCTGGTGATTTTTACCCTGGCGCTGGGCGGGGAAGGGCGGATGGTGCTGGGGGTTTCCTTCGCCACATTCGTCGCTCCGGGCCTGATTGTCATGGGGATGATGCAGAACGCCTTCCAGAACGCGAGCTTCGCATTTCTGTCTGGCAAGATGCAGGGAACCATCGTCGATTACCTGATGCCGCCGCTCTCCGAAGCCGAACTGATGCTGGGATTGATCGGCGCGTCGGTCACCCGCGGGGTCTGCGTCGGGATGGCGCTGGCGCTGTTCATGCTGCTGTGGCCGGGAGTCAGCCTTGCCGTGGCGCA
>JANOBA010000271.1:0-1830 GCA_031411415.1 Novosphingobium sp.
CCCCCCCACGCCGCTTCTGGACACGGTTCCGACCCCAGCCGAGCTCCGCCGTCTGGCGCCTGCCCAGCTTCGCCAACTGGCGGACGAGCTGCGAGCTGAGATGGTTTCGGCGGTCTCGGTCACCGGCGGGCATCTGGGTGCGGGGCTTGGCGTGGTCGAGCTGACCGTGGCGCTGCATTATGTGTTCAACACGCCGCAGGACAAGCTGGTGTGGGATGTTGGCCATCAGGCCTATCCGCACAAGATCCTGACCGGCCGGCGCGACCGCATCCGCACTTTGCGCAGCGCGGGCGGGCTTTCGGGCTTCACCAAGCGTTCCGAGAGCGAGTATGATCCGTTCGGCGCGGCGCATTCGTCGACCTCGATTTCCGCCGCGATCGGCTTTGCCATGGCGGCGAAGCTATCCGACCGACCCGGGCGCGGCATCGCGGTGATCGGCGACGGGGCAATGTCGGCGGGCATGGCCTATGAGGCGATGAACAACGCCAAATGCGCCGGCAACCGGCTGGTCGTCATTCTCAACGACAATGACATGTCGATTGCACCGCCGGTGGGCGGGCTTTCGGCATACCTTGCCCGGCTGGTATCCTCGCGGCCGTTCCTGGAGCTGCGCGATCTTGCCCGGCGGATTGCGAGGCGACTGCCCGAGCCGCTGCACTATGCCGCGCACAAGACCGACGAGTTTGCGCGGGGGCTGGCGATGGGCGGGACGCTGTTTGAGGAGCTGGGGTTCTATTATGTCGGGCCGATCGATGGCCACAATCTTGATCACCTGATCCCGGTGCTGGAGAATGTGCGCGATATGGCGGAAGGCCCCTGCCTGATCCATGTCGTCACCAAAAAGGGCCACGGCTATGGCCCGGCGGAAGCTGCTGCCGACAAGTATCACGGCGTCGCCAAGTTCGATGTGATCACCGGCGAACAGAGCAAGCCCGCGCCGGGCCCGCCGCAATACCAGAACGTGTTCGGTGAGGCCTTGGCTGACCTTGCCGACACCGACAGCCGCATCGTCGCGATCACCGCCGCGATGCCATCGGGCACCGGAGTCGACAAGTTCGCGCAGCGCCACCCCAGCCGCAGCTTTGATGTCGGGATTGCCGAGCAGCACGCAGTGACCTTCGCGGCAGGCCTCGCGGCGGAAGGCATGCGGCCGTTCTGCGCGATTTATTCGACGTTCCTCCAGCGCGCCTTCGATCAGGTGGTGCATGATGTGGCGATCCAGAACCTGCCCGTCCGCTTTGCCATCGACCGCGCAGGGCTGGTCGGCGCGGACGGCGCGACGCATGCCGGATCGTTCGACATCACGTACCTGTGCACCCTGCCCAATTTCGTGGTCATGGCGCCGTCCGATGAGGCGGAACTCGTCCACATGACCAAAACCGCCGCTGAATACGACGCCGGGCCGATTGCGGTGCGCTATCCGCGCGGCAACGGCACTGGTGTGGCCCTGCCCGCCGAGGCCCAGGTGCTCGAGATCGGCAAGGGCCGCATCGTCAAACACGGCAGCAAAGTGGCGCTGCTCAGCCTCGGCACCCGGCTCGCCGAAAGCCTCAAGGCCGCCGATCAGCTGGAAGCCAAAGGGCTTTCCACAACCGTCGCCGACTTGCGCTTCGCCAAGCCGCTCGACGAGGATCTGATCCGCAAGCTGATGGCCACGCACGAAGTGATCATCACGGTGGAAGAAGCCGCGATCGGCGGCCTGGGCGCGCATGTGCTGACGCTGGCATCGGACCACGGCCTGCTCGATGCCGGCCTCAAAATCCGCACGCTGCGCCTGCCCGACATGTTCCAGGACCAGAACGCGCCCGACAAGCAATACGACGAAGCCGG
>JANOBA010000272.1:0-6114 GCA_031411415.1 Novosphingobium sp.
GCCCTCAGGCGCATTCCAGTGATACGAGCCCCAGATGTTCTGCCGGTGGGCGCGGCATTCCAGCGCAAAAGTCACCCGGCTGTGCGGCCCGACCGGGCGGCGCGGCAGAATGTCACCAACTTTGACATCCTCATAGCGCGGTGAGATGCCTTCGCGGTTCGAGCGGATCCAGTCCAGCCGCAGCCGGGCGATCTCGTCCAGCTCGGCGCGGGTCCACAGCTTGGGCTCGCGGCTTTCCTTGCCGTAAACTCCGCGCTTGTTGGCCTCCTCGATCAGATAGCGGATCGAGGTCGCGCGCTCCTTGGCGATCAGTGCGCCGTGCTGGTTGCGGTGGACGGTGTCGCCATTGGCGAACATGGTCGGTCCGGCAAAGGCGGTCTCGGTGATCTTGTAGCCGGCAAAAGTTCGATCCTGTTTCAGGTGATCGCCCGGGCGCACATGGTTGCCATAGAACCACCACTCCTCGCCGGCGAAGATCAGGTGGCTGCCGGGGATCTTGCCGACGCAGCTGGGATGGCAGCCGTGGCCATAGTCCATCGCCACGGTGAAGCTCTGCGGCGCAACAATGCCGCCGAAATCGGAACTGCGCGCGAACTCGGTGTTCCAGTGCAGCGGATTGGCATAGTCCATCGCCTGCACCCAGCGGCGGATATCGGTGGCGCTGCATGGGTCCCACAGCTCGGCGAAGATCACCGGCTTGCCGACCCATTTATCAACATCGCTGGTATCGAAGGCCATGTTGGGCTTGTTCATTCCATTCAACTCCACTGACTGCCGCTCCGCTTTCAGCCCGGCACAACTGGACTCGCAAGTGCGCGCATTGCACTATCGCCCGCACGATAGTGGAGAGTGCCATGGCAAGCGTCGCGAAACTGGGAACGATGGGCGAGGAGGAACGCAAGGCGCGAGTTGAACTTGCCGCCGCATTCCGCCTCGCCGCGCATTTCGGCTGGGACGATCATGTTGCCACCCATATGTCGGCGCGGCTGCCGGACGGCTCGTTCCTGATGAACCCGTTCGGGCTGATGTTTGAGGAAGTGACGGCTTCAAGCCTGATGCGGATGAGCCTCGAAGGCGAGGTGCTCGACAATCCGCTGGGACTGACGCTCAACCCGGCGGCATATGGCGTGCACAGCGCAGTGCTGAACGGCCGGCCCGACATGAACAGCGCGATGCATTTCCACACCCATGACGGGGTGGCAGTTTCTGCGTTGAAGGAGGGCCTGCTGCCGCTGAGCCAGAACGCGCTGAATATCTGCATGGACGTCGGCTATCATGCCTTCGAGGGCGTGGTCGATGCCGCCCGAGAGGCCGAATCGCTGGGGCGTGACCTTGGCGGCAAGCACATGCTGATCCTGCGCAACCACGGCACGCTGAGCTGCGGGCGGTCGATCGCCTCGGCGTTCTATCGGATTTATTCGCTGGAGTGGGCCTGCACCGCGCAAGTGCGCACGCTTTCAATGGGCCGCGAAGTGACGTTTCCGGATGAAGCGGTGATCGGCGCGATGATGCAGGTGCAGAACCCGGGCTGGGTGGATGGATTCGCCGAAGAGCGTTTCTGGCCGGCAATGCTGCGCAAAGCGGAGCGGGTTTGCCCGGGGTTTGATGACCTGTAAGTGACGCCTACCACCCATTCCAGTGCGTGATCGTCTCCGGCCCTGGGCGTTCGGCGGACTTGAAATCCATGCCCTTGGTATAGGCCACCGGCAGCATCGCGACTTGCTGAAGGTTATCCGGCAGCCCCAGAATTTCCGCCGCCTTTGCCGCCTGCAACAAGTGCAGCGTGGTCAGCGTCGAGCCCAGCCCGCGGCTGCGCAGGGCAAGCTGGAAGCTCCACACGGCGGGATAGATCGAGGCATACTGGCTGGCGAGCATGGCATTCGGCGTGCCTTCAGGGAAAGCGCCTTCGATGCAGGGGATCGCGAGGCAAGGCACGGACCCCATGTTTTCCGCCAGCCACAGCGCCGAAGTCATCACCCGGCCCTGCTGGCCTTCGCCCTTGGTCGAAGCCACGCCCGCCGCAAGATAGGCCGCGCCAGCCTCTTTATACAGTGCACCCAGCGCCGCGCGCTTTTCGGCATCGTCAACCACCACCCAGCGCCAGCCCTGGCTGTTGCTGCCCGTGGGCGCCTGCATGGAAAGCGCGATACATTCCATCACTACCGCGCGCGGCACCGGCCGGTCCAGATCGAGCCGCTTGCGCACCGCTCGCGTGGTCGACAGCAGCGCGTCGGTCATATCAAGATCGAATTCCATTCCACTCACCTTCCACTTCGCCCCCGCGATCATAGGCCCAAGGCCTGCTTGCGCCAGCCCAAAGGCGCAGGCATGAGGGCCAGACAAAATTTGCCAAAATTGACACGGGAGAATTGCTATGGACCTCGAAGTCGCCATCCTCAGCGCCAAGGGCGGGGATTCCGCAGGCCTGCTCAAAGTCATGGCCGAACAGGGCGGCACTGAAGGTCTGCTTTCCTGCCCCGGCTGCAACAAGGTGACGCTGCTGCCGGGGATTGAAAACCCCGGGAACGTCCTGTTCCTGATCGAATGGGATTCGGTCGAGGCGCACAACGCCGCCAAGGCAACGCCCGGCTTTGCCAAATTCGTCGAAGTAGCCAGCCCCTTCTTCGGCGAAGGCGGATCGATGCAACATTTCAAGCTCGGTTAAATCGAGCTAGGCACTTTTTCACATTCTGATTCGCACTTTTCGGAGAGACCCATGAAAATCGACAATACCATTGCCGCCATCGTCACCGGCGGCGCTTCGGGCCTCGGCCGCGCGTCGGCGCAGGCGCTCGCAGCCGCCGGCGTCAAGGTCGCCATTTTCGACATCAACGAGGAAGCCGGTGAGGCTTTCGCCAAGGAAATCGGCGGCGTGTTCTGCAATGTCGATATCATGAGCGAGGAAAGCTGCGAGGCCGGATTTGCCAAGGCCCGCGCCGCGAACGGCCAGGAGCGGGTGCTGGTCCACTGCGCAGTGGTTGCCGGCGGCGGCAAGACCGTGGGCTTCGACAAGACCACCGGCGGCTGGAAGCGGGCACCTACAGCGGGCATCGAGAAGGCAGCGCTGGGCACATTCGTTGCCTCCTACCGCGTCGCCTCGATCGCTGCGCTGGGCATGGCCGGTGCCGATCCGCTCAACGATGACAACGAGCGCGGCTGCATCATCTTCACTTCGTCTGCCGCATCGCAGGACGGCCAGATCGGCCAGGTTGCCTATGGCGGCGCCAAGGGCGCGGTCAATTCCATGGTGCTGCCGATGGCGCGAGATCTGATGGACCTGGGCATTCGGGTCAACGCGATCCTGCCGGGCACGTTCGCCACGCCGCCGATGCTGGGCGTTAAGGAAAGTGCGCCGGCCGTGTTTGCCGGACTCGAAGCCTCGGTGCCCTTCCCCAAGCGACTCGGCAAGCCAGAGGAATTCGGCAGTCTGGTGATGGAACTGACGCGCAACACCTATTTCAACGGCCAGTTGATCCGCCTCGACGGCGCGATCCGCATGCCGCCAAGGTAATGATCCTCCCCGAGCTTGTCTCGGGGAGGTGGCAGTCGCGCAGCGACTGACGGAGGGGCCAGCGCAAAAACTGCACCTGCAGAGCAGAGCAGCGCCCCTCCACCACCCACTTCGCGGGCAGTCCCCCTCCCCGAGCAAGCTCGGGGAGGATTTAAAAATCCGCCGTCACAGTCAGATTGAACCGCCGCCGCTCTTCCATCAGCAGCGTGTTCGCGGCGACGACTTTCCAGCTCGCCGCATCAAACACATTCCACATCAGCGCCCGAAAACTCATCGGCACTTTGCCCAGCTTGAAAGACTGGCGGAGGCCAAGATCGAGCGTGGTATAGCCCGGCACCATCAGTTGCTTGCCGCCAAGGCTCGCCAGCGGCCCGGCGCTCAGCGCGCGCTCGCCGGTGTGGCTGAGCGTGGCGGTCGGGGTCAGCCCGCCGAAAATATCCGTGCGGTAATTGAGATCGATCCGCGCATAGAGCGATGGCATGCCGGCAGGCCGTTCGCCCACTCCCGGCTGACGGTCAAGGACCCGCGGCTGGGTTGCCACTGCCCCGGCAATCACCGTCAGCCGCTTGCCGAAATGGCCGCTGAGCGAACCTTCAACCCCGCGCAACCGCAGCGTGCCGACCTCGGTGAAATTGCGTAGGCCGTCGAATGAGAAATAGGGCTTGGTGATCTGGAAGGCGTTGACTGCCACTTGGCCCCCGGCAAATTTCCAGCGCACCCCGGCCTCGTATTGCACCGAGCGGGTGGCCGGCAGCTGTTCGTTGCGGTTGACCGCGCTTTCCGGCGCCGTGCCGCTGTCTTCAAGGCCCTTCTGGGTCGCCGCAAAGATTGACAGCGATCGGGTCAGATCGATCCCGAGGCTGGCGTTGTAGAGCCAGGGATTGTCGTTCGAGCGCGTCACCAACCCGGTGCGCCCATCGCGCGACGAGCCGCGATAGCGCGCCTTTTGCAGGCCGAAGTTGATCGTGCCCAGACCCTCGGCTTTGCCCAGATAGCCCAGCATGAAAGCATGCTGGCGCACCCGTCCATCGTTTGGATCCCGAAACACGAATGCCGGCTGGGGGTGCAGATCGGGCAGGCCATAGGGCACGGTGCCATAACTCTGCACATCCGAGCCGCCGGTCTGGGTCAACCGGTCGCGCGCGCGGAAGCCGGCAATCAGGCGGTGCTGCCAGCGCCCGCTGCCCAGCTTCAGCGCCAGCTGTGCCTCGCCGCTGGTCGAGTGGATCGCGTGAAACGGATCGGACAGCACAAGGTGGCTGGCCATGCTGGGCGCCACACCGCTCGCCGCCGGCACCAGGTTGAAGATCTCCGAATAGTTCTCTGGCCGGTTCCCCTTGCCGTGAAACAGGCCAGCGCGCAGCGAGAGGTTGCGGGTGATCGGCGCCTTGATAACCCCGCCGAAAGTGTGGTTGTCATAGTGCCCGCTTGCCCAGTCCTGGCCGAGATTGCGGCGCACTTCGGGCAGCTTCGGCAAAGTATCGCCAGTCACCACAGTGAGCGGTCGGGCATGGTTTTGGGTGAACCAGCTGACCGCGGCAAATGGCGCGAACTCGACCCCGCCCAGCCGGGCAATGAAGCGCGAGGTCAAGCCCCATGCCGCATTTTGGGCGCCATCGCTTTGCCTCAGGTCCGATTGCGCCGCACCGCCGACAAAGGCGAGTTTCTCTCCGGCAATCGGCACACGCAAATCGAACTCGCGAATGAAACCGCCGAACGCCATGACATTGTATGCGGGACTGAAGCCCAGCTCGGTGGGCATCGGCCGCAGGCGGTATTCGATGATCCCGGTCGGCGCGCTGAAGGGATAGTCTTCGGCGGCAAAACCCACCCGCACGACATTGGCATAGCGCAACCGCGAGGAGAGCGCGCCGACAGGATCATAATAGACCCCGTCGATCCGCGCATTGCCTGCCTTCGACGGGCTGAACCCGCGCGTGTCCTGATCAGAATAGATGCCGGTCTGCTCCAGACCGACTGAGGAACCGAAAGCATCATCGGCATTGGCGACCGCATTTTCGGTCGCGCGCTGGGCATGGGCCACGCCGGGCATGATGAGCAAGGCAATCGCCGAGGCAGCGAGATGAAAACGATACGCAGTAAGCATTGCCCGTCCAAAGCAAGGCCCGGGGAAATGCGCAAGAAAAAACTAAGCTAGCTCAGCAAATCGAGAAACCTGCATCCACCGCCAGCGTCTGATTGGTGACAAAACGCGCCGCTGGCGTGGCGAAATAGAGCACCGCGGTGGCGATATCGCGTGGCTCGCAAAAGCCGAGCAGCGGGCGGCGGATGCCGGGGCCGGTCGGCGCAGGCCCCTCGGCGCCCATCGAACCGGGCGTTCCAACGCCGCCGGGCAGTACTGTGTTGACCGTGATGGCGTGTTCGGCAAGCTCCAGCGCCATGGCGCTGGTCAACGCGGCAAGCGCGCCTTTCGAGGAAAGATAGGCCGCGTGGCCATGGCACAGCTGGCCGGCAAGGCCCGTCGTGGCGCAGTTGACGATCCGGCCGCCATTGCCGCCAGCAACCATGGCCCGGGCAATCTCTCGGCTGATCAGGAAGGCCCCGCGCGCATTGACGGCATGGGTCATGTCCCAGAACCGGGC
>JANOBA010000273.1:0-9436 GCA_031411415.1 Novosphingobium sp.
CTGGGTCAGCTCGGCAACGCTCGGCTGCGGGGTCACAAGCCGCTGCGTCGCTTCCAGCGCATGGCGCACGCGCAAGCCTTCAAGCTTGGCCTTTTCGTCCGCCGGCAGATCGGCATAGGCGGCATAGGTGTTGCAGATCAGGGTGTCGCCGCCCTCTTCCGCCAGCACTTGCGCGCTCAGCATGGTCGCCTTGGCCGGGATCGGATCATTGGCCCCGTCGATGTGCCAGTAGAACGCCCCGCGCGTATAACCGGCGACCGAGGAGACTTCCGGGTTCATCGAGATCAGCGACAGCCCGTCTTCGCCCTGATCGGTGATCGTGCCGATGGTGCGGGCGAACTGGCGCTGCTCGGCGGCGGTCAGATTGATCCCGCGAAACACCAGCGCGCTGCGCTCGACCAGCAGCTGCTCGATCTCTTTTGCATAAGTTCCCGCGAGGAAGGCATCGCGGTCTATCCGCACTTCCGAGCCGATCTTGGGCTGGACATCGATCACTTCAAACATGCTAACTCCCTTCCGTTGATTCTGCCTGCCGTCACCAGCGCTCGCCGCTTTCGAGCGACAGCGGCCGCTCGAACGCCGGGTCGCCGCGGTTCCGGCTGCCCTTGAGATAGCCTGATCCCGGCATGAAAGCTCCGGTGGGCAGAGTGGCCTTGCCCTCGATCGCCACCTCGACCGTCGCCCGCCGCAAGACGATGCGCCACTCGCCGTCGCGCTTTTCCAGCCGATCGATATAGCGGCCCGCAAGGATGCGTCCGATTTCGCCGCCTTTGTCAACGAACAGGCCCGTGTTGTAGCTTTCGGCATGGGCGACATCACCATCGATTTCGCAGCTGTGCATGGCAACATTATGCATGGTCACTTCGAACAGCGCGCCATGGGCATGGTTGGCATGTTCGCCATATTCGCGGCCCGAAATCTGCCGCTGGCCCAGCTCATGCACCCCGTCGTCGTGATAGCTGCTGGTGATCATTTCAACATCGAAACGATCGTTGCCGCGCGAATTGCGCTTGAGGCAATCCAGAATCGCCTGTCGGTCAGCCAAGTCCTGCATTTGCGCTTCGAGCGCGGCGAGGCGGGCTTCCATATCCATCAGCCCGCCCTCACCGGGGCAAGCTTTGAAAACGGGTGCGGGAATACGCCGTAAGTGTCGCGGTAGCTCGGCGGCTGGCGCCCGCCAGCGCAGGTGATGCCATAATCGCGCGCCAGCTCAGCGCCAATGAAGGTTGCGCCATTGCGCGCGGCGCGCTGCGGATCGTTATACAGCGCCCAGGCAAGGTGCCCGGTGAACTCGGGCTCTTCGGAGCCGGCTTCCAGCGCGCCGAATTTCGCGGGGTCCGATGCGATCACCATGCGCAGCCGCTCGGTCAGCACCGCGCCCATCCAGATCGAAACGGCAGCGACATTCTTTCCGCCATGGTCAAGCTCCATGCCCATGTCGAAAGCCATTTTGTCCATCGCCGCCTTGTGCGCGCCATAGGCCGGGCTGAACACATAATGCTCCGCGCCGCCACCGCTGGTGAACAGGATCAAGCCATCGTTCTGCGCCACCATCGCCTGGGCTGCATACCACGAGGCATCGAAGCTGGAGCGGATGCCGACATCGATCATGTCGCCAAGCTTCAGCGGCCGTTCCCAGAAGCCGCCGGGCATAGACAGCTCGTCATAAACTGCTGCCGCATTGTTGACGAGAATGTCGATCCGGCCTTGTTCTTCCATCACCCGCGCGAAGAAGGCCTGCACGTCATCGGGGTTGGAATGGTCGCACTTGACCGCGATGCCCTGCCCTCCGGCTTCGGTGACCATCGCCGCAGTCGCCCCGATCGTGCCGCCGAGCGCGTGATCGCCGGCATTAAGCGTGCGGCCCGTTACATAGACAATGCAGCCATGCTGGCCCAGCGCGCGGGCGATGCCCTGCCCCGCCCCCCGGCTGGCCCCGGTGACAATGGCGACGGCCTTGCGATCAGTCATTCCTCAATACTCCCGTTATTTTCGTTTCTCGAACCGCTCTGCCGCGCCCTCGAAATGGCGGCGCGGATTGGCGATGAACATGGTGTCAATATCGGCCTGGCAGACCCCGCCTTCGAGCAGCGCCGGCACCACGGTATTGCAGACATGGGTGTAGCGGTGATTGGGCATCATGTCGCGGCGCAACTGGTCGCTCGGCAGGTAATGCGCCCAGCAAGCGCAATCGTGGCTGAGCGCCATACGGTCGGCATATCCCCGCTTCACCATTGCGATGATCGTGCGACGCGCTGCGGCGTGGTGGTGACGAAATCGATGCCGAAGCGATCCATGCCCAGGATCGATCCCTGATCGGCCAGCTCCATCAGATAGTCGATGTCAGTTGAATCGCCCGAATGGCCGACGATCACATCTTGCAAGTCCACGCCTTCCTCGGACAGCACGCGCTGGGCGATCAGGCCCGTGCGCTCGTGCGGCGCGGTGTGGACTGAAATCGGCGCGCCGGTGAGCATGTGTGCCTTGGCCACCGCGCGCATGATCCGCTCGACCCCCGCCGTCAGCCCCGGCTTGTCGATTGCGCATTTCAGCGCGCCGGCCTTCAGGCCAGTGCCGGCGATGCCCTCGGTGATGTCCTGCACGAACAGGCCGACCATCGGTTCCTCGGGAACGTCGTGGAGCAGCCCCGGCCCCCAATAAGCGAAAGCCTCGGGCACATGATCAAATGAATAGACCCCGGTGGCGGCGACGATGTTGATCGCACTGCGCTGGGCAACGCGGGCGATGCGCGGAATATCGCGCCCAAGCCCCAGAACGGTGAGATCGATGATGGTGTCGATACCCAGATTTTTCAGCTCGTCCAGCTCAGCAACCGCCTGTTCAACCATGGCGTCTTCATCGAAATCAGGGCGGTAATTGGAAATAAACTCCATGTCGGTGAGGAAGATATGCTCGTGCACCAGCACCCGACCGAGCTGGCTGCTGTCGATTGGTCCGCGCATGGTCTGGACTGTGCTCAAGCCTGCTCTCCAACTTTTCCTGCCCCGGCTTTCCGCCCGGCTGCATTCCTGATAGCCTGCCGGATAAGCATCGCAAAGGGCAAGAGGAACAGCAAATGGCGGGACTATCGGGCAAACGTGTGATGGTCACCGGGGCAAGCGGGCTGGTCGCCCTGCCGGTCGCAGTGGAGCTGGCGAAGAACAACGAAGTCTTTGCCGTCGCGCGCTATTCCGACCCAGCGCAAAAAGCGCTGATCGAGGCCGCGGGCGCACAAGCCATAGCTTTCGACATGGCCAATCCCGATCTTTCGGCGCTGCCCGAAAGCGTCGACGTGGTGATCAACTATGCGGTGCTGCCGCCCAATTTCGGCAATATGGCCTACGAAGTGAACACGGCGGCGACTGGCCGCCTGGCGCGGCGGTATCGCAATGCCGAAGCCTTTGTGCAGGGCTCCACCGGCTCGATGTACGAATATCAGGGCGAGAGGCCGTTGCGCGAAGACGACGCTTACGGGCTCCACGCGGGCGGCGAGAATTATGCGGCGAGCAAGATCGGCGCGGAATATCTGCTGCGCCATGTCAGCGAGGACTATCAGCTGCCGGTGACATTTGTGCGCATCTTCTCGTTCTATGGCCCGCGCGGCGGCGGGGTGACCCAGCGGGTCGATCAGGTGGCGGCGGGGCTTCCGGTCAGCGTCTATCCCGGCGTGCGCAATGTCCACACGCCGCTCTATGAAGATGACTATGTCGAAAAGACCATCGCCTGCGCCGGGATCGCCAAAGTGGGAGGCGAAGCTGTGAACGTCGGCGGATCGGAAGCAATGACGACGCAGGAGTACTGCATCATTGCCGGCGAGATTCTCGGGCGCGAGCCAATATTTGTCGAAAATGGCCGGTCGTGGCCGATCTGGGGTGATACCACCAAGATGGAACGCCTGCTCGGCCCCAGCAAGGTTTCGGTGCGCGAAGGTGTGCGCCGGATCATCGAACAGAGCGACAAGCGGTTGGCGGCTGCCCACCACGTGCTCGGCCAGCCGGAGCCAGCAGACGCATGATCACGATGATCGCCCATATGCGCGTGCGGCCGGAAAACGCCGCGGGCTATGAGGCGCTGATGGACGAAGTCGCCGCCACAACCCGCGCGAACGAGCCGGGAGTGGTCTATTACGCCTGGTCAAAAAGCGCCTTCGAGCCCGATACCTACGTCGTCATCGAGGTCTATGAGAACGCCGAAGTCCACACTGCGCACATGGCCAGCCCCTGGGTGCAGGGCTCGATTCCGCGCTCCATAGCGCTGGTCGATGGCAAGTTCGATATCCGACAATATGTCAGCGGCGGCTCGCAGCCGGTGAAGCTGACGATGGCCGGCTGAATTCAGGGGCCGGCTGAATTCTGGGGCGGGCTGAATTCTGGGGCCGGCTGAATTCAGGCAGGCAGCTGGGCAAAATCCGTCAGCGCCGCATCACGAAGCCCCCGCCAGACGCGCACCGCCTGCACCGTCTCGGGTACATCGTGGACACGCAATATCTGCACGCCGGCCTCCAGAGCCTTGCCTGCCAGCGCCAGACTGCCTCCCAGCCGCTGGTGCGCGGGCGCCTCGTTTGACAGCGCACCGATCATCCGCTTGCGGCTGACGCCCACCAGCAGCGCATGCCCCAGCGCGTGGAACAGCGGCAGCGCATTCAGCAATGCCAGATTGTCCGCCACGGACTTGCCGAAGCCGATGCCCGGATCGAGCACGATTTTGTCGCGGGGAATCCCGGCAGCCAGCGCAGCATCGCGGCGCTCAGCCAGCCAGTCGAACACATCGAGCACGACGTCGCGGTACTCGCCTTCGCCATGCAGGTCCTGCCCATCGCCCGGCGCATGCATCAGCACCACCGGCGCGGCGCTGGCGGCGGCGAATTCAAGGCTGCGCGGATCGAAACGCAGCGCGGAGACATCGTTGATCACTTGCGCGCCGGCGGCAAGCGCAGCTTCCATCACGGCAGGACGCCGCGTGTCGATGCTGATCGCCGCGCCCGATGCGGCGAGCCGCTCGATCGCCGGGACCACGCGCTTCAGCTCATCGCCCTCCCACACCGCCGCCGCGCCGGGCCGGGTGCTTTCGCCGCCGACATCGATAATCGCTGCGCCTGCTTCCAGCATCGCGGCAGCGTGAGCATTCGCGACTTCAGGATCGTCGAGAAACTGACCGCCATCGGAAAAACTGTCCGGCGTGACGTTGAGGATGCCCATAACCTGCGGCTGGTCGAGCCGCACGGTTCGCGCACCCAGTTGCAGCGGCGCGGGCACCCGCTGGAGATTGTCCCACAATGCGCGCACCGCTTCGGGCAGCGATGGCAAGGCGGCCTTCAGTTCATCAGCGCCAAAGCGCCGCCGCGAAACAATCCGGCCTCCAGCGCGCTCGATCAGCGCGAAGCGGCTGGCATAGACCAGCCCGCCGGCCAGCCGCAGCGCGTCGCCCTCCTCGCTCTGGGGGCTTTCGGCAAGGGCAATCGGGCGAAGGTAAAACGTAGAAATGGTCAGGGCTCCGTGCCAAGCAGATAGAGCTGCCGCAGCGCATCGATCAGCTTGAGCTCGCCTTCGTGCTCGATGTGCCAATAGCTCCAGCCGTTGCACGAAGGCGCGCCCTGCAGCTTGGCGCCGAGCCCGTGGATCGAGCCGGTGTCGGCCCCGCAAACCAGCGAGCCATCGGTGCGCACGGTCGCGCACAGCTTGCGCTTCTTATCATAGACCAGGCTTCCGGGCGCGATCCAGCCGGTCTCGACCAGTGTGCCGAAGGCCACCTTGGGCGCGGATTTGGGGCTTTGCATCGTCGCAATCGCGCTTTCATCCAGCGGCAGCGCCATTTCGATGCGCTCCAGCGCGGCCTCGCGATAGACGCTTTCGCGCTCGCAGCCGATCCACTCGCGGCCCAGCCGCTTGGCCACTGCGCCGGTGGTGCCGGTGCCGAAGAAGGGATCAAGCACGACATCGCCCTTTTTTGTCGTCGCCAGCATCACCCGGTAGAGCAACGCCTCGGGCTTCTGCGTCGGGTGGACTTTGTAGCCTGCCTTCTTCAACCGTTCCTGCCCGCCGCAGATCGGCAACACCCAATCGCTGCGCATCTGCAACTCGTCGTTCAGTGTCTTCATCGTCCGGTAGTTGAAGGTGTATTTCGCCTTCTCGCCCATCGAAGCCCAGATCATCGTCTCATGCGCATTGGTGAAACGCGTGCCCTTGAAATTGGGCATTGGGTTGGCCTTGCGCCAGACGATGTCGTTGAGGATCCAGAAGCCCATGTCCTGCATCATCGCGCCAACGCGGAAGATGTTGTGATAGCTGCCGATCACCCAGATCGAGCCATTGGGCTTCAACACCCGGCGCGCCTCGGTCAGCCAGAGCCGCGTGAACTGGTCATAAACGGCAAAGCTGTCAAACTGGTCCCAGTGATCGGTGACGGCATCGACATGGCTGCCATCGGGCCGCGAAAGATCGCCGCCGAGCTGGAGATTGTAGGGCGGATCGGCGAAAATCATGTCGACGCTGTCTGTCGGCAAACTGCGCATCGCTTCGACGCAATCACCGTCAAGTATCTGCCCCAAAGGCAAATCCTGCGGAGACACGACTGCCACTGCGGCGCGCGCGCGCGCCTTTTCCTTCACCATTACCTGCGTCATATGCTCGTAAATGCCCCCTGACTTATCCACAGGGTGAGTCCTCGCGGAGTCCGCGTCAAGAGCGGAGTTGCGGCGAAGAGTTGCAGATCATGGTTAAGGAAGCGTCAACGCGGGGAGAACGGAACGGGGCCGGCACATCATCTTGAGTCCCGCCGTTTCCCCAAGACTCCATATGCTGTGGTGTGGCTTTGAGGACTCGCCTTGCCAATTTTTTCCATGCAAGTTCCGTTTGGCAGGCAATCGAGAGGGAATGAGCGCAAATGGCGTTGCAGGTTATTGGCGCGGGGCTTGGCCGGACAGGCACACTGTCGCTCAAGCTCGCGCTCGAACATTTGAACCTTGGCCCTTGCTATCACATGACCGAAGTCATGATCGAGGCTCGACATCGCATGCCGCAATGGTTTGCCGTGGTCAGAGGCGCGCCGGACTGGGATGCCATCTTTGATGGTTTCGCCGCAACTGTCGACTATCCCACCTGCACCTATTGGCGCGAGTTGGCCGCGCATTACTCCCAGGCCAAAGTCATCCTGTCTGACCGCGATGCCGAAGGCTGGTGTGATTCCATCCGCGAGACGATCTTCTCGCCGAGCAATGTCAAAAGCTTCCTCGAAAGCCCGGTCAGCGAATTCATGCGCGGGGCGGTCGTCGGGGCGTTTGTTGATCACCTTGAAGACCGCGCCTGGATGATCGACTATTTCAACCGCTGGCGGGGCGAAGTGATCGCCAGCCTGCCACCTGAGCGTCTACTGGTCCACCGGGCGCAGGATGGCTGGGGGCCGCTCTGTGCGTTCCTCGGCGTGCCAGTTCCCGCCGAGCCCTATCCCCGTGTCAATCGCAAGGCCGACATGCAGGCAAGCGCCCAGTCGGCGAACGAAGCCGGCGCAAGGTCGCTGCCGATGAGCCCGGAGGCTATGGAAGAACGCATGCAGGCCTATCTTGCCAGCATGCACAAGCTCGCCTGGGGTTAGTCAGGCCAGCAGCTCCCACCGCGCAACCGGCGCAAAGCTGCGGCGGTGACACGGCGCAGGGCCATGCTCGCGCAAGGCCCGCATGTGCTCGGCGGTGCCATAGCCCATGTTGCGCTCCCAGCCATAGTGCGGGTGCTCGGCCGCCAGGGCCCGCATCAACCGGTCGCGATGCTCCTTGGCGATGATGGATGCGGCCGAAATGACGGGCTCCAGTGCATCGCCGCCGACAATCGCCCGCGCCGCCCAGCGCCAGTCTGCGCAGCGCCCGGCTGGCGTCATGTTGCCATCGATCAGCACCTCTTCGGGCGCATCGCCAAGAACCGCACACAGGGCCGCGACGGCGCGGGTCATCGCCAGCATGGTTGCCTGAAAGATGTTGATCCGGTCAATTTCGTCGGCCTCGACTACGCCCAGCGCCCAGGGGCAGCTCGCCTTGATCTGCGGTTCAAGCACCGCTCTGCGTTTTGCCGAGAGCTTCTTGGAATCATCGATGCCCGCCGGAAAATCACGGCCCAGCAGCACGGCGGCGGCGACCACCGGGCCTGCCAAGGGCCCGCGCCCAGCCTCATCGACACCGAAAATCAGGGGCAAATCGCTTTGCGGGAACAGGAATGCGCTCATCGCCAAACCCTGCCCCGCGCATCCCCGGTCCCGCAAGGCGCGCGCGCGCAGTATCCACCTTTCCATTGCATGCCCGCGCCGCCTCCCCTATCCGCGCCCGTCCTATGGCCAACATCGTTCCCCTCGACAGCATTGATTCCGCGCTCATCGAAGCGCTGCTTGACCGCGCCTTCGAGCCCGGCCGGCATCAGCGCACTGCCTACAAGGTGCGCGAAGGCACCGAATGGCTGCCCGCGCTGTCTTTCGCCGCGCTGGACGAGGACGATCACCTCGTTGGCACGATCCAGTGCTGGCCGGTGGCGCTGAACACGCCAGATGGCAGGCGCCACCCGGTCATCATGGTCGGTCCGGTCGCGGTGCTGCCTGAATTGCAGGGGCTGGGCTATGGCAAGGCGCTGATGGCCGCCAGCATCGCCGCGCTGAGCCCTGAGGCGCCGCTGGCGCAAGTGATGATCGGCGATGCGGAATACTATGGCCGCTTCTGGGGTTTTTCCGCCGAACCGACGCAAGGCTGGTCGCTTCCCGGACCATACGACAAAGCCCGCCTGCTGGTGCGCTGCGACAATCCGTCGATCTTGCCAGCAGAGGGCATGCTGGGGCCTTGGCTTAGCTAGGCTGCTCTGGCATCGCAGTTTCGATGCCCTATGAACCGCCGCCCGAACTTGCCGCCCTGTCGCTCGCCGAAATCGCGGGCCAGGTTGCCGCGCGCAAGCTGCCGCCGCTCGATCAGTGGAGCCCGGCGCGCGAGGGCGACAGCGATATGCGCATTGCGGCGGACGGCCGCTGGTATCATCAAGGCGGGCTGATAACCCGCCCCGCGATGGTCCGCGCCTTTGCCAGCCTGCTGCTGCGCGATGCCAGCGGGCAGCACTGGCTGGTCACCCCGCACGAAAAGCTGAGCATCGAAGTCGAAGATGCCGCATTCATTGCGGTCGACGTGGCCGAAGAATCCGGCGCGCTGGCTTTCCGGCTGAACACCGATGATCTGGTACTCGCCGGGCCGGACAATCCGATCATCGCACGCGGTGATCCCGATTGCCCCGCGCTCTATGTTGCCGTGCGCCACGGCACCGAAGCGCGGCTGAACCGCAGCACCTGGCTGCAGCTGGTCGAACTGGCCGATTCCGATCTGACGGTAACCAGCCAGGGCGCGCGCTTCTCACTGGTGCCCGCATGAGCGAACTGATCGAGCGGCTGCACCGCCTCCATGCCGAGGGCCACGCCG
>JANOBA010000274.1:0-1856 GCA_031411415.1 Novosphingobium sp.
CGGATCCACACCCGCTATGATCGCTGCGCCCACACCTTCATGTCCGCCATCTGCATCGCCGCCACAGTCATCTTCTGGTTGTGATCAATGAGTCCTGACCCTAAAGCGTTTGAAAGACAAATCGAGCCAGAACTACAATAAAATGTCGGAAAGCGATCGCTCAGAAATTCAATTTACTGAAGAAATAATTGGATCGCTCGAATCTATAAAGACTGCATGGAGGAACCCGACCATGCACATCGACCGAAGCTACACGCCCCGGCAGGCAAGAGTGATCTACGATGCAGTCCACGGACTTATGAATCGGTTGGCACTTGAATTGGAACCATTGGAAATTGCAAAAATTTCAACCGGTCCTGCTAATGACACGGATTATGATTCACCGCCCTCCCCCTAATATCCCAACGCCAAATCGACCTCGCTCTCCAACGCCTCCCCCCGCGCAAACCGGCCCAGGTTCGCCAGAAACCGCTCAGCATTGCGCGGGAACAGCAGGGTCTGTGAGCGGCCCGAGAGATGCATCGAGATGTGGCAGTTATCAAGCGCCCACAGCGGGTCGTCCGCTGGCAGCGGCTCGGGATCGGTGACATCGAGAAAGGCGGCGTGGATGCGTTTTGCTTTCAGCGCATCCACCAGCGCCGGCTGATCGATCACTGCGCCGCGCGCGAAGTTGAGCACCGAGGCGCTGCTTTTCATCGCCGCCAGCTCGCCTGCGCCGATCATCCTGTCGGTGTCTGGCGTTGAGGGCACGGCGATAATCACCCAGTCAAACTCGCCCAGCCGCGCGCGCCATTCGTGGGGCTGGAGCGCGCCCGGCGCTGGCTTGCGGCGCACTTCGGTGACTTCCACCCCGAACGGCCGCAGCAGCTCGCCGGTGCGCGCGCCAATGCCGCCTGCGCCGATGATCAGCGCCTTGCTGCCATAAAGCTCCTGCTTGCCCGGCGCGTCGTTCAGCCATTCGCGGCGTTCCTGCGCGCGCACGACTTCGCGCCAGCCCTTGGCAATGGTCAGCATGCCCATCACGGCATATTCGGCGATGGTGATCGCGTTCAGCCCGGCGCCGTTGGTCAGCACCACGCCGCGCTCGCGCAGCTGGTCGAGCGGGAACTCTTCAACTCCGGCGCCGAGCGTGTTGAGCCACTTGAGATTTGCAGCGCGCCGCGCGGCCTCATAGCTTGCCGGGAAATCGTAGGAGTCGAACCAGCCGATCTCGGCCTCGGGCGCGAGGGCATAGAGATCTTCGGTCGAGGCGAACCAGCGCGGCTCCACCCAATCGGGCAAGCGGCCTTCCAGCAGCGGCCGCAGCATCGCGTTGAGCACGGTTTTGGTCACTTCGGCAGCTTCTCATCCTCGGCGATCGTCTCACGCAGTGCCTGCATCAGCCCGCGCGGGAAGTCGGCGGCATGCAGGTTGGCGATCCGCCAGTCCGCGCCCTCGCGCCGAAAATAGAGCCGGGCGCTGCGCTGCTGGCCAATTCCGAGATCGATTCCCATGGCAACCTCGACGACGCCGCCGGGCAGCAAACGGTAACCCCGGGGGACCGCGCTGAACTTTTTCGGGTCCCAATCCTGACACAGGCACAGCCAGTCGCCATCGTTCAGGCCATCGAGCTCATCGGCGGGCATGACCTGCTTCCAGCGCGCAATCAGCCGGTTCACTTCGGCGGTGAACAGCGGCCGGTCCCACACCGCGCCGTGCGCCACCTCAAGCGTGTAAGGCCGATAGATCGCTGCCAGCTTGCGATTGATCGCGGTGCGCTCATCACCTTGCGGCGCGGCGGCGACGATCAGCGGCATCATCAGGGCAAGCAAGGCCAAGCGTTTCATCGGTTGGTCTCCCTGTAACGTTCAAGCATG
>JANOBA010000275.1:0-8160 GCA_031411415.1 Novosphingobium sp.
GCCCGATGACGCCCATCGCCATGAAGGCGCCCATCGCCGAGAGGTCCTTCTTGGTGGTGTAACCCACCAGGCTGAGCCCGGCGAAAGCGCCTGCCGTGGCGAAGAAAGTCGTGGCGATCGAAGCCCCGGTATAGACGAGGAAAATCGTCGACATCGAGAGCCCCATGACCACACAGAAGCCCCAGAACATCGCCTGAAGCGTGGTGGTCTGCATGCGGTTCGCGCCATAGCTCATGCCGAACACGAAGCCGAGCGGGGCAAGAATGATCAGCCAGCGCAGCGGCGTCGCCATCACTTGCGCGGCCATGCCGGAATTGGCGAACAGCAGCGCGACGACCCCCGAAAGCAGGACGCCGGATGCCATGTAATTGTAAATGGAGAGCATGTGCTTGCGCAGGCCCTGGTCATAGACCACGCCCTTGCCCATGGTCTCGCCATTGAGGATCGGAGACCCGCCGAAACCCGACTGACGGGACTGGGGATCGTTCCAATTGGCCATGATGGTCAAACTCCTGTTACCCGGCCACACGATAGCGGCCCGATCCGGACAATATCGGAGTTCTTCGGTCCAGATTCAAGCAAAACCGGACGAAATGTGTTAACGCGCCGTCTTGGCCATTTCGGCACTGCGATCAGATGCGGCTTTCAACGTCGCTTCGACCAGCCGGGCGAGCGCGTTATCAGCATCTAGCACGCCAAGACCGGCCTCGGTTGTGCCGCCCGGGCTGGCGACGCGGCGGGCGAGTTCGCCCGGGCCGTGTTCGGAGGCCGAGGCCAGCGCGCCTGCCCCCTCGACCATCGCCAAGGCCAGTCGCTGCGCCTGATCGGCGGGCAGGCCCAGCGCCGCGCCGGCCTGCGCCAGCGCATCAATGAAGCGATAGACGAAAGCCGGGCCGGAACCGGCCAGCGCAGTGACAGCGTCGAACTGCGCCTCGGCCAACCATTCCGGCGTGCCCAGCGGCGCCATCAGCGCGGCGACTGCTGCCCGGTCGCCCGCATTCAGCCCCTGCTCCGCCATAGCAATCGGCGACTTGCCAATCGCCGCAGCAAGATTGGGCATGATCCGCACCACGCCGCCAGCACCCGGAAACCGTGCGGCCAGACTGGCCAGCTCTGCCCCGGCCAGAATCGACAGGAGGATGGTGTCTGCGCCCGCAAACCGCGCAATCTGCGGGGCGACTTCGCCCAGCAGTTGCGGTTTCACCCCCAGCAGGATCGCGTCGAATTGCCGGTCTGGCAGATCGCGCACCAGCGTGACCCCAGCCGGTACCTGCTCAAGATACGGATCGAGCACGGTGAAGCGCGCCGGATCCAGCCCGCCCGCCAGCCAGCCGGCAAGCATCGCCCCGCCCATGTTGCCGCAGCCGATGATGAGGATAGCGTCAAACTGGATCATATTACCAAACCGGCTGAGTGAAGTGACAACTGGAGCCCGCCAGCGCTGCGGCACAATAGCCACATGGTTCCAACAGGCAATTCAGCATTCAGCGCTTTCGCACCGCCATCTGATAGCCAAGGTGCACCACATCGGCTGACTCGGCAAAAATGTTGAGGAAGGCATCGACCGCCAACTTGGGCCTGCCCAGAATATCCTTCGGATCGCCCCAGAGGTAATCGTCGAATACAACCACCCCGCCTTGCTTCAGCAAGGGCCAGGCCAGACAGGCATCGCTCAGGACGCCAGTCGCATCATGCAGCCCATCGATATAAATGAAATCATAGACGCCTTCCAAGCCATGGCTGTTGATCAGGCTCGCCATAACCTGGATCGACTGCCCTTTGCGCTTTTCGACCCGGCGCTTGGCAAACCGCTGACCAAGCACTTTGACATTGTGGTCGAAACGATCCTCGGCAGTGCCTCGTGCTTCGTCGCCATACAGGTCGCCGCTAGGCCAGGGGTCGATACAGGTCAGCGTCCCGCCATCGTCAAGCATGTTCTCAACCGTCCAGACAGTCGAACGCCCCTCAAAGGAGCCAATTTCCAGAAAGCTCTTCCTTGCCGGCAATAAGGGGAGCAGGTTCTGCCACACCGCCGGGGCCCAATGAAACCAGTCCTGGGTAAAAACGTAGTCAGCCATTTCGAAGTCGCCTCAATGGGGATAGCAGCCATCCTACTGCCTTGGAGGACGATCCAGCCGAACTATTGCTTCTGCACGGCATACTGATAGCCCTGATGGACCACCACCAGCTGTTCGGCAAAAATGTTGACGAAGGCATCAATCGCAATTCTGGGCCGGTGCAGCACATCGCGGGGATCGCCGAACAGGTAATCATCGAACATCATGATCCCGCCGCGCCGCAACAGCGACCATGCCTGACAAGCATCGGTCAGCACCACGGGGGCGTCGTGCGAGCCGTCGATATAGATGAAGTCATAGCTTTCCAGCTCGCCCGGCTGCCCCAGAATGCCCCCCAGGGCAGGCTGCGAATAGGCCTTGATCTTTTGCGCCTTGCGCTTGGCGAAGCACGTGCCGACCAGCGCGAGATTGTAGTCGAAGCGCTCTTCGACGCTGCCCATCGACATGTCGCGATAGGCCTCGTGCTCAAGGTCTTCCCAGGCATCGATGCAGACGATGGTGCCGCCATCTTCCAGCATGTGTTCCATCGTCCAGACGGTCGACCGGCCTTCGAACGAGCCGACTTCGAGGAACTTAGCGCGTGCCGGCAGCATCGGTACCAACCGGGTCCACACATCCGGCGACCATTGGAACCAGTTCGTCGTAAACTTGTACTCGGCCATGTGCATCGATCCCCATGCAGCTCACGCATGGATGCATGGCGCAGGCACTGTCCTATAGTTTTCACGCACGCGGCGGCAAGTCCATTGCCGCAATGCTGCCGCGGTCCGATTCAGGCTTCCCCTGCCGCATCGACCAGCGCAGCGGCGAGTGCTTCGGTGGGGCTCTTGTCGCCCCACAGGATGAACTGGAAAGCCGGATAGAAGCGGTCGCACTCCTCGATCGCCGATTCCACTGCGATTTGCGCCTGCGCCGGGCTGAGCAGGCCTTCGTCGCCCAGCATCAGGCCGTGGCGATAGAGCAGCACGCCGCCGTTCGACCAGATATCGAAATGGCCAAGCCACAGCTGTTCGTTAATCAGCGCCAGCACTTCGAACATCGCCGCGCGCTTGTCATCGGGAACGCGGATGTCGGGCAGGCACAGCATCTGGAGAACGTGATCCTCCGGCCGCCAGATCGCGCGCAACTGATAGCTGGCCCAGCTGCCCTGCACTTCGACTGAAATTTCGTCCTGGCCGACGAATTCATGCGGCCAGCCACGCGCCGCAAACAGCGAGGCGAGCATGTCGACCGGAGCGGCGTCGTCATCACGCTCGATTTCACCGTTACTCACCCTCATTTCGACCATCTGACTTCAACTCTCGCGTTTTGTCCTGTGCTCCCCGGCTAGTGAAGGACATCGGCCCGCTTGCGAATCCCCCGCAGGCCAAATTTCGACTTGGCTGTTTACAAGGTGTGGAAAAGGAGGGCGCTTGACCGTTCTGCCCGCGCAGAAGCGGCAGATTTCAGCGGCCTGCCATGGCGTCGACCACTTGCCCGGCCGGGCTGGTCCACACGAAAGCCCCGCTGACATTGGCACGGCGCAGCTGGCTGATGAACCCATTGGCTGCCGCCTCGGTATCAAACGGGCCAGTGAGCAGGCGGTTGGTCTGGCCCCAGTTGCTGACAAACGAGCGCCTGTTCTTGAACGCCGCATCGGCATCGCGCGCCATGCGGCGGAAATCATAGCCCAGCGCGGCCTTGTCGCGGCCGGTGGCAAGCTGCACCCAGATGCGGCTGGGGTGGACAGGCACCGGCGGAACCGGGGCAGGAACTGCGGCACCAGCGGCGGGCACCCGCGCCGGGCGAATGCGGCGAATATCGACTGCGCCAGAAGCCGGTGCGGCATCCGCCGTGGGCCGGCCCAGGTCGCTGAATGCTTCGGCCAGGCTCTGCCGGCGCGGGGTCGGCGGGACCGGGGCGGAAGCAGGGGCTGGCGGCGGCACCCCTGGCGCGGCGGGGGCGGCAGCCACAGGCACAGGAGCGGCAGGCGCGGGAGCGGCAATTGGGGCGGCTGCGGCCAAAATCGGCCGTGCGGGCGGCGGGCTGGGCGGCAATGCCGGTTGGAACGCTGCGGGCTCCACGCGAGTTGCGACATATCGCGCCGGTGTGGGCTGGGGAACTGGCTGGGGCACCGGCTGGACCGGGATTGGCGCAGCAGCGGCAATTGCCGGCGCGGCGGGGCGCACTTGCGGGGACGACGTCGGCAGGGCTGGCGGCGGCGGGGCCACGGCTGCGATCGCGACGGGCGGCGGCACCGGAACCATCCGGCGCGGCACCGGCATCGGCACATCGACGTCTGCCACTTCGGGCGGGCGCTGGCGGTCAGCCTGGTTGCTGTTCCGGCTGGAATTGCGCTCGTCACGGTTGTTGCGATTGTCACGGGTGCGCGAATTGCGGCCCAATGGCTCGCCCTTGGGGATCAGACCGGCATCTGCGCTCGCCAACGTGGACCGCCGACCGCTCGCCGGGGAATACAATGCGACGCGCGGATCGTCGCGGCCAATCTCGGAGGCCCGCGGAAACTGGCCGTAATTTGCCGCTGCGGCCTGCTGCGCCGGCGTCAGGCGCGGCATATAGCGAAGGTATGGCGCAATTCCGGCAGCAAGGCCTGCGGGCAGCGTGCCGTTGACCACCGTGATCGCCTCATCGGTCTGGCCAAGAATGGCCAGAGCAAACGCCCGCGCACGCCACGAAGCCGCATCCTGCCGCAGAAGCAGCGGCGACAGCGTTGTTCCAGAGGTGCGCTTGTCGCCAGCGATGGCCAAACTGATCGCCAGCCGCCGGGTGGCCTCGTCGTTTGGCCCGCCGGCCAGCGCCTGACGGTAATAACGCTGAGCGGCAGCATTGTCGGCGACCAGATCATAGGCGAGCCCGCGATCGAGCGCCACAGCCGGGTCCATCACGCCCCCGCGTTCGGCCGAGGCGCGCTCGGCCTCCTCGAACAGCGGCAAAGCATCATAGGGATTGCCACTGCGCACCAGCGCCCGGGCGAGACCGGCCTTGATCCGCGCATTTCCCGGCGTGACTTGCTCGGCGCGGCGGAAAAAACCGACTGCCGCATCGACGTCGCCAACCGCCAGTGCTGCTTGCCCCGCATCGATCAGCGCATCGGGATCACGCGGATTGCGCCCCAGCCGCACCAGCGCGGCGTTGAGGTTCATCGAATCGTTGCTGGGCAATTGCTGGATGACCGAACCCGGCGCGCCCGGCGCGGCATTGCCCGCGCCCGGTGTGCCAACTCCAGTCTGGGCAAGCGCCACAGCCGGGATCACCACGCCAGCCAACAGCGCCACAGCATGGATCAAGTTTCGGGCGACAAACACGCTAGAGCCTTTCTGACCCAGACAGACCCATTGTGATTGCCGATGCGCGCCTTAACCGCAGGCTAACAGCCTGCGGCTCCGGCAGGCGTGGCCGCGACTACTGATTGTTCTGGCGGCCCAGGAAGCGCGGGATGTTGATCGAGCCGCCATCGCCGCCGTCGTCCTCGTTCTTGGCAACGTCGTCTGCCTTTGAGCCGCGCGATAGCCGGGCCATGCGCTCGAACAGAGTGCTGCCGCCACCAGAGCGGCCGCCGGTATCGGCTTCGTCGCCATCGCTCGCAAGCAGGCCGCGCCGGCGACCCGGCACCAGCGGCGTCACCGGATCGTCAGAGCCAGCAAGCCGGTCAGCATCGAGCAGCAGTTCGTCGTCATTCCCGCCGGAGCCGTCAGTCACGTCGTCCTGTCCGGCGTCATCCTGCTCCGTATCCCCTGCGGCGAAGTCGGTGAGACTGGCATAGGCCTCGCTTTTGACTTCCTGCTCTTCGTCTTCTTCGTCCCAGTCGTCGAGCCCGGCGCGCTCGCTTTCGGGCGCGGGATCAGCAGCAGCCAGCGGCTCTTCAGCTTCGCTGAAACTGGCGTCGAGTTCGAACGGTTCGGGCTCAGGTGCGGGAGCGAACAGCGGCTGTGCAGTCAGTATGGAAGCGGCTTGCGCCACGGGGGCAGCTTGCGGCACGGCAGGCCCGCGCGACTGGCCCAGGCCCAGCGAGCGCGGCGGTGCTTCCTCAGTGCGAGGCTCGCCCTGCTCGATCCCGGTGGCGACCACCGAGACGCGGATCTTGCCCTGCAGATCAGGATTGAACGCCGAACCCCAAATGATGTTCGCCTGCGGGTCGACCAGTTCGCGGATGTGGTTCGCCGCTTCGTCGACTTCGAGCAGCTTCATGTCCTCGCCGCCGATGATCGAGATGATGACGCCCTTGGCGCCCTGCATCGAGACACCATCGAGCAGCGGGTTGGCAATCGCCTTTTCGGCGGCTTCGAGCGCGCGGTTTTCGCCGCTGCCCTCGCCCGTGCCCATCATCGCCTTGCCCATTTCGGCCATGACTGAACGCACGTCGGCGAAATCGAGATTGATCAGGCCCGGCATGACCATCAGATCGGTGATCGAGCGCACGCCCTGCTGGAGCACTTCATCGGCGAGCTGGAAGGCTTCCTTGAAAGTGGTTTCCGCTTTGGCGACCAGGAACAGGTTCTGGTTGGGGATGACGATCAGCGTATCGACGTGCTTCTGCAGCTCCTCGATACCTGCTTCGGCCGAGCGCATGCGCCGCGTCCCTTCGAACAGGAATGGCTTGGTCACCACGCCGACCGTCAGTACGCCTTTGTCACGCGCTGCCTTGGCGATGACCGGGGCCGCGCCGGTGCCGGTGCCGCCGCCCATGCCCGCGGCGATGAAGCACATGTGGACGCCTTCAAGGATGCGGTCGATCTCCGGCATGGTCTCTTCAGCAGCCGCGCGGCCGACATCAGGACGCGATCCGGCGCCCAGCCCTTGCGTGATATCCGGCCCCAGCTGGATGCGGTGTTCGGCAATCGAATTGTTGAGCGCCTGCGCATCGGTGTTCGCCACGAGGAAATCGACGCCTTCGATCTGGGCGGCGATCATGTTGGCAATGGCGTTCCCGCCCGCGCCGCCGACGCCGATCACGACGATCTTCGGCTTGAGTTCCTCGATGGCGGGGGGGCCGATATTAATGCTCATTTCGCTCTCCTGGCAAGGGCTGCGAAGGGTAAATCCCTGACCCTTGTGTTAATGGCATGCTTCGACTCGGCGAAGCAAAGCCATTTGTTCCTTTGTCCACAGGCCGCTAGCGGCATGGGACGGCTCAAAAAATGTCCCACAGCCCGCTAGCGGCATGGGACAGCTCAGAAATACTCCCTTAGCGCCCGATAGACTTTGCCGAAGGCTCCCATCCCGGCATAGCGCGTGCTCGTCTGGTAGCCAGGCCGGATGGATCGGATATCGATTGGATCGGCAGCGGCATACAGCACCAGCCCCGCCAGTGTCGCAAATCCGGGCTTGGCGTGACCTTCCGCCAGCCCTGTGAGGCGCGGCGCCCGGCCGATGCGCACCGGACGGCCAAGCGCGGCCTGGGCATAGTCGGCCAGCCCCACCAGCTCTGCACCGCCGCCGGTGAGCACCACCTGCTGACCGCGTTGGCCGTTGAAGCCCTATGCTTTCAGAGCCTTCGATACATCTTCCATGCGCTGGCCGAGTTGCCCGGTGATCACCGAAATCAGTTCGGCGCGCGGGATGCGGTTGCTCTCGTCGGCATGGCGGGCATGCGGCCCGCTGGCCTCTTCGCCCGGCGCGTTGACCGGGATCATCTCGCGGTGATCGGCGGGGCTGGCGATCGCCGAGCCGTTGACGCATTTGAGCCGCTCGGCCTGAAACCGCCGGATGCCGAATGCGGAAGCAATCGCATCGGTGATGTCGCCAGAACCCGCCGGGATCGAGGCGAGGCCAACCAGCATACCGCCGGCGTGGAGCGAAACATTGGTCACTTCCGCGCCCATTTCAACGAGCGCCACGCCCAGATCACGCTCTTCCGCCGAGAGGCAGGCATAGCCCGCCGCAACCGGCGAGGCGACGACAGCCTCGACATTGAGGTGCGCGTTCTGCACGGCCTCGGTGATATTGCGGACCGGCGCGCCATCGGCGAGCATGACGTGGATATCCACGCCCAGCCGCTCGGCATGCAGCCCCTTGGGATCGGAGACGCCGTTGGCCCCGTCCAGCGTGTAATGCGCCGGATGGGCATGCAGCACCGTGCGCC
>JANOBA010000276.1:0-5883 GCA_031411415.1 Novosphingobium sp.
CCGGGCCGGGTGCTGCACACGCAAGGCTGGCCGCTGAGCGAAAGCGGCAGTGGCGGCGGCGGTTTCCTGTATCATCAGGCGAACAATCAGGTGGCGCTGGGCTTCGTCACCACGCTTGATTACGCCAACCCATATGTCTTCCCGTTCGAGGAATTCCAGCGCTGGAAACAGCATCCGGAAATCCGCAAGGTCCTGGAAGGCGGCAAGCGCGTTTCCTATGGCGCGCGGGCGATCAACGAGGGCGGCTGGCAGGCCGTACCGCATCTGGCGTTCCCCGGCGGCGTGCTGGCGGGTTGTTCTGCCGGTTTCGTCAATGTGCCGCGCATCAAGGGCAGCCATACTGCAATGAAAAGCGGCATGATCGCCGCCGAGGCAATTGCTGCGGCCATCGGAGGAGGGCGAGAGGCTGATGCGCTGGACGAATACGAAGCAGCCGTGCGCAGCAGCTGGATCGCCAAGGAGCTGGAACTGGTCCAGAATTTCGAGCCGATTCTGGCGAAATTCGGCGGAGATCTGCTGGCAACCGGGCTGGCCGGCATCGAAATTTGGCTGCGCTATCTCAAAATGCCGCTGATCAAGCCGATGAAGCATCACACCGATGCCTCCGCCACCCAGCGCGCCGATCTGTTCAAGCCAATCGACTATCCCAAGCCCGATGGCGTGATCACTTTCGACCGGCTGACTTCCGTGTCGTATTCGTTCACCAACCACGAAGAGGACCAGCCGTGCCACCTCGTGCTGACGGACCAGTCGGTGCCGACCCGGATCAACCTGCCGATATATGCCGGGCCCGAAGCACGCTATTGCCCGGCAGGTGTCTATGAATTTGTCGGCGATCCCGGTGCGGAAGCATTGCAGATCAACGCCCAGAACTGCGTCCACTGCAAAACCTGCGACATCAAGGACATGACCCAGAACATCAACTGGGTGACGCCAGAAGGCGGCGGCGGCCCGAACTATCCGAACATGTGAGCCAGGCGGTGATTGAAACCGCCTTTGCCAAGCTCAACCTTGCGCTGCATGTCCGCAAGCGGCGTGAGGATAGCTATCATGAGCTGGAGACAGTGTTCGCCTTCCTCGATGCTGGGGACCAGTTGACGTTCGCGGATGCAAAGTCTGACCGGCTGACGGTCAGCGGTGAATTTGCCTGGGACCTGAACGGCACCGGCGAAAACATCGTCGAGGCGGCACTGGCGCGGCTGCCGCACCCTTCGCCATGGGCGGTGTCGCTCGACAAGCGTTTGCCGGTTGCCGCTGGACTTGGTGGCGGTTCGGCAGATGCGGCGGCGGTGTTCCGCATGGTCGGCAAGATGCACGGTCTGCCCGACGATTGGCACGAAATCGCCGCAAAGCTCGGCGCCGATGTGCCTGCCTGTGTCGAAAGCCTGGCCACCATCGGGCGTGGCACGGGGACCGAGCTGGAACCTGTCACCAACGACTTGTTCGGTATCCATACGCTGCTGGTCAATCCGCGCATTCCGCTGTCCACCGGGCCAGTCTTCGCCGCCTGGGACGGTCAGGACCGGGGGGCCTTGCCGCAAGGTTCCTTGCGCGAAATAGCGCTCGCCGGGCGCAATGATCTGGAAGCACCGGCCATCGCGCGGTGCCCGGCAATTGCCCAGGTGCTGGATGAATTGCGCAAGGCCGATCCGCTGCTCGCGCGCATGTCCGGCTCGGGCGCAACCTGTTTTGCCCTGTATGAGCGCGAAGACGCGATGATGCATGCACTGGCCCGCATTCAGCGCAGCCATCCGCACTGGTGGACCTTGGCCGGGCGGCTGCGGTGAAAGATGCGCCCTATCAGTTGCTGGGAACCCCGCGCTTCGGCGGCGTGCTGATCGTAGCCGATCACGCATCGAACCGCGTGCCGGGTGACATCGACCTTGGCATCGATCCAACATTGCTCGCTCAGCACATTGCGCAAGACATCGGCGTGCTGGGCGTCGCGAAAATCATGGCCCAGCGCCCCGGCACAGCCGCCTTCATCGGCAATGTCAGCCGGCTGGTCTGCGATTTCAACCGCGAAGAACAAGCGCCCGCCGTGGTGCCTATCGCCAGCGACGGCCATGCCATCCCCGGCAACAGTCTGAGCCATGCGGAACACGAGGCCCGGCTGGACCGCTTCTATCGCCCCTATCACGCTGCGCTGGCCGCATTGCTCGATGAAGTGCCGCCCGCGCTGATCCTCTCGCTGCATAGCTTCACGCCCCATCTGGCGAGCCATCCGGAGGAACAACGCCCTTGGCAGGTCGGTATCCTCTATAACCAGGACGCCCGCGCTGCGCGGCTGGCCATCGCCATGCTGGCGGCCGAAGGGCTCATTGTCGGCGATCAGGAGCCCTATTCCGGCGTGCTGCTCAACGCGACGATGAACCGCCATGCCGAGGCCGAAGGGCGGCCCTATCTCGGGGTGGAAGTGCGGCAGGACGGGATTGCGGGTGTGGCCGGGCAGGCGGTCTGGGCCGAGCGGCTGGGGCAGATTTGCAATGCGGTGGCGTTGGCTATCACTTGACCCGGCCCTTCAACCTCGCGAAAGCGCGGGCACGCAAAGGAGTCCCAACCCGTGCCGCACAAGTTCGACAAGTCCAAGCTCCCCTCCCGCTATGTCTCGGTCGGCCCCGAGCGGGCGCCGCAGAGGTCTTATTATTACGCGATGGGCATGACCGAGGAGGAAATCGCCCAGCCCTTCGTTGCGGTGGTTTCCGCCGGCAACGATTCCGCGCCATGCAACACCACGCTCGATTTCCAGGCGGATATCGCGCGGACAGGCGTGATCGCGGCCGGAGGCACGCCGCGGCGGTTCAACACGATCACCGTCACCGATGGCATCGCCATGGGGCACCAGGGGATGAAAAGCTCGCTGGTCAGCCGTGAGGTTATCGCCGATTCCATCGAGCTTTCGATGCGCGGGCATTGCTATGATGCGATTGTCGGCTTTGCTGGGTGCGACAAGAGCTTGCCGGGCATGATGATGGCGATGCTGCGGCTGAATGTGCCGTCGATTTTCGTCTATGGTGGCTCGATCCTGCCGGGGCGCTATCAGGAACGGGATCTGACGGTGCAGGATGTGTTCGAGGTGGTCGGGCGCTATTCCGCTGGGGCATGCCCGCTGTCTGAGCTGACCGCGATCGAGAAAGCTGCTTGTCCGGGGCACGGTGCCTGCGGCGGACAGTTTACCGCCAACACCATGGCCTGCGTCGCTGAGGCTATCGGACTTTCCCTGCCAAACAGTAATATGGCTCCAGCTCCTTATAAATCACGTGAGGAAGTGGCGGTCGCGGCGGGCAAGCAGGTGATGAAGCTGCTTGAGCTCAACCTGCGCCCGCGCGATATCTGCACCCGCGCCGCTTTTGAAAATGCTGCTCGGGTCGTCGCGGCGACCGGCGGATCGACCAACGGCGCGTTGCATCTGCCGGCTATGGCCAGCGAATGCGGCATCGAATTTGATCTGTTTGACGTCGCCGACATATTCAAGTCGACGCCCTACATTGCCGACCTCAAGCCCGGCGGAAAATATGTCGCCAAGGACATGTATGACGCAGGCGGTGTTTACATGACGATGAAGACACTGCTCGACGGTGGCTTCCTCGATGGCAATCCGATGACCGTCACCGGCAAGACTCTGGGCGAAAATCTGGACGAAATTACATGGAATCCTGACCAGAAGGTGATCTACGATGTGAAGTCGCCGATCACGCCCACGGGCGGTGTCGTCGGCCTGCGCGGCAGCCTTGCGCCCGATGGCGCGATTGTGAAGGTCGCAGGCATGGCGCGGTTGCAATTTCGCGGGCCTGCGCAAGTCTATGAATGCGAGGAAGATTGTTTCGCCGCAGTCGAGGCGCGGCAGATCAAGGAAGGCAGCGTTATAGTCATCCGCAACGAAGGCCCCAAAGGTGGCCCCGGCATGCGCGAGATGCTGGCGACAACCGCCGCGCTCTATGGCCAGGGTATGGGCGAAAAGGTCGCGCTCATCACGGACGGGCGCTTCTCGGGCGCAACGCGGGGCTTTTGCATCGGCCATGTCGGCCCGGAAGCAGCGGATTGCGGCCCCATCGGCCTGCTGCAGGATGGCGATATGATCGCCATTGATGCCGTCGCGGGGACCATCGAGCATGAAGTTCCCGAGGCTGAAATGGCCGTGCGCCGAAGTGCATGGGAACCACGCGCCACGGATTATAATTCTGGCGCATTGTGGCGCTACGCGCAGAATGTCGGTCCGGCCTACAAGGGCGCGCTGACCCACCCCGGTGCCAAGGCGGAAACCCATGTTTTTGCGGATATCTAGCGCCCTGCTGGTCTTTCTGGCGCTTGCGGCCTGCTCGTCGAAAGAGGATGCCGGAGGTAGTTCGGAAGGAACCGGTGCAGCCGCTGGTGGCGCGGTCGGCAGCGGCGCGGCGCAGAGCGTGGCCTGTGCTCTTGCCGGCGGGCGCAGCTTCACCGCGCGATGCGCCGTTGAGAGCAGTACCCTTGACGGCAAGACCGTGATCACGCTGCTGCATCCCGATGGCGGCTTTCGCCGGCTGATCGTGCTGGAAGGCGGCAAGCGCTATGCCGCTGCCGATGGTTCGGACGAAGTGGTGATCGAGGCCAATGGGGCCGAAACAGAAGTCACGCTGGGCGATGACCACTATCTGATGCCCGTGCCCAAGCCAGCTGATGCCGCAAAACGCTGAGCAAATACTCACCGCTGCGCAAATGCGTCAGGCCGAGAATGGACTGATTGCAGGCGGCACCAATGTCGACGAACTGATGCAGCGCGCCGGGCGCGGCGCGGCGGAATACGTGTGGCGGATCGCCGCGCACGGCCGGGTGACGGTGCTGTGCGGGCCGGGCAACAATGGCGGCGATGGCTATGTGATTGCCGAGGCGATCCGCGAGCGTGGCGGGCGGGTGAGCGTTATCTCGGCAGCCGAGCCGAAGACCGATGCGGCGCGCAATGCCCGGGCGCTTTACCGGGGCGAGATGCTGGATAGCGGCGCGGACACGGCCATTAGCAGCTTGGCGGGCGAAGTGCTGGTCGATTGCCTGTTTGGCAGCGGGCTGACGCGGGCGCTGTCAGCCGATCACGTCGCACTGCTCGCCGGGCTCGCGGCGAGCCACCGCCATGCTATTGCCATCGATGTTCCCAGCGGAGTTGAGTCCGATACCGGCGCGGTGCTTGGAGAGGGCCTGCCGCGATTTGATCTCACGATTGCGCTGGGCGCATGGAAATTCGCGCATTTCCTGATGCCTGCCTGCGCGATGATGGGGGCCATGCGGCTGGTCGGGATTGGCGTGTCAGAGGTGCCCGGCGCGGCCAGCGGGGTCGCGCGGCCTCGGCTTGCCGCGCCGGCGGCAGCTGCGCACAAATACAAGCGCGGGCTGCTTGGCGTGGTCGGCGGCGCAATGCCGGGCGCCGCTGTGCTTGCCGCGCGCGCGGCGCAAGGGGCCGGGGCGGGCTATGTGAAGCTGCTGGGACGGGAAATTTTTTCGGCGCCGCCTGATCTGGTTTGCGATTCCGATGTTTTGGCCGATCCGCGCCTGAATGCGCTGCTGATCGGACCGGGACTGGGCCGGGATGATGCGGCCCGGTCCAGATTGGCGGCGGCATTGGCGGTCTGCAAGCCAGCGGTTCTGGATGCCGATGCTCTGCATTTGTTGCAAATTGCGCCGCGCCAGCCTGTCATTGCCACGCCGCATGAAGGCGAGCTGAGAGCGCTTGAAGCGACGTTTGGCTGTGCTGGCACTGGTTCGAAAGTGGAGCGTGCCGGCGCCTTGGCTCGGGCCAGCGGCATGGTCATCGTCGCCAAGGGGCCGGACACGGTGATCGCGGCGCCAGGTGGCCGCATCGCGCTGGCCCCGCGCGCTTCAAGCTGGCTTTCGGTCGCGGGGACGGGCGATGTG
>JANOBA010000277.1:0-2190 GCA_031411415.1 Novosphingobium sp.
CGAGGGCCATGACGATATCCACACGGCTTCGAGAGCGTCGCTCAAATGGCCAGTAACATTGCCCATCACGCCCCAGCCCTTGAACGTCTGCTCGTTCGTTGCAGCGTAGGGCTTGTAGGGTGCCTGAGTGGTCGGCGTTCGGCCATCCAGGAAGTTGGCATAGTTGATGAACTTCGGATTATAGCCCGCAGGAGCCGCCGTAATCTGGGCCGCGCAAGCCGCATTGGCGAAGCGCGTAGCCAACGGGACAAACGCGCAATTGTAAGGCACAGCAGCACCATTTTTACCCGCCAGGAAAGGAATCCCTTCTGGCGTTGTGCCAGACGCGTTGGCAGAAAGAAGCACTTGGGCACCGGCATCGTTCTTTTCGCGCGTATAGTCAGCGGCGACATTTACTTCCAGCGACGCGCTGGGCTCCCACCGTAACGCAACCTTGGCCGCCGCGAAGGAACGACCACCCAGTTCGCCAGATCTGCCACCCTTGCCTTTGCTGTTATTGGAACGGACGTTGGAGGTTGGATGCGTAAGGCCATAATCAAGCAGCGTCACATAACCATCGGCATTCTTCGTCGCGCCAGACACGCGCATGGAAAGCGTGTCGGCCAGCTTGATATCCATCATTCCACGGACATCTATACGGTTATAGGAACCGTAGGTCGCCTGAATTGACCCCTTGCCCGAACCGTCTGGTTTCTGACTGAAGAGCTTGATTGCACCGCCAATCGAGTTTTTTCCGGCCAGCGTACCTTGCGGTCCGCGCAGCACTTCAATGCGCTCCAGATCCATCAGATCCAGAAGGGAACTGGACAGAGTCGGGATGTACACATCATCAACATAGATGCCAACACCCGGTTCAAGTGCGTAGTTGAAGTCAGTCTGACCAACACCACGGATGAACGCGATCAGGCCGATACCGCCACTCTGCGGCTGCGCGCGCAGGGTGACATTTGGTGCCTGCGCCGCGACCTGAGCGATGTCAGTCTGGCCGCGTGCTTCGAGCAAGGCGGAATCAACGGCTGTGATCGCGAGCGGGGTATCCTGGAGATTTTGCGAGCGGAACTGCGCAGTGACAACAATGTCTGCAATCCCTGCTTCGTCACTTTGTGGTGCTTCCTGCGCGAAGACCGCACCGGGTATCACCACGGCAGCCGCCATCATCCCAATATGTGTAAAATGTTTCATCAACTCTCCCCTTTTTGTAAATTATGCTTTGAAACGCGGTCTAACGAGAGTGAATGCCACGCGCTTGGACACTCGCGAAAAAGAATTGGACATTCGCGAAATCAGTGCCTTTTGCGATATTCGTTGGGACCAAGTCCAAAATG
The DNA here is from genome assembly GCA_031411415.1 of Novosphingobium sp. Classification (GTDB taxonomy): domain Bacteria; phylum Pseudomonadota; class Alphaproteobacteria; order Sphingomonadales; family Sphingomonadaceae; genus Novosphingobium. The sequence goes on from JANOBA010000277.1 coordinate 1,326, forward strand.
CTGGGAAAAGCGTCGGGAAAAATAAGCCTGGTCACCAAATCCGCATGCATAGCCAATGGCAGCGATCGACATATCCCGCCCAGTCAACAGCCGCTGCGCCGCCTCCAATCGAACCCGCGAAAGATACCCTATCGGGGACAGCCCCGCCTTCGCGGCGGCCATCTGCAGCGTCCTCAACCCCACACCGAGTTCCTCAGCGATACTAGTCGACGACAGATAAGGGTCGGAATACCGCGCATCGACGAGCGCTTTCATCCGGTCAACCAAGGGATTCCCATTGTTAGCACGGCGCCCCTGGTTTGGGCGAAGTGAGGTGACAAACAGATTTGTCAGTATGGAAGCGTAGTCCGCGCCACTATCTTGGCCAAATTCCCCCTCACCCACGCGCCAAAGGGAAAGCATGAAATCTCTCAAAATGCGAGTCGAGGCGAGCGTGCCGGATATGCTCTCACCAATAATATCATCTAGCCCGGAAACGCGGTTATCGATCAGATGGCGGTCGAGTTCGACGACCAGTAATTCGTGCGCCCCTTTCACGTCAAACCGATAATAGTCCTCGCTCGCGCAAACAGCCATGTCACTAGGCCCGAGTTGCACTTCTTTCCCCCGATGCGAAAGCAGAATCGCGCCGGATTGGACAATATGGAGAACCAACTTCTGGCGGACAGCATGGCCAGCCGCGCCTTGTCGCCGCGCTATCACCGCACCGGCAGACCGTGGACGAACCAAAGTCAAATCTTCCAGCTGCCAGCGCATCATATGTGCATGAAACTGGGGCTGCAGTGGGTCTACCACCAACCCATCATAGGTTTGTCCGACCAGTTCGTTCCAGAAATCGAGTTTTCGGCTCGGTTCGACCTGACGG
>JANOBA010000278.1:0-2843 GCA_031411415.1 Novosphingobium sp.
CCTTGGCCGGATCACGACGATGCGGGTAACATAGGGCGCCGTCCGGTCGGCCAATGCCGCCCAGTTGCCATCGGCAGGCGGCGGACCGGCCAAGCGGTATGACTGGGCGGTGCCGGTCAGGAAAAACTCATCGACCTGATAACCCAGCTTGCCCAGATCATAGGCCGACAGCATCAGGTTCGGCTTGCCTGCCACCGGAGCGATGGTGGCTGTCTGCGCCATAACGGGAGAAACCGCACCCAGCGAGACAAACAATGCCAGCGCCGCGCGTCTGATCCAGGTCAACATCTCTCAGCTCTCCCAACGGGCGCATTGCGCCATTGGTTTGGAATGTGAACTAATTATGCGCGCAAGGCAAGGTTCGACATCTGCGCGCAATGCAGGATAGATTGCGCTTGCCCGCGACTTCGGCGATTAGGTCAACCAGCATGACCCCGAACGATTTCATCCGCAAATGGCGCAGCAACGAACTGAAAGAGCGCAGCGCCTCGCAGAGCCATTTCAACGATCTGTGCGCGCTGCTCGGTATCGTCGATCCCACCACGGCAGACGGCAAGGGCGAATGGTTCGCGTTTGAGAAAGGCGCGAGCAAGACCAGCGGCGGCGAAGGCTGGGCCGATGTCTGGCGCAAGGAATGCTTTGCCTGGGAATACAAGGGCCGCCACGCCAATCTCGACAAGGCCTATAACCAGCTACTGCAATACAGCGTCGCGCTGGAAAACCCGCCGCTGCTGATCGTGTCCGATATGGACCGCATCATCATCCGCACCAACTGGACCAACACCGTCCAGGAACAGCACCACTTCGCGCTGGACGACCTGCTCGATGGCGAAGTGCGCGAGCGGCTGAAACGCGCCTTCACCGATCCCGAAAGCTATAAGCCCGCCAAGACCCGGCAGATGCTGACCGAGGAGACCGCGCGCGAATTTGCCGGCCTCGCCCAGCGGCTGCGCGATCGGGGGAACGAGGCGCACCGGGTGGCGCACTTCGTCAACCAGCTGGTGTTCTGCATGTTCGCCGAAGATGTCGCGCTGCTGCCCGACAGTCTGTTCACCAAAATGCTCGAAGTCAGCCGCAGCGATCCGGACGGGTTCACCGAAAACGCCCGCACCCTGTTTGGCGCGATGGCGCGGCGGGGCGGCAAGGTGGGCTTCACCGCCATCGACTGGTTCAACGGCGGGCTGTTCGCCGATGATCATGTCCTCTCCGTCACCGCCGACGATATCGATGCACTGCTGAAAGCGGCCAAGCGCGATTGGTCCGCCATCGATCCCTCGATTCTGGGCACCCTGTTTGAACGCGGGCTTGATCCCGCCAAGCGCAGCCAGCTTGGCGCGCATTATACCGACCGCGCCAAGATCGAGATGATCGTGCGGCCCGTCATCATCCAGCCGCTGGAGGCCGAATGGGCGGAAGCGCTGGCACGGATGACCGCGTTGGTCGAATCGGCGCCGAAACGCACCGCGACCCGCCTGCTGACCCCCGCCGAACGCCGCAAGGCAGAGAAGCTGAGCGACGAGGCGGCGGTGATCCATTCGGCTTTCATCGAGCGGCTGGCGGCCTTCCGCGTGCTCGATCCCGCCTGCGGATCGGGCAATTTCCTCTATGTCGCGCTGCGCAGCCTCAAAGACATCGAACACCGCGCCAATCTGGATGCCGAGGCGCTGGGCCTGCCGCGCGGCTTCCCGCGTGTCGGGCCGGAATGCGTGCTGGGGATCGAGCTGAACCCCTATGCGGCGGAACTGGCGCGGGTATCGGTGTGGATCGGCGAAATCCAGTGGATGCGGCGCAACGGCTTCGATGCAGCGAAGAACCCGATTTTGCGGCCATTGGAGACGATTGAGTGCCGCGATGCGGTGTTGGTCCTTCGAGACGCGAACCGGCCTTCGACAAGCTCAGTCCGGTCCGCTCCTCAGGATGAGCGGAATTCTCACTCTTACGCTCATCCTGAGGAGGGCCTGAACGAAGTCGAAGGCCCGTCTCGAAGCAGCGCACGCGCGGAGTGGCCCGAAGCGGACGTGGTGGTGGGCAACCCGCCGTTCCTTGGCAACAAGAAGATGATCGGCGAACTGGGCGAGGATTATACCCGAGCGCTGCGCAAGGCGTGGCCGGAAGTGCCGGGCGGGGTCGATCTGGTCTGCTACTGGTTTGCGCAAGCCTGGGCGATGATCGCGGCGGGCAAGCTCCACAGCGCCGGGCTGGTCGCCACCAACTCCATTCGCGGCGGCGCGAGCCAAGAGGTCCTAAAATCAATCGTAAAGGACGGCAGCATATTTGAAGCGTGGACCGATGAAAGCTGGGTCGTGGATGGTGCTGCTGTCAGGATTTCAATCGTGTGCTTCTCGGGTGACCAGCCTTCATGCGCATTTCTGGATGGGAAAGCCGCAGGTCAGATCGACTTCGACCTGAGCGAAGCGGTTAAAGGTGAACGTCGGCCCGCCGCAGTTCAGCTTAGCAGCAATGCCGGATTGAGCTTTCAGGGAGTCAGCAAAGTTGGCCCGTTTGAAATCTCCGGCGACGAAGCAAGGACACTTCTTTGCCGTCCGTCAAATCCGAATGGATTGATGAACAGCGCCGTAGTCAAGCCTTGGATAACCGGAACGGACCTTGCGAAACGGCCCGAAGATGTGTGGGTTATTGATTTTTCATCAATGCCGATGCCTGATGCAGCTCTCTTCGAGGAGCCCTTTCAGGTGACCGAGACTAGGGTCAGGACCTATTAAATTGCTTGCATGATGCACTCTTGCATGATGCACTGATGGTTGATTCAATGGCGGCACCAGGGAGGTGCTGCTTGTGGATGACCTGTTTATGCTGAGCGAGGCGCAGATGCGCCGGATTGC
>JANOBA010000279.1:0-3217 GCA_031411415.1 Novosphingobium sp.
TCGCGCCCAAGGTCCAGGTGACCGTGCTCTGCACAAGATCCGTACCCTCGCCCGCAGCCTCGACCACAACGTCGCCAAGACTGTCCACCAGATAGACGTCATCCCCCGTGCCGCCGACCAGCGTGTCCACCCCGATCCCGCTATCGAGCTTGTCATTACCGATGCCGCCATAGAGTATATCGGCCCCGATATTGCCTTTCAGGGCATCCTCGCCATCGCCGCCATAGATGCTGTCATTCCCGGCTTTGGCATCGATCAGATCATCTCCACTCGAGCCCACCAGAGCGTCATCGCCAATGGTGACAACTTGCGGCTTGCTGGAAATGGCAGCAATATGCTGCATATCTGTGAGGCTGATTGTAAGCCCTGCATCGAATCGGAAGTTTTCGACACCTCTGAGGAAGTGTGACGTTCCGGGCCCAGTGAGGCGGTAGCCGTCGCCCTCAGCGGTCAGGGTGTAGTCCCCAGGGGCACCCGCCAGGACCAACGTGTCCGCTCCCTTGCCACCCGCGATCGCGTCATGGCCTTTGCCGGCGACGATGACGTCCCGGCCAGTGCCCCCGATCAGGAAGTCGTCTTTATCTGTCCCCGTTAGCGTCTCGCCTTTGTCACCCGCGACCTTGATGACACCCTGCTGGTACTGCTCCCCTCCCCCCGATCCGAACCACGAGGCCGAATGCGCGTTCAGATCCATCAGCAGATCCGCCCGCGGATTGTGGTCGCCTAGTGCAGAGAAGATGCCCCAGGCGCCGTATTTGCTGGCCTGCGAAACATCACCGTATTGCATGAAGGGACCGTCACTCACTGCGGCCCAGGCGGTCCAGAGCTCATGGTACAACTCCGCCATAGCCTGAGACCGCACAAAGCCTGACAGGAATGTCGTCAGCGTCGCAAGGTCAGCATCGCTCATGCCGCTGATGGCAAAGCTTTGCAGCACATGCTGACCGCCCTCATAGGCCACCAGATCAAGACCGTATTTGTCCGCTACCGCCTTGTTGGCCGCCCAATATGCCTTAATCTGTGGAATGGATTGCGAATAGCCCGGATCCATCAGCTTGGCCGCGAGCCAAGCCGTGGCATCCACCCCCGGGGTCTTCAGTACGGCCAAAAACTCTGTCCGCATCGTGGCATCCGCCATCGTCGTGCTGCCAAAATAGGTGCTGACGGCAAGGGAGTCGAACACAGAAGATGGGTCTACATAGCCCGACGGGTCAATGCTCTTCCAAAGCGGCGCCGTCAGCAGACGGCCAGACATCCAAGCATTGGAGTTCTGCGTGCCCATTACGTTTTCGACACGCGTATCAGCATCAGCACCGAAAACATCATCCCATATCAGCGCCGACTTGGTCGCAAGCATCGCTGCGTAATCAAGCCAAGCTGCTCCATCACTTGATCCCCAGACTGTCTTCGCCTGCTGCCCAAGCCATTTTGTCTGCTCGAATGCCCAGTTCCACATCTCATTGCTGTATTCGACATGGGCCTTGAGGGCCGGGTTGAGGTGATCGTGCACATAGGTTGCAAAATTGCGGATGTAGTCAGCATCCGCCCCGGTCGGCATGTTGAACCAAGGCTCGGTCCCGGTCTGGTTGGCCAACTGCACCATTACCTCGACCGGCACACCACCTGCTGCGGCCCAGCTCGCGTCGCCGACCTGGGGTCTATCCGCCCAATGCGGCGTTGTCACACCATCATCGGTGTTCATCCACTCCATGAAGCGCAACTCCCGCGCGTCTTGTACAAGTGAGAGCCACTCAGGATTGAAAATCTCCCCAGCGTCATGAAGTGCTTCGTATTTCTGCGGCACGATCTCGATGTCACGCAAATAATTGCCGCTGTGACTGGGATCGGTCGACTTGATGTTCAGTTGCAATGTGTTGCCGGTCATACTCTGGAACACGATCCGCCCAGGCCCCGAGCTGATGATCGTCGCGTCTCCCGCTAATTGCAGCGTACCCTCGCCCTCATAGGTCAGGACATATATCCCCGCCCGCGACGCAGCAGCCGCAGGATCGGTAGCACTGCTTCCCCAGTCCCAGACCGTGCCGATTGAGGTCAACCCTCCAGGAATCTGCGTCGGCCACCCATCCGCATCCAGATAACCTCCGCTGGCCAACTGATCCGTAGTCATTGCGCTCCAGATGTTGCCATTGTGCCCGATCCAGGGCCGCGAGGTTTTCATCAAATCCAGAAACGGCATCTGCGTCGACCAGTCAGACACACCCGTCAAACCAAACGCCAAACTAGGGTCAGTAAGACCAGTGCCAGCCGATGCGCTCAAATCTGCCGTCATAGTTGCCCTCAAATAGGTCCGCAGGGCATGTGATGACGGTCAACCTAACCTATCGCCCCACTTGAAGCAGAGCCCACTCCCGCGCTCTTGCCATGGCGAGGTTGTGGCAAAGTTGTGAACGAAAGGGATGTACTCCCAATAAATTGGAACAATCTATCTATGTGAAATGTGATTGAGGGTGGTTTGACAGATATCAAAAGACCCTCAATGCCACTTACGCCCCCGGCACAAACCGCGGTAACGGCACCGCCACTGCCCTCAGCGCGTCCTTCAGCCGCTCTTCCGCTACCGCGTCGCTCTCGCCCCGTGCAATCGGGGTGATCAGGCGGACGATGGCACCGTCGCTGCGGCCGTCTTTCACTTTGCTGAAGGTCATCAGCAGTTTGGCGTAGTACGACGACGCCGTCCGCACGCCTTGCTGGTCGTACCAATAATACACCACCATCCGGTCCAGCCCCTTCTGGATGAAGGCTCGGTTTAGCGTGAAGGGTGCGCCCTGTGCATCTGCAGGCGCGTCGATCTGCGTAAGCCCGGAAATCTCCCAGCCGGCGGAGGGAAGGCAGATGGTCGGCGAATGGGTGCCGCCGTCCATCTGGTCGCGGTACCACGCCGTGAAGAAATCGACCGATGCCTCTCCCGGCTTGGTCAATGTGACCGCGTGATAGTCATCGGCTGCCAGCACCTTGGCCGTTTGGGCATCCAACTGCTGGGGCGCTGAGGCTGTCCAGTCACTGAGTTGGCTGGGGAAGGCATAAAAGGGTTCACGCTCGACCACAGCCAATGGCCGCGCCGGGATAACCTGCCAAGCCAGGGCCCCCGCCGCCAGAACCAGCGTGACCGCGATCAGCGCAGCCGACGGCTGGATCAGCCGCAACCGCGCCAGTTGTGGCCCCAGCCCGTCGAAATCTAGATCCAAAGCCTCGGTCA
>JANOBA010000280.1:0-2905 GCA_031411415.1 Novosphingobium sp.
CAGGTAATAGAGTTTCGCACGCCGCACGACGCCGCGGCGCACCACGGTGATGCTCTCGATGTTCGGCGAATAGAGCGGGAAGACGCGCTCGACGCCCTCGCCAAAGCTCATCTTGCGCACGGTGAAGTTGCTGCCGATGCCTTTGTTCGAGCGGGCGATGCACACGCCCTCATAAGCCTGAACGCGGGTGCGCTCGCCTTCGACGACGCGCACGCCAACGCGCAGCGTGTCGCCGGCGCGGAATTCGGGGATTAGGGCATTGGGCCGGGCAAGCGCCTTGGCGATTTCCTCGGCTTCGATCTGCTGGATCAGATTCACTGGTCCAAGTCCTTCTTTTCACGCCGCGCGCCAGAGGCAGACTGGACCCGAACGCCGTCGTGGCGCTCCCAAAGATCCGGCCTGCGTGACCGTGTGCCGATCTCGGACTGACGCTTGCGCCATTCCGCGATCTTCGCATGATCCCCTGATCGCAGCACTTCGGGGATCGTGCGTCCCTCCCATTCTACCGGGCGGGTATAGTGAGGATACTCAAGCAGGCCGTTCTCGAACGACTCCTCTGCCCCACTGGAAGGGGCGCCCATTACGCCGGGAAGCAGCCGAATGCAAGCGTCGAGCAGCATCAGCGCCGCCGGCTCGCCGCCGGACAGGACAATGTCGCCGATCGAGACTTCCTCGATGGCCCGCGCAGCGAAAATCCGCTCATCGAATCCCTCGAAGCGGCCGCACAGCATGATGACGCCGGGGCCGGCTGCGAGCGCGCGTACGCGCGCTTGCGTCAGCGGTTTGCCGCGCGGTGTCATGGCGATGATGGGGCTGCCGGGATGGAGGGCACTGGCATGGTCGACGGCAGCGGCCAGCACATCGGCCTTGAGCACCATCCCCGCGCCGCCGCCTGCCGGGGTGTCATCAACGGTGCGATGCTTGTCGGCGGCGAAATCGCGCAGTTGGATCGCCTCAAGCGACCACTTGCCCTCCGCACGGGCGCGTCCGGCAAGGCTGATGCCCAGCGGGCCGGGGAACATCTCTGGGTAGAGCGTGATGACGGCGGCGGTGAAGGTCATTCACTCGGTCCAGTTCTCAACCATCAGCCCCGGTACATCGGCAAAGTCCGCCTCATTGTTCGTCACCACCGTGGCCCCGATGCTCAAGGCATGCGCCGCCAGTAGCCAATCGAACCGCGCGCGCTTGAATGGCAGCATGGCATATTTGCGCGCAGCCGATTCGTCGAAGGGCACCATGGGTATGGCGGCAATGAATGCTTCAAGCACTTTGGACGAAGGCGGTTTGCCCACATAGGTGCCATAGGCAACTTCGGCATAGCTGATTACCGAAATCGCGATCTCACCCGCGTCGGTGTCAGCTATCCGGGCTTTGAGTCCCTCGTTGCCGATATCCATCGCATAGACGGCGGAATTGGCATCGATCAGATAGCGGATCACGCCGTTCCCGCCGCCTTGCGCGCCGCGATTGTGCTGGGCCGCTCCTCGAAATCTTCGCGCGGGGCGAGTTTGATTCCGGGAGCTTTGCCGGCAAACCCGCTGATATCAATCTTTTGCCGGGGCTTCTCGAGTGGCTCGACCCTGAATGTCATCGGCCCTTCCTTGACCAGGTTGACCTCCAAACCTTCGGGAACGCCCAGTCCCTTCGGCAGGCGCAGCGCCACCGAATTGCCCGACTTGAACGTCTTGCCCTTGTACTGGTCATTCATGGCGAATCTCCGTATATACTCGATGTATATACTATTCGACCCAGGCTGCGTCAATCACAATGCCCGTTTCCGTCCATTCCGGAACGGCTTCTGCCTTCATCGGCACCATGAAGCGCTTGCCGGGCTTGCCATTCTCGGACGGTCTCTCGATCTCGATCACATCGCCTGCGCCGAAGTTGTCGACTGCGATGCAAGTGCCCAGTGCCTCGCCATCGGTGGAGACGGCAGAGAGCCCGATCAAGTCTGCGTGATAGTATTCGCCCTCGCCCAGCGGCGGCAGGGCCGAGCGGGGGATAGTCAGCGTGGTGCCACGCAGCGCTTCGGCGGAATTGCGGTCCGCAACTTCGGCAAAGCGGGCAATCGCCCCGCCCTTTCCGTCGTCTTTCAGCTTTTCAACTGTCAGTGAGCCGCCGTTGCCAGAATCGTTAAACGCGCGGTGCCGCTTCAGCGCCACCACGCCTTCACCGAACAGTTTGAGCCGAACCTCGCCCGTCACGCCATGCGCGCCGATAATGACGGCCAGCGTAACGGGTTGGTCAATTGCCAAGGTTTAGGCCTCAGGCTGTGCTTCGGCGGGGGCTGCTTCAGCAGGCGCTTCCTCGGCGACTGCTTCGGGAGCGGCCGGTGTCTCGGCGGGGGCTTCAGCGGGAACTTCGGCGGGTGTCTCTGAAGGAGCTTCTGCCGGCGCTTCGACAGGAGCCTCAACGGGTGCTTCCGCAGGAACTTCTACAGGAGCTTCGGCAGGGACTTCCGGCTGTGCCGGTTCAGTCGCATCGGCAACGGCCTCAACCACAACTTCTTCGACGACTTCTTCAACCACCGGCGGCGGAGCGGCGGCAGCAGCTGCAGCGGCCTCGGCAGCTTCTTCGGCCTTCTTGGCGCGGTCTTCAACGCGGTCCTTGGCCTTCTTGCCGGGCTCAGCCTTGTTGGGGTTGTTGGTCGCCACGCGTTCCTGGATGCCGGCCTTGTCGAGCATGCGCGCGACGCGGTCGGTCGGCTGGGCGCCAACGCCGAGCCAATAGCGCACGCGGTCTTCGACCAGGCGCACGCGATTGGCGTCATCCTTGGCGAGCAGCGGGTTGTAGGTGCCGACCTGCTCGAGATACTTGCCGTCGCGCGGGGCGCGGCTGTTGGAGACGACGACCTTGTAATAAGGGCGCTTCTTGGAACCACCGCGCGAGAGCCGGATTGCAACTG
>JANOBA010000281.1:0-19022 GCA_031411415.1 Novosphingobium sp.
CCAAGGGACCGGGGCATGGCCGCGAGGGGCGCGAAGTTTTCCATTTCCCCGACGGGCGCGAGAAAATGCTGTCCGAAAACGCGCCGTTGCTGTTTCACCTCCAGCGCCTGCGCGACGAAGTGCACCGCTTCGCCATCGGCGCGCACCGCGAAAAGCGCAGCCGGGCGATCTCTGCCAGCCCGCTGGACGAAGTGCCCGGCATCGGCCCGGCGCGTAAACGGGCGCTGCTGCTGCATTTCGGCACGGCGAGCCGGGTGCGCGCCGCCAGTCTTGATGATCTTCAGTACGCGCCGGGGGTTTCAGCAGCAGTGGCGCAGTGGCTCTATGACTTCTATCATCCCGCCGGTTGATCACGCGCGGCAGACAGGAAACGAAACAATGAGTGCAGGACAAAAGAGCGGCTGGAAGCTCGAAGACGCCAGCTTTGTTTTGCTCGTCGTGGTCATAACTGTCGTTTTCAGCTGGCTGATGACGCCCTATTTCGGAGCGATCCTATGGGGGTTGGTTGCGGCCATCGTGTTCGGTCCGGCCTATCGCTGGATTGCAGCGCGTCTGGGTGGGCGCAAGGGGGCAGCAGCAGGGCTGACGCTGCTGCTGATTCTGGCGCTGGTGATCCTGCCGGCGATCTTGCTGGGGGTCAGCCTGGTCCAGGAAGCCGCCGGATTCTATGCACAAGTGCAAGGCGGCAAGATCGATTTTTCCCAGCTCCTTGCCAATTTCACCAAGGCTCTGCCGCCAAGCTTGGCCGCGCTGGCCGAGAAATACGACTTCCTTGACGGCGACCGCTTGCGCGCGACGATCGGCACTGGCCTTGGCACCGGGCTGCGCAGCGTAGCGACCCAGGCTTTGACCGTGGGGCAGGGCGCGCTCTCGTTCCTCGCGGCGCTGGGGGTGATGCTCTATCTCACGTTCTTCCTGCTGCGCGATGGCGATGTGCTGGGCGAACGGCTGCTGCACGCCATGCCGTTCCGCTCTGACTTGCGCGATGGGTTGATCGACAAGTTCCTGCGCGTGGTACGCGCGACGATGAAAGGCACGGTGCTGGTCGCGGTGCTGCAAGGCTTTGTCGGGGGGCTGATCTTCTGGTTCCTGGGCGTCGAACCGGCACTGCTCTGGGGGCTGCTTATGGGCTTCTTCTCGCTCGTTCCAGCCGTGGGCACCGGCATTATCTGGGTGCCGGTGGCGCTCTATCTGCTGCTCACCGGCTCTGTATGGGAAGGGGCGGTGCTGGTGTTCTGCGGGCTGTTCGTCATCGGTATGATTGACAACCTGCTGCGGCCCATTCTGGTGGGCAAAGACACAAAGATGCCTGATTTCGTCGTGCTGATCGCCACAGTGGCCGGGCTGGAGCTGTTTGGCCTGTCGGGCTTCATCATCGGGCCGATCATCGCCGCATTGTTCATTGCGGTCTGGGATATTGTAACCGAACTGCGCGAAGAGAGCGAAAGCAAGGCCTGATCAGTGGCTGCTCGAAGGGGACTAGCCTGCGCCCAGTTTCCGGATGATTCGCCAGCCATAAGCCTTGGCAAGGTTGCGCGTTGGCCAGCGATCCGGCTGGCGCGGGCGCAGTCCCATCCGGCGCAGCGTGGCGTTAAAGGCGCGCGCGTCGGCTTCGGCGAAGCTCCACTCGGAGCGCCAGGTGATCGACAGTGAGACTGACGGCTGCGGCCCGTTGCGCACGAAATGCGGCGCCATAACCGGTACGAACAGCGCCTCGCCCGGTGCCAGCGTAAATTCGGTGCCGCCTGCCAACATGTTGTCCTGCCAAGTCAGCTCGCGTGCACCGCCGGTGTGATAGGCCTCATGAACCTCGTCAGCGGCATATGCGGCATCGCCGGCGGGGAACTGGGTCATCACCTTGCTCCCGCGCAATTGCAGCAAAATGTTGTGCTCGGGGTCGAAGTGATAAGGGGTCACGGCAGAGGGCGATGAGATGAAAATGAAGCCCTGCGTTTTCAGCATCGCACCGGTTTTGGCTTCGATGGTGGGCCTCAGTTCGTCCAGCAGATTGCCCAGCAACGCGGCATAGGCTTCCTGCTGCTCAATGTTCTTGAGCACTGCCCAGCTGGCACTGCGGTCTATGCCGCGAATGGTCTCGCCGATGGAAAGGCCAGTCGCGTCCGGCTTGCCGCTGACGCCGATGGGCTGTTCGCCGGCGTTGAATTCGATCGATTCGGCCGGCAGCGTTTCGCCAAGCCGGGCCAGTGCCTCGAGCTCAAGCAGCGGCTGCACGCCCAGCTGGTGCAACAATTTATGCGGTACTTCAGGATAGTGCGCCGCGAATTCGGCGCGCGAAGTGTCGGGAAAGGTCGTCATGCTGCCGATTCGGGGCCGCTGCGGCCAAGTTCGATACGCAGCAGCTGGGCGAAAGCTGCCCGGCGCAGCTTGCCGCCGATGGCTATCGAGATGCTGCCAACTGCACGGCGCTCGCGCCAGATGTGGTCGATCATCGGGTGGCCTTCTGCCGCGCAGCTGTCGGTCCAGGCGATGTCTTCGCGATCAAGCAACAGCAGGTTCTCGCATTGCAGCAGCACGCCGGGCGAAAAGCGCGCGTAGGCCTCGTCGTAAGTCGTTTTGTAGCTGAAGGCGGCAGGCGGCGTGATGAAATTGGCGAGCATCGCAATGGGCCGTCCGTCCAGCGTCAGCGACAGCCGCTCCAGCCGGCCTTGTTCTGCAGCGCCGGCAAGTGCCTCGCGGAACAGCGTCTCGGTTGGCTTGGCCTGTGCCAGCGCCGAGCCGGCCTTGCCCTTCCAGCCGGCATTTTCCAGCGCGAGGAAATTGTCGGTCCATTCGGCCAGATCATCCTCGCCGGCCTGTCGCACGAAGTTGACCGCGCCTTCCTCGCAAAGGCGCGCCAATTGCCGGCGCAGTTCCTTGCGCTTCTTGGCTGAGAGCGCGGCGGCGAAATAGTCCTCCGGGCTCTTTCCTGCGGCCAGCAAGGCGCGCTCCTCGCGCTGGACAAGGCCCGAAAGGCGGCCCTGTTCGGCCAGCACTGCGACCAGCGCGTCATGAAGTGGGCCATCGAGCGGCATTCGGCTGAGATGGAGGAACAGGCCGTTGCCGGGGTTGCTGTCAGCCCAGCCGAGCAAGGCTCGCCAGAAGGCACGCTCGAAACCGGGGGCGACCAGCGGCGCGCCGAGGAAGCAGTTGGGATGGCTCCAGCTCGCCAGATGCGGCAGGCGGCGGCCATAATAGCGTGGCTGCCGGGCAATCGGCAGCACGGCGGCGAGTACGCCTGAGCATTCAAACAGCAGCATCTGGACCTGCTCATGGCCATCGATCCCGCGCAGCGCGGGCAGCAGATACCAGCTTTCGTGGAACGGATTGGGCTCGGCCGCGAAACGCGCCAAGGCATTCCAGCTGTGCAGGATGCTGGGCGCGGCGCAGCACGGCCAGTCAAGCGTACGTACTTGCAGCACCGGTACAGTTGCCCCCGGCGCCGCGCTGAGCGCTGGGGTGGCTGGCGCTTCTGCAGTGGGTGCGAATTCGAGAGCTTCAATCGCCAAGCGGTTAACCTTCGCCAACCGCGCCAATTCGCGCGGCCAGCCGGGTCTAGCATCGCCGTTTCAACGAACGGTTAATCGCCGCTGGCGCTCCGGTGTCCGGAGGGGCCGAGTCCGGGCTGGGTTCAGTCGAAGCGCTCTTTCAGTGCCATCATTGCCAGCGCCGCCTTGGCTGCCTCGCCGCCCTTGTCCTTCTGCGCGGGGTCAGCGCGGACCAGCGCCTGGGCTTCGTTTTCGACCGTCAGGATGCCGTTGCCGATGGCGAGGCCGTCCATGGTCAAGGCCATGATCCCGCGTGCGCTCTCGCCGGCGACGATCTCGAAATGATAGGTCTCGCCGCGAATGACCACGCCGATGGCGACATAGCCAGCATAGTCTCCGCTCTGATCCGCCAGCGCGATAGCGCCGGGAATTTCGAGCGCACCGGGCACGGTGATGACTTCAGCCTTATGGCCCGCAGCCTTGATCGCGGCTTTGGCCCCGGCGATCAGCATGTCGTTCAAGTGGTCATAGAAGCGGGCTTCGATGATGAGGATCTTTGCCATGTTCGTGTTCCTCAATCGATGTGCTGCTCGCCGACGATGGACAGGCCATAGCCCTCCAGCGCGACAAGCGTGTGATGGGTGTTGGTCAGCAGTACCATGTCGTGCACGCCGAGTTCGGCCAGAATCTGTGCTCCGACGCCGTAATCGCGCATTTCTTCCATCGGCACTTCGCCGCCAGCGCGGACGCTGTTCTTGATTTCGATGGTGCGGGTCATGCGTTGCTGCATCGGGCGATTGATTACGACGATCACGCCCGAGCCATGTTCGCCGATGATTTCCATCGAACGGTGCAGAAGGTCCGATCGGTCGCTTTCTTCGCCATAGATGTCTGCGAAAATCGAGAGCGTGTGCATCCGCACCAGGCTTTGCCCGGCCGGATCGATCTTGCCTTTGACCAAGGCCATGGTCTCGTCGCCGGTGGCCTTGTTGTAAAAGGTGCAGGCGCGCCAATCACCGCCCCAGCGGCTGGTGAAGGTGATCTCGGCGCGCTTCTCAACCAGACGGTCATGCCGGCGGCGATAGGCGATGAGATCGCGGATCGTGCCGATCTTGAGGTCGTGTATCCGGGCGAAGCCGACGAGATCGTCGAGCCGCGCCATGGTGCCATCATCGCGCATGATTTCGCAGATGACGCCTGAAGGATTCAGGCCGGCGAGGCGCGAGATGTCGCATGCGGCTTCGGTGTGCCCGGCGCGGACCAGCACGCCGCCGTCGCGCGCGCGCAGCGGGAAAACGTGGCCGGGGGTGACTATATCATCCTTGGTCTTGCTGCCATCGATGGCAACGCTGACAGTCCGCGCACGGTCGGCTGCGGAAATGCCGGTGGTTACGCCTTCGCGTGCCTCGATCGAGACGGTGAAGGCGGTTTCATGGCGGGTGCCATTGTGGCGGCTCATCAGATCGAGCCCGAGATGTTCGATGCGCTCGCCGGTGAGCGTCAGGCAGATAAGTCCGCGCCCGTGCGTGGCCATGAAGTTGATCGCATCGGGCGTCGCCATCTGGGCGGGAATTATCAGGTCGCCCTCGTTCTCGCGGTCCTCATCGTCGACCAGGATATACATGCGCCCGTTGCGCGCCTCGTCGATGATTTCCTCGATGGAGACCAGCACCGGGCGATCGTCATTGCTGAACAGGAAGCGGTCCAGCTTTGCGAGTGTATCGGCGGTGGGGTTCCAGCCTGCATCGGTGCAATCGCGCAAGGTGTTGGCGTGGAGCCCGGCGGCGCGGGCGAGGGCGGCTTTGGCCATGCCGCCGTCAGTGACGAGGGCGCGGACTTTTTCAATGGTCGATGTGTTCATGCGACTCGCATATCACATTAAAATGTGACGGCAAGGTTGAACATCACATTGTCCGCTGTTCAGTCACCCTTGAACTGTGGACTGCGCTTGGCGAGGAAGGCTTCCACCGCCTCGTCATGGTCGGCGGTGGCATGGGCAAGCGCCTGCATTGGCGCGGCCATTTCGAGAACGCTGGCAAGCCCGGCATGGCGTCCCTCCCACAGGAGCCGCTTGGTCATGCGCACGGCAAACGGCGGATTTGCGGCAATGCGGCGGGCCAATGCGTGTGCAGCATCGAGCAATTCGGCGTCGGGCACGACCTTGCTGACCAGCCCGCAGGCGAGCGCTTCGGTGGCATCGATCATGTCGCCGGTCAGGGCCATTTCAGCGGCCTTTGACCAGCCAATCACGCGCGGCAGCAGCCATGCGCCGCCATCGCCCGAGACCAGACCGATCTTGACGAAACTCTCGGCAAAGCGTGCGGATTCGCCCGCGATGCGCAGATCGCACATGCAGGTGAGATCGCAGCCCGCGCCGATCGCCGGGCCGTTGACCGCGGCAATGATTGGCACTTCGAGCGCGGCGAAAGCCAGCGGCAGGCGCTGGATGCCGCGCTTGTAATTGCCGCGTGACCGCGCGGGGAGCGCATCCTTGAGGCCCCCGCCGGTGCGCATGGCATGCATGTTGCCGCCCGACGAAAAGGCCTTACCCGCACCTGTAAGGATGGCGACCCGCGCGCTCTCATCAGCATCCAGCCGGGCGATGGCGGCAAGGATGGCCTCCAACATATCGGCGTCGGTCAGCGGATTGCGCGTTTCAGGCCGGTTGAGCGTCAGGGTGACGATGCCATCTGCATCGGCTTCGTAGATTACTGGATCGGTCAATTGCGGCTTCCCGTGTTGGGCCAGGAACAATCAGCCTGCCGCGACCGCGCGGGGCGCCGCTGGCTTTGCGCCCGAATCGAATTTGAGCGTGATATACGCCGCAACCAGCAGCGCCAAGGCTACACCGGCGCCCAGGTTCATCCCTAGGCCCTGTGCCCAGCTCAGCATCGGCTGGTGCACCGCATAGAGCGGAAACGAGACCATACCCGACCAGCGCGCCAGCCAGTGATCGCCACGCCAGGCGAGCCCGCCGGCAATCAGTAGCGGGCAGACGAGCGCCACGAAGGCCATGTCCCACAGCCAGCTTTGTGCGTCGAAAGCGAGGCTGGCGATCAGCAGCACAGGCATTGCGGCAAATGCGATGGTCGGTCGGACGGCGATGGACGGGCGATCTTGCCACCAGCGCCACATGATGATGCCGGCGGTGTAGGAAAGCAGCACGCGGGGGATTCCGCCGAACCAGTCAAAATTATGCGGACCAACACCGAAATTGCCGAATTGGAGAGATATCCAGACCATGATCGCAGCCATGCCCGCCATTAGCGCGGCGAGCCTGCCGGTGCTCCAGCGCCACAAGATCAGGCCATGAAACAGGTTCGCCAGCAGTTCAAAGCAGATTGACCAGGCGGGGCCATTGGCAGGAAAGATCAATTGCCCTGCAACTGCCGGCAGCAGCAGGAAGTTGGCGAGGATGACCAGCCAGGCATGTTGAAGGCCACCGAGTTCGACGATCAGCAGCGGCGCACCCAGCAATGTTCCCAGCGACAGCACTGGCCACAGCCGCCTGTAGCGCGTCAGCATGAAGCGCCGCGTGCCATATCCTTCTGCCAGCCGGCGCTCATAAGTCCGCGCCATGACATAGCCGCTGAGCATGAAGAAGAAGTCGACCGCAAGGTAGCCCTTGCCCGGCGGACTGGGATAGTCGCCGAAGGTATAAACCGCATGGAAGCTGACGATGCACAGGGCGGCGATGCCGCGCAGTGCATCAAGCCCTGCCAAACGGCCTGAACCACTTGTTGCTCTGCGGGGAGTTGCCGAGACACCATCAACCATGGCGAGGTCGTAGCCCGGTAGCCGTTTAAGCTGTGTTAACTGCCCCTCAGCGCCGCCTTGGCAGGCTTGCCCGCCAGCCAGCTGGTGATGAAGGCCGCTAGCACGCCGCCCGCCAATGCCGCAAATCCAGCGGGCCAGCCTGTGAAGCCCAGCATATTCATGCCTTCCAGTATGGGCATCTGAACCGCAAACAGTGGGAACGAAAGCTGGCCCAGCAGCCCGGCAGCGCGGTGAAAGCGCATCAGCCGCATGCCGCCGGCGATCATCAGCGGGCAGGCAATCACGGTGAACAGCATGTCGAAATGCCAGGACTGGTCGAGCTTGAACCACCAGGCGCCTGCGAGGATTACCGGCATGGCCGGAATGGCGAGCAGCGGTGGCACCGGGATTGGCGAGCCGCCGCGCCACAACCGCCCGAGCGCGACGCCGATCAGGTAGGCAAAGAGAATGCGCGGCAATCCGGCAAGGAAATCGGCCGGTTTCGCGCCGACATCGAACGAACCCCAACTGGTGCCGATCCAGACCATGACTGGCGCCAGCAGTGCAATCGCAAGGCCGATCATCCACAGTTTGAGATGGCGAAACACGAATACATGCAGCGTGTTGGCCACCAGTTCGTAGAAGATTGTCCATGCCGGGATGTTGAGAGCGAAGACGAATTTGGCCCACCAGGCGGGGATCAGCGCCATGTTAGCGAGCGTCGTGGCGAGGAATTGACCGATCCCGGCGCTTTTTAGATAGAGCCGGGGCAGCCCGATCATGCCGCCCAGCGCCATCGTTGGCCACAGCCGCTTGTAGCGCTTGACCATGAATCCAGCAGGTTCGGAAATGCGGGCTTCCTGAGCATAGGCCATCAGGAAGCCCGAGAGCATCAGGAAAAACTCGACCGCGAGGTAGCCATGGCCAAACACCCGCGCGCCGCCGAACACCGCGCGGGTGTGGAGCAGCAGAATGCACAGCGCGGCAAAGAAGCGCAGTGCCTCTAAGCCGGGCAGGCGGCCCATGGATGCGCGGAGCGGTTGGCTGGTGTTCAGCTTCAGCCCGCCGCCGCCGCGCCGCCCATCATCTTGCTGATATCCACCTGGCCGGTGCTCAGTCCGCCCATGAAGCCGCCATCAACCGGCAGCACCACGCCGTTGACCACGCCGGCGGCATCGCTGCACATCAGCACCAGCGGACCGGCCTGTTCGGCAGGAGTGGTATAGCGGCCGAGCGGTTCTGCGGCGGCGTCGACCACGGCCTTGCCCGAGGTCTCGTGGAAGATCTTCATCATCGGCGTTTGCGTCGGCGAGGGTAGCGAGCAGTTGATGCGGATGCCTTTCTTGATCAGGTGCGCGCCCATGAACTGGGTCCACACGATCACGGCTTCCTTGGAGAAAGCATAGCCTTCGCCAACCTGATCCATGTTGGCTTCGGCCCAGGCGACCGCGCCATCAAAGCCCTGGGTCTGCAACAGGCCCATGTGCACCGGGATGCGGCGGCTCCAGCCGAGACCACCGGTCGAGGAAATCGAGATGATCGCGCCGCCGGGCCCCATGTGTCCCAGCACGCAGTCGGTCACATGGCGGGTGCCGGCGAAATTGACCTTGAAGGTGTCCATCGGCGGAAAGCCGCCGCCGCCAGGCAGGCCCGCGCAGTTAAACAGGGCATCGATCTTGCCGCCGACTGCCGCAACGCCGGCTTCGATGCTCGGGGCGTCGCGCAAATCGACCTTGTTGAACGAGGCGAGCGGCAGGTCGACATCCTTGAAGTCGAATCCATGGACCTCGGCGCCCAGCGAGAGCAGGATCTTGGCCGTTGCCTCGCCCATGCCCGAAAAGCAGCCGCTGACCACGACGCGCTTGCCCTTGTAGCCCAGAATATCCGTCATTTTGCGAGGTCCTCTTCCAAAGGTTTTCGAATCTTTGCTGCACCTTGAGCGATGCCGCCGACTGGCGTTCACTCTCTTACAAAGTCAGAAAAGGCAAGCGGAGAGAGGGCAGGGATCGCCAGCGCGTTTGGCCCCGCGTGTAATGCGCTGCATGATATGCATTGACCGGAAATTTCCGTTGGCTATCGCGGGCCGCAATATTCCGTATGCACACAAGGACAAGCCCGATGAACGATATGGCCGCCATCAGCCTGGACCAACACGCCTATTCGGCTGCGGCCACGGCGTTCCTTGCCCGCAAGCCTCAGCTGTTCATCGGCAACGAATGGGTCGACTCCAGCCACGGCAAGACGATTCCGGTCGAGGACCCTTCATCGGGCAAGGAAGTGGCGCGACTTGTCGATGCCTCTGAAGCCGACATCAACCGCGCCGTTGCCGCCGCCCGCGCGGCGTTTGACGATGCGCGCTGGAGCGGGCTGGCACCAATGGCGCGCGAGCGGATTATCCAGCGGCTCGCTGATCTGATCGAGGCCAATGCCGGCGAGATGGCCGAGCTGGAAGCCATCGACAATGGCAAGCCGCGCAGCATGGCCTTGGCGGGCGACATTCCGATGGCGGCGGGGCACTTGCGCTATATGGCGGGCTGGGCAGGCAAAGTCGGCGGCGAGGTTATGCAGCCCTATGCCATGCCGGCCGGCGCGGTGTTCAACTATACGGTGAAAGAGCCGGTGGGTGTCTGCGTGCAGATCGTGCCGTGGAATTTTCCGCTGCTGATGGCCTGCCAGAAGCTGGCCCCGGCGCTGGCGGCAGGCTGCACGTTGGTGCTCAAGCCCGCCGAGCAGACGTCGCTGACGGCGCTATATCTTGCCGGACTGGTGGCGGAAGCAGGCTTTCCGGCCGGTGTGCTCAACGTCGTTACCGGCATGGGCGAGACGGCGGGCGATTACCTCGTCAAGCATCCCGATGTCGATAAGGTCGCCTTCACCGGATCGACGGAAGTCGGCAAACTGATTAGACGAAATGCCACCGAAACGCTGAAGCGCGTCACGCTTGAGCTGGGCGGCAAGTCGCCGGTGCTGGTGATGCCGGATGCTGATCCCGCCAAAGTCGGCCGCAGCGCGGCGGGGGCGATTTTTGTCAATTCGGGGCAGGTCTGCATCGCCGGATCGCGGCTCTATGCGCACCGCTCGATCTTCGACAGCGTGATCGAAGGCATGGCCGAAGCGGTCGCCTCAACCTGGGTGCCGCGTCCTTCGCTCGATCCCAAGGCGCGCATGGGGCCACTGGTCAGCCGCGAACAGTATGACCGGGTGATGGGCTATATCGATGCCGGGCGCAAAGCCGGGGCGTCGGTGGCGATTGGCGGCGATGCGCCCACGGCGGACGGGCACTATGTCAACCCGACCGTGCTGGTCGATGTCAGCCCCGACATGAGCGTGGTGCGCGAGGAGATCTTCGGCCCGGTGCTTGTCGCCCAGCGCTTTGACGATATCGACGATGTGGTCAAAGCGGCGAACGACAGTTGCTTCGGACTGGGTGCATCGATCTGGACCAATGACCTTTCGACCATGCACAAAATGGCCGCGCGGATCAAAGCGGGCACGGTCTGGGGCAATTGCCATGCGATGCTCGATTCCGCGCTGCCGTTCGGCGGCTACAAGCAATCGGGCGTGGGCCGCGAGCTGGGCCGCGAGGGGATCGAATCCTACCTCGAGACCAAGACGGTGATCGTGAAGCTATAGTTTGGGGCGGACTTCCTCGATCACCCATTGGGCGTGGTCGAGATATGCTGCGATCCCGCTAACCGGCGGGATCGGTACCGAGCTCATCGTCACGCCCAGTTCCTTGAGCTGGCAAAGCGCGTCGATGATCTGCTGCGCAGAAAGAACGCCGCTCATACTGGCGTCGCCCGAGGGTGCATGGCCGGTGGTCAGCCGCGCTGTGCCGAGGCCATAGGATACTTCCAGCAGCCGGTCGGTCCAACTGGCCTGCGATTTGATAAAGTCGATCTTGCCCGGCACTTCCTCTGGCTTTGTCCGGAACGAAACGATCCAGCCTGAACCGTGCTTGGCCACCCGCCGCAGTGCCGGCTTGCTGTCGCCGCCGATCCAGATCGGCAAATGTGGCTTTTGCACCGGCTTGGGATTGAAGCCGATGTCCTCGAAATTGACGTATTTTCCGACAAAACTCGGCCGTTCCTGCGTCCACAGCGCAACGATGGCTTCGAGGTATTCATCGGCAATCGCCCCGCGTTCATCCCAGTTCACGCCGAAATAGTCGTATTCCTTGGCGATCGAGCCGAGACCGAATGTCACATGCATGCGCCCGCCGCTCATCCAGTCGGCCGTCGCCAGTGCCTTGGCGTGGTAGAGCGGGGATTGCAGCGGTAGGATGGTGACGCAGCTGTTGAGCGCGATGCGGCTGGTTGCGCCCGCCAGCGCGGCCTGCGCGGTGGTCGCATGCAGCCAGAAGTGGCCGGTGTGTGCATCGTCCGGCGGGATCGCGATGTGTTCGGGAATGGCGATCATGTCATAACCCAATTCTTCGGCCCGGCGTGCCATGGCAAGCTGGTCGGGGCCGGTGACGTCGCGCTCCCATGGCTGGAGCATAGCTTCGATTTCCATCAGGTGGGGCAGGGGAAAGGTCAGTTTCATTGCGGAAGACTGCGCCAGGCTTGGGGACTCGGCAAGTGCGATTGGCGGTGTTAGGCTCTCCAGCAACGAGAGAGGATGTTGCAACAATGGAGACGGGGCTGAAGCGGCCCGCGCCGGTGTTCGATCCGGCGAGGGGCTTGCTGCACAACGATCATTTCCAGCTTGGTTATGTGACCAATGACCTCGAACGCGCGATGAACGTGTTCGGGGAGCGCTTTGGCATCACCCGGTTTCGCCAGAACGATGCCGATCTGCCTTGCGGCGGCAAGGTCGGCACCCGCACGGTCTGGGTGGGGGCGATGATGTATGAGATCGCCATGGGTTATGGCGAAGGCATGGAGGTGTTCAGCGACTATGCCCCGCAAGGCGCAGGCTTTGTCCTGAAGTTCCACCACTTCGGCTATCTGGTGTCTGATGATGCCGCATGGACGAAGCTCGAAGCCGGTATCACGCGCAGCGGCCTCAAGGTGCGCAAGCCGAGCGATATTGCCGGCTACGTTAGGACCTGCTTCGTCGAAGTGCCTGAGCTCGATCACCTGCTTGAATATATCCAGCCGCGCGAGGGCCTGCTCGCACGGATGAACGAAACGCCGGTTGCCTGAGGAGCCTTAGCCTATGCCAGCCACAAACCTGAACATCGAGCAGTTGACCTCGTCGATCGGTGCGATCGTGCACGGCGCCGATCTTGCCCGCGCTCAGCGGCCAGATGAAGTCTCTTTCATCCGCCGGGCGCTGCTCGATCACGGGGTGATCTTCTTTCAGGGTCAGCACATCACCACCGAGCAGCACTGGGCCTTCGATCAGCACTTCGGTACGCCGATGTCCGAGGAATCGGGCGGATCGCCGCAGGATACCGCTGCAGACGTGATGCATGCCGATCTCGCACCCGTCCGTCACGCCACCGCCGTCTGGCATGCCGACACTACTTCGCTCGCCCGCCCGCCCTGGGGCACCACCTTGCGCGCGGTGCAGCTGCCGCTAGTGGGCGGTGATACCTTGTGGTCGAGCGCGCAGGCTGCCTTCGAGGCGCTGAGCCCGCGCTGGCAGGCGATGCTCGATGGCACCACGGCGGTGCATGCGGTCGAACCGCTGATGGTGCGGATGAAGGATTTCGGTCCGATCTTCCGTGAGCGTTTCGTCGCCCAGCATGATCCCAGCCAGGTCCACCCGGTGGTACTCGCCCATCCCGAAACCGGCCGCAAAGGCCTGTTCATCAACGAGGCCTTCACCACCCGCATTCTTGAGATCGAACCACCGGAAAGCGATGCCGTGCTGGGGATGCTGTTCCGCCACCTCGGCTCGCCCGACTTCAGCTTGCGCTGGCGCTGGCAGCTGGGCGACATTGTCTTCTGGGACAACCGCTCGGTGCAGCACTATGCGGTGCCGGATTACGAGTCCGGGCGGATCATGGAGCGGATCGTGCTGGAAGGTATGCGGCCGGGTTCGGCATAGTGCGCAGTTACGGACTGGCGGCATGAAAGCAAATATGGCAGGGTAAATTGTGAATAGCTGTTCGCAATAGCGACAGCAAGCGCATTGGATGAGGATACACTTTTCGTGAGCACCGATACCGCAACTGCATTGACGCCAGCCGGGGCGACGACCTTTCCGCAGATGATCCGCGCGGCCGCGGCGGCCTATGGCGACGATACCGCGATCACGCTCAAGGCGGATACCATCCCCGACGATTCGGCGTCATTCCGCGATCTCGACGTGCGCTCGGCACTGATCGCCAAAGGCCTGATTGCGCGCGGGGTGGGCAAGGGCCACCGGGTCGGCTTTATCTGGGGCAACGGCCCGCAGTTCGCGGCAACGCTGGCGGGTATCGCGCGGATCGGCGCGATTGCCATTCCGATTTCCACCCTGATCAAGGCGAATGAGCTGGTGCGGGTTTTGCGCCAGTCGGATGTCGGCGGACTGATCGTTCAGCGCAGCCTTTTGGGCCACGACTATGCCGAGCGACTGTGCGATGCCTTGCCGGGCCTGCGGACGGGCACGAGCCCCGATCTGCGGCTGGCGGAAGTTCCGTTCCTGCGCTGGGTGGTGTCGAGCGGCGATGGTCTGCCAGCCGGCATCCTGGATCAGTCATGGCTGAGCGATGCCGCCGAGGCGGTGAGCGATGACATGCTCCTGGCAATCGAGAGCGAAGTTCACCCCACCGACCAGATGATCGAGATTTACACCTCGGGATCGATGGCGCTGCCCAAAGGGGTCAAGCATTGCCACGGCCCGGCAATGTTCCGCGCAGATTATATTGCGCGCATGGCTGAGACCCCGCGCGGCAAGGAAGGCTATGCCTTCATGCCGATGTTCTGGGTGGGCGGGCTGATGATGACGCTGCTGCCCAACTGGAGCTCCGGCGGCTGCACTACCTGCACCGAAGGCACAGCGACCAGCAATCGCATGGCGATGGGCAGCGTGCTTGCTAAGGAAGACATGGCCAAGTTCGCCA
Source organism: Novosphingobium sp. (assembly GCA_031411415.1). GTDB lineage: Bacteria > Pseudomonadota > Alphaproteobacteria > Sphingomonadales > Sphingomonadaceae > Novosphingobium. Next base: position 14,239 of record JANOBA010000281.1, read on the forward strand.
TCCAGAAGCCGATGTGGGGCTTGGGCATGACCGAGACCATGGGCCCCTATACTTACGGCGACGAGCTACGCGCCGCAGGCTATCCGATGTGTGCGCCTATGGACCACATCGCCGAGCGCTATGAAGTGCGTCTGGCCGACGAGAACAACGTGCCGGTGCCCGAAGGCGAACGCGGCGAAATGCAGGTGCGCGGCTATGCGGTGACAGTCGGTCTCCACAAGATGGACCGCGACAAGTTCTTCACCCCCGATGGCTATTACCAGACCGGCGACATGTGCGTGCAGGAAGGCAGCCGCATTAATTTTGTTGGGCGCGGCGGCGATATGATCAAAACTGCCAGCTCCAATGTTTCGCCCGCCGAGGTCGAAATGGAAATGCAGTCGCTGCCCGGGGTTGATCTCGCCTATGTCGTTGGCTTGCCCGACAAGGAGCGCGGCCAGATCGTGGTGGCAGGCGTGATCCCGCGCGATGGCGCAAAGCTCGATTTCGCGGCCATAGAGGCCGATTTGCGCGCGCGCCTGTCGAGCTTCAAGGTGCCTCGGCTCTATGTCGAGATGACTCACGGTGACGTGCCGATGCTCCACAGCAACAAGGTTTCGCGGCGAATGATCGAAAAGCTGCTGGCAGAGCGCCTGGGGCGCGCTGCCTGACCGTTACGCTACGCATGAAAGAGTTCAGGCAAGGAGGCCACGGACAATGGAATTTCCCAAACCGCTGTTCGTGACCGGGGACTCGATTGATCCGGACTTTGCTGAGCCATTCGTCGAGATCGACGAACAACGCGCAGAACCGGTTCCGCATCGCTATGTCCATGGCGGGTTCAAGGGCACCAATGCTCGCTTTTCGTTCTATTTCCCGCCTGCCGCGCAGTATCAGGGGCGCTTCTTTCACAATACCTATCCGATGGCGGTCACTTCCGACATTGGCCCGTTTCCCATCGCATTCGAAGTGGCGATGGGGGATCTCGGCTTCACGCTGGATAGCGGCGCGGCCTATGTGCAGACGAACAATGGCGGCGCTTTCCGCGTTGCCGGGGTTGATCCAGCCATCGCCGCTTACCGGGTCAACGCGGCGGCGGCGAAGTTTGCGCGGGTCATGGCGCGTGAGGTTTATGGCCGCGATCATCGGGCCTACGGCTATCTGTTTGGCGGCAGCGGCGGCGCCTATCAAACGATGGGTGCGGCGCAGAACACCAGCGGCGTGTGGGACGGTTTCGTGCCGTTCGTGCCCGGCTGCAACCATGCGATCCCCAGCATGTTCACCGCGCGGATGCATGCGCTGCGCGTGCTGCGCCAGCGCGGAAAGCTGGCGGAAATTGCCGATGCGGTCGATGTCGGCGGCAGCGGCGATGCTTATGCCGGGCTCGATGACGAGGAAGCAGCAGCTTACCGCGAAGTCAGCCGGATGGGCTTTCCGCCGCGCGGTTGGTATGCTTACGAGACGCTCGATAGCGGCTATTTCGGCAACATATCGGGCATGATGCCGGTGATGGACCCCGGCTATGTCGCGGACTTCTGGAGCCAGCTGGGCTACCTTGGCGGCGATCCGGAAAGCTCGGTCCACCGCCACCGCTTTGCCTTCGAGGCTGATGTGACGCTGGCCGGCGAAGGCCTGCCGCGACGGCTCGATCTCAGCCATGTGGGGGATGGCGATCTGACGGACGCGCACCTTGTGGTACTGACCGGCGAGGCTGCCGGCGCGACTCTGCCGATCTGGCACGCAGAAGCCGCCACCATCACCCTGATCGCCACCGCCGATCCGGTCGCCGCCATGGCGATCCGCGCGGGCGACCGGGTGCGGGTGGACAATTCGTGGCCGCTGGCCCTGCAAACCTATCATCGTCATCAGGTTCCTGCTGAGCCCAGCTATTATGGCTGGGATCAGTTCCGCGATGGCGCGGGCAAGCCAATCTGTCCGCAACGCCCAGTGCAGATCGGCCCGGTGGGCACAGCCAATGCTGCCGGCGACGTGATCAGCGGCAGGATCCATGGCAAAGTGCTGAGCCTTGCCTGCCTGATGGATATCGACAGTTTCCCCTGGCAGGCGGACTGGTATCGGGGCCAGGTGCAAGCGGCGATGGGCACCGATTTTGCCGACAGTTTCGCGCTGTATTATATAGACAACGCCCACCACGAAAACCCGATGACCCCGCTCGCACGCACCCATGTGATTTCATACGGCGGTGCGTTGCAGCAGGCGCTTCGCGATCTTGCCGCATGGGTGGAGGACGGCAAACGTCCACTTGAGACGGTTTACCGGGTGGAAGATGCGCAAGTGCTGCTTCCTGCAACTGCAGTCGAGCGGCGAGGCATCCAGCCGGTGATCGCGCTGACCGCAAATGGCGCCGTGCGGGCGGATGTTGCGGCGGATGAGAGCGTGGCCTTTGCCGCCGAAATCACAGCCCCGCCCGGCGCAGGCTGGATCGTCGCCGCCGAGTGGGACTTCGATGGCGCCGGTGACTTTGCCGATGCGGCGGAGATTACAGTGCCGGCTGAAACCGTCAGGCTAACGGCCAGCCATGCCTACGCGGAACCCGGCACTTATTTCGCCGTGCTTCGGGCCACCCTGCAACGTGATGCCCATACCGCCTATGGCCGGGTCCAGAACATCGCGCGGGTGCGGGTGGTGGTGAGCTAGCGCGCCGCCGCCGCGCCCGCCAACTTCGCCGCATCGCTCTCCAGCAGGAATCCGTCCCGCCGCAGTGCAGCGGTCACTTCGCGCACTTTCTCGTCCCGCGTGCCGGGTGCGGGATAGCGCTCGGCCAGCGACAACCGCGTGTCGCCGCCGCGGGTCTCGGCATTGGCGGCGAAGGCTATGTGGCTGCCGGCGAGCATGCACAGGTCGCCTTCGCCGAAACCCGCCTTGCGCAGATTCCAGCCGAGCCAGGTGCCGGTGGGCACTGCGACATCGGGCAGGCGGATGCCGGGGGCATCATTGCCGTCAGCGTCCACTGCGGGCACCAGAACCGGCCAGCCAGCCTTGCCGCGCGGGGCTTCGGGGCGGTTGGCGACCTTGGGCCAACTCAACCCAGCAGCCGGCACATCCGGCCCCCGCAAGCCCTCGAGCGGCACCAGCTCGCCCCTTGCCAGGCTTGGCCAGCGGCTCTCGGGCGGGTTCTTTTTGACCAGGCTCCAGTCGATCATCGCCATCACAAGTGAGCGCACCACCGGTGTATAATTGAGGCTGTTCGCCGGATAGCGGCAACCGGGCAGCATCATGCCCGGCGCATGCGCGCCGCCGGCGATCATGTATTGCCGCACTTCGGCAGGCGTATCGACATCGCGGGCGGTGCCGCCGGTGCCAACCAGCGCGGCGCCTGCCTGCCAGAATTCGGCGCTGGTATCGATGTGGAACAGCTTGGGGCAGGTGGCTGTTGCATTGCAGGCCTGCATGATGCCGTCGCGCTTGCCGGTCACCGGATCGGTGAGCGTGGCATAGGCAAACGGGAAGGTGAAGCCGGGGACGCCGTGGTCTTCGTGCTGGCGCGAGAAGCGGCCGGGCTCGGCAAAGCGGAAGTTGGTGAATGTGCGCCGCGCGCCGGGGATGAAGGGGATCAGCCCGTCAAACACCTTGTGCCCAGCAGAATCGCGGTTGAACCCCTGCCACAGGAAATCGCGCAAAAAACGCCCCGATTGCGAACCGCCAAACGCGACCGCTGCGGAAAACGCGCCGCCTTCTGGATTGACGCAAGTGTCGGTCACGTCGCGCTCGCATGGCGCATAGCCGATGTCGGCGAGCGGATTGCCCTGCCGCTCCGCAGCGTGGCGCAGCCAGTCGATCAGGTCGCGCGTTGCGGCGAAGCCGAGGCCCATCACGCGGGGATCGCGCGCAACATATTCGAACCGGTAGATCGCGCCCGCGTCCATGTCGACCGGGCGGTCAACCAACACGGTGGAAGCATCGCCATAGCGCCAGGCGCTGGCCGGGATCACCCGCGCTGCTGCGCCGGTTACCGCGCTGACTGTCAGGCGTGCTTTTGCCTGATCGAGGTTGGCGGCGGGATAGCCGAGCACAATCTTGTTGCCGATGGCGCTGTCGAAAATTGTCTCCGCTGCAGCCGGGCCGGTTACGCCAGAAATCAGCGGGAACCGCGCGCCCAGCAGGTTTTTTGAAGATACGTCGCCTTGCCAGCCACTGGCGACCAGCGTGAAGCCTTCGTTCTGCAGAATACCGTCGCCGGCATCGGCGGGATTAAAGCTGGCGCCCATCATCATCGGCATCAGCCGCATGCCGCGATTGACCACCTCATAGACCATAACGCGGCGCGCTTTAGCGGGGTCAACAGGGCGCTGGATGACGAAATCAACGTCGTATTCCACCATGCCGTCGCCAGCGCGCGGGGCCCGTGCAAGATCGACAATTCCCCGGTTCTGTGGTGCGCGCGGATCGATGCGCATATGGGCAATGCCGGATATCGTTTCATAACTGCCGCGTGCGCCAAAGCTGCGTCCGCCAAACGCAGGCGCGCGTGCGGTGACTTCGAGGCGCACACTAGGCGCGCTATCCTTTGCCAACACGACTTGCGGCGCGACCAACAGGCACATGGCGGCAAGATAGCGAGCAACAGTCATGTGACCTCTCCGTTTTCGACTTTGTTGCCGCGCTTATCGCAGCTAGCATCATGCAAAAGCAAGGAGAGCAGCCATGGCAGGCCGAGGACACCGGGATATTTTTGCGAAAGATATCGCATGGGGGCAGGGGAGCGGCCCCGGGGTCAGCTATGCCCGCTTCCTGATGGACGAGGATGACACCTCTTCGCCGCTGGTGATCCTGACCAAATTTGC
>JANOBA010000282.1:0-3643 GCA_031411415.1 Novosphingobium sp.
ATTGAGACGCCCAGGCAATGTCATTTCCGCCAGCGTCGCGCCGGAAACAAGGTCCGAAGTGCGCACCAAGCTATCTCGCTTCATCCGCTCGCGCTGGTTCGAGCCGCCGTTCGGCGGGCTGGGCTTCTCGCGGCTGCTGGCAGAAGCGCTGGACGCCATGGCGGCGAGCGAGGCGGGGCCGCCACTGCTGCCGCCGGGCCACCCGCTCGATCTGTTCGTCACTACGACTGACTTCAAAGGCTATCCGGGAACCATCCAGCTGCACAGCCCGCCAGTGGTGGAAGAGAGCGAACATCGCCTGTCGATCGGTTTTCGCGCAGCGGCGCCGATAAAGCCGGGCGCTGACTTTGCCGCCCTGCCCGAACTGGTCTTCGCCGCGCGCGCCACGGCGAGTTTCCCCGGCGCCTTTCCGGCGCTGCAAATCGGCGAGATTGACTCTCTGGTCAGCGAACGCGGCGAGACATGGGAAGGCCGCGATGCGTTCGCCCGGCGGATCATGCCCGAACACGCCGCGCGCGGCGATATTGACGGGGTCGCGCTGATCGACGGTTCGGTGCTGGTCAATGCACCGTTTGCCGATGCCGTGCGGGCGCTGCGCGACAAGCCGGCGCAGCGCGAAATCGACCGGCGGCTGGTCTATATCGATCCCCGGCCCGACCGGGTCGGCGGGATCAAGCGTAGCGATCCGCGCCCGCCGGGCTTCTTCGCGGTGATCTTTGGCTCGCTTTCGTCGATCCCGCGTGAACAGCCGATGCGTGACAATCTGGAGCAACTGGCGCGCCAATCAGCGGAGACCACGCGGCTGCGCGGGATTGTCGAGGCGATCCGCCCGGAAGTCGAGCAGACGGTTGAAAAGCTGTTCGGCCGCACGCTGTTTCTCGACCGACCCAACGTCAAGCGTCTCGCCGCCTGGCGCGCCAAGGCCCAAAGCGCGGCTGCCGAGCGCGCCGGCTATGCCTGGGGCAGCTATGCCCAGGTCAAGCTCGCCGGCGTGATCGACGAACTGGCGCTGACCATCCGTGCGGCCTGCCCGGAGCTCAGGTCTGCCACCGAGGCGGTCATAGCTGCGCGGCTGCGCCAGCATCTGGCCTCCAGCGGGCTCGATCATATTGCCGCGCCGCGCGGCGGGGCGACCGATGCGGCAATCGATTTCCTGCGCGCTCATGACCTGCCCTTCCGCATCCGCCGCCTGCGCCTGCTCGCGCGGCAGCTAGCCGAGGACCGCGGCTCAGGCGGGGCGGACTATGCCGCCTCGCTCGAACATGCGCGCGAGACGGTTTATGCCGCGCTGGCGCTCTATTTCAATCTTGAGGCAAGCGCTGCGCTGGGTGAGGATTTCGCTGGTCTGGCGGCGCGTGTCTTCACCGATCCCGCCGCCGTCCTCACTGCGCTGGCTGATCGGCGCGGTTTGCGCCAGACCGATGCGCAGGCCGAAGCAATGATCGCCGCGATGCTGGGGCGCATGCCGATCGAGCTACGCCGACGCATCCTCTTCGCCTACCTCGGTTTTCCGTTCTACGACACCGTCACCCTGCCGCTGCTGCGCGGCGAGGGTATGACCGAGTTCAACCCGGTCAATGTTGATCGCATCTCGCCCGAAGACGCCAGCGCGGTGCGCGCGGGCGGCGCGGCGGAATGTCTGCGCGGGGTCGAATTCTACAATTTCGGCGCCTTCTTCAGCCGCACATACCGCGAGAACGACTACCTGTGGGGCCGCCTGCACGGCGCCGAACGAATGATCGATTTGCTCGCCTCGACTGTCCCTGAAAGCGACTCCTTCAGCGCGGAAGAACTACTCGCATTCAAGCACGAAGCTTTCGCGGCAATCCTCGACGAAGAAGAAGCGCGGCTGCTGGCTGACCCCCAGCTGGTTCCGGGACTGCGCGCCGAGATGGCGGCGGCGGGGGGATAGGGCGACCGTCTTCTTCCCCCTTGATGGGGGAGGAGGAGTTAGTTTGATCGCCTCAAATTTAGAGCGACTGACCGTCGTCGAGCGACAACGCCGTCCCGGTGGTGTGCGCCGAGGCGTCTGAGCAGAAATAGATCACCGGTTCATCAAGCGATTCTATCGGTTGCAGGCGCCGCCGCTGGAAACCGGCGATCTGGGCCTTGCCGGCATCGCTCTGGAACCAGTCGCCGGCCAGCTCGGTCTGGATAAAGCCGGGCTGGAGGACGTTGACATTGATCCCCTGGCGCACCCATTCACCGGCCATGCTTTGCGCCAGACTGGCGACGGCGGCCTTGCTGGCGCTGTAGGCGGTGCTGCCGGGGAAGAACGAATGCGCGCCCATCGAGCCCATCAACAGGATGCGCCCGCGACCGCTCTCCCGGCTGCCCGCCGCGATCATCCGCCGCGCGCCTTCGCGCGCCGTAAGATAGAGGCCCAGCAGGTTGGTATCGAACAGCATACGCAAATCATCGGCGGGAATTTCAGTGGCGCGGCCAGTCACCGAAACCCCGGCATTGGCGATAACCGTATCGACCGGACCGAAATGCGCCGCTGCGGCATCAAAAGCGGCGACGGTCGATGCCTCATCGGTCACGTCCAAATCCACCGCCAGCGCCGCATCGCCGATTTCTGCAGCCAGCGTCGCAATCCGCTCGCGCCGCCGCGCGCCCAGCACCACCCGCGCGCCCTCGCCCGCTGCCAGCCGCGCGAAATGCGCGCCAAGGCCCGAGGATGCGCCCGATATCAGGCAAATGCGCCCGCTCAGTCTTGGCATTGCTAATACACTCCAAAATCCGTCGCTGCGGCGTTATTAAGAGACCGCCAAAAATGCAATCAAGCGATTGCATTCCCAGCGAGGCTGGAACATTATTCCGCACAAATAATTGGGTGAGGAAAGACATGGCCGATTCCACTGCACAGGCGCTTGCCGCTGTTCCGCTGCGCGTAACCAATCCGGAACTGATCCCGACCGCGCGCTATTATGACGAAGCGTTCTTCAAACTCGAGAAGGAGAAGCTCTGGCCGAAGGTCTGGCAGATGGCCGCCCGGCTTGAGGAAATTCCCAACCTTGGCGACTATGTCGAATATACCATCCTCGATAAGTCAGTGATCGTCGTGCGCGCGAAAGATGGGGTGAAGGCTTTCCTCAACTCGTGCCGCCATCGCGGCGTTCGGCTCGCCAATGGCCCGGGCAACTGCGCCAAAAACGGCCTCGTCTGTCCATTCCACGGCTGGCGCTGGAATGCGGAAGGCGAAAACACATTCGTCTATGGCAGGCAAATCTTCACCGAAGAACTGCTCGCCCATGCCGAAATTGATCTGGTGCCAGTGCGCTGCGAGGAATGGGCGGGCTGCGCCTTCATCAACCTGGACGATAACGCCAAACCATTGCGCGAATGCCTGGGCCCGGTCGCGGACCGCATGGACGCGCGCCACGCCCACAAGCTCAAGATGGACTGGTGGTATGCCACCGAGCTGCCGACCAACTGGAAGCTTGCCATGGAGGCCTTTATGGAAGGCTATCACGTCATGCAGACGCACCCGCAGATCCACAAGGTCTCGCCCAATGCCGATGGCCGCTGGGGTCCCAAGGCCGATGGCACGATGACCAACGTCGGCCTGACGGGCGATGAAGTCTGGGACATGTCGGTCGATTTCATGCATACGATCGGCGATGGCATGGCAGGCCTGGTC
>JANOBA010000283.1:0-5467 GCA_031411415.1 Novosphingobium sp.
TGAAGTCGCCGCCGACTATGGCCTCAAGGCGCTGCGCTTCAGCCAGGGCCAGTGGGAACAATCGATGCCCGAGATCAACACCTATCGTTCGACCTTCGAGGCCAAGCACGGCAAGAAGGCTCCGCCCTTCATGATCAGCGATTTCGTCGTCTGCCACGAGGACGCCGCCAAGGTTGCCGAGCACACCGACAGCTATTTCGCCGCGCAGTTCCTACAAGTCGTCAACCATTATGAATGGGGCAGCGATCACTTCAAGTCACTGCCGAGCTATTCGACCTATGTCGCACTGGGCGAGATGACCGAGGCGCTGGGCGGGCCGACCAAGGCCTACAAGGGCTTCATCGACGGCAACCTGATCGGCACCCCCGAACTGATGCTGAAAAAGCACGCGATGCGCGTCTCGATGGTCGGCGAATACGACATGCTGGCCAACTTCAGCTTCGGCGGCATGCCCTATGAAGAAGTTTATAAGCAGATGAAGCTGTTTGCCGATAAGGTGATGCCGACGATGAAGGGGTGATTTACCCCCCTCCCCTTCAGGGGAGGGGCTTCACGCACTCAAATTCCCGCATACCACTGATAATCGCGGTTATCCTCCCAGAACCCACCTTTGCCGCCATATAGCCCGGCAAGGGTGGCGCGGGCTTCGATGCGCATGACGTATTTGGCTTGCTTGTAGCCAAGCTGGCGCTCGACCCGCAGGCGCAGCGGCGCGCCGTGGCCGACCGACAACGGCTTGCCGTTCATTTCGAGAGCGAGGATCGTCTGCGGGTGGAAGGCATCGGCGAGGTCAATGGATTCGTAATAGGGATGGCCTTCCAGCGCGTCGGCGCAGTGGAACACGATGAACTTCGCTTGCGGCAACAGCCCGGCGAGGCTGAGCACTTGGCCCAGCTGCGGCCCCCGCCACTGGCCGATTGCGCTCCAGCCTTCAACGCAATCGTGGCGGGTGATCTGCTGGCGCTGCTGCATCGCTTGCAGCGCGGTAATCGGCAGCATGAGCTTGCGTTCGACCAGCCCGTCAATCTGCAAGCCCCATTGGGCAAAGCCAGAGGCAACGTGGGCGTTGTATTCCGCCGTGGCCGGATCGGCGGTGCCATTGACGCGGAAGCTCGGCGACATGTCGGCAGCCGTGAATTCGCGCGCCAGCGCCTGTCCGCCGATCAACCGCTGTGCCCCTTCATGCCAGCTGCCCGCCTCCTGCAAAATCGAGCGGAAAGCGGGATCGCCGCCAAGCCGGTCGCAGCCAGAAAGCGCCAGCCCCCCTGCCCCCACCAGCAGCCTGCGCCGATTGATGATTAAGCTCATTCCCCGCTCTCCTTCGGCAGGCGATAGCGACCCGTAATCATCGAGCGGATCTCGTTGAACGGGCCGGCGAGCACGACCATCGCGAGGTGAATGGCGATGAAAACCGCGATGCCCCCGGCCGCAATGAAATGCAGCGAACGCGCGCTTTGCCGCCCGCCGAACCATGCCGAAACTGGCACCGCAGCATCAAAGCCGGGTGACATCGCGAGGCCGGTCAGGATCAGCAACGGGATCAGCACCAGCAGCACGCCGAGATATGCGCCCTTCTGCAGCACATTGTATTTCAGCGCCGCCGCGCCAGTGGGGAAGCGCAACCGGGCGTGTTCCTTGATGTCGTGCCAGATGTGCGCCGGTCGCAGCTCTGCCCGGGTGAACCATAGGTCGCGCTGAAAATGCCGGTTAGCCAGCGACCAGACGAGATACACCGGCGCGCCCACCAGCAAAATCCAGGCAAACGCCAGATGCCAGATGCGCGCGTCGGCCAGGCTGTAGAACGAGGGGATGGTCAGCCAGCCGGGGAATGCAACGCCTTCCATGCTGCCGATTTCAAGCCACGCCGCATCGGGATTGGCGCCGAACTCACCCCAATAGAGGCGGGGGTGGGCGTTGAAAATCATCATCCCGCTCATCAGCATGATGATCACCGCCAGCGCATTCAGCCAGTGCCACAGGCGGGTGGACAGGCGGTGACGGCGGACGAGATCGCCGGCTTGCGAGACTGCTTGTTTGGCAAAGGATGCTTCGGCCATGCCTGCAAACCTAACCGCTAAGCGCGCCGTTGCCTAGCGCAACGTAAGCCCAGAATTTTCTGGCGCGAGCCGTGCGCGGTAGGAATTCTGGATGAAGGCAATCGCCACGTACTGCCCGACCATCGCCGGAAATTCGAGCATCTGCGCCTCGTCCCAGCTTTTCGCCAGAATGGCCCAGGTCTCGCCGCCAATCGCGAAATCGCCGATCAACTCCTCTACCCCGCGCAGGATCGCTGCATCGTGCTCGCCCCAGCCGGGCGCCGAGGAGCCCACGATAGCCCGCTCGATTTCCTCAGGCGTCACGCCATAGCGCTGGGCGATCTTGACATGCTCGCCCCATTCATAGGGCGCGCCCGCCAGCCAGCCGATGCGCAGCACAGCCAGTTCGCGCTGACGCGGCGGGATCAGGCCGTTGAAGAACAGCTTGCCGGTGTCCATCTGGCTCTTGAACATGCCGGGATGCTTGGCGATGGTGCGCATATAATCGGGCACCTCTGCCGCTGGCCCCGCCCCGGCGGAGGCGCGCACCGCATCGACAATGGCGCGCGCTTCGCCGCTCATTTCGCTGTCTTCGAGCGCCGCGATGCGCGGGCCATCGCCAACAGTCTGCGCCATGCGTGCGGCGATCCGGTCGCCATAACCTGTGGTGTTCATGATGTCCTCCTCAGCGGTGAGTCAGGCCGGGGTTGCTCGGCCTGAGCCGCGCCCCAATCGAGTTCTGCTGCATCGCCGTCGCCGCATAGACGCCGACCAGAATCGGGAATTCGAGCAGCTGCTTGTCATCCCAGCTTTCCGCCAGCACGGCCCAGGTCGCGTCCGAAATCCGGTAGCGCGAAAGCAATTCGTCCACACCGCGCAGGATCGCCGCATCGTGGCTGCTCCAGCCCGGCGCATCGGGGCCGGCCGTGATGCGCTCGATGTCCTCGGCGCTGAGCCCCAGCCGCTTACCGATGTCGACATGCTCGCCCCATTCATAGGGCGATCCGGTCACCCATGCCTGCCGCAGCACGGCAAGCTCGCGCTCGCGGTGCGACAGTGTGCCCCGGGCATTGAGCATGATGCCAACATCGGTCTGCACCTCGTTCAGCACCGGATGGCGCAGCATGGTGGCGGTGACTTCGGGGATCTGGCCGTTTTCAGGAACGCCCATGGCAAGGCGCAGTTTACGGCAGTATTCGAGCGCATCGAAGCTTAGTTCATTCTCGGCGAGCGGCGCGATTTTGGGCGGCGAACCGTTGATCTCGGCATCGCGCGCGGCGGCGCTGGGGGCTCCGGCAAGCACTGTCATCATCATCCTCTCAGGCTGGCCTCTCAGGCAATATCTGCTACGAACCCATAGCGGTTTGGCGCAGGTGGGCAAGCCGCCTGCTCGCTTGACCGGTCCGGCGATTGCCGCCACGACGAGCCGCGAGGATGACCGGAGAAAAACAGCCATGACCGCGGTACTAACCGAGCGCCGGGACGCGCTTGCAATTGTCACGCTCAACCGGCCCGAGCGGCGCAACGGCCTGACCCTTGGCCTCTGTGTCGGGCTGTATGACGCCCTGACCGAAATCGCCGCCAGTGATGCGCGGGTGGTGATCCTGCGCGGGGCGGGGAACGATTTCTGCGTCGGCGCCGACATGGCCGGCGCGAGCACTGACGAAGCGGTGGCAAGGCCCACGGGCTTCGACGATCAGGCGCCGATCTACAACGCTTCGCTGTTGCTCCACGCGATGCCGCAAGTCACCATAGCCGCCATCGACGGCGGCTGCGCGGGCGCGGGCATGGGCTGGGCGGCGGCCTGTGACTTGCGCTTTGCCGCGCACGAAGCCCGGTTTTCAACCGCCTTCCTCGCGGTTGCCGCATCTGGCGACATGGGGCTTTGCTGGTCGCTCACCCGCATTCTCGGCGGCGCAAAGGCGCGCGAGATGTTGTTCTTTCCTGAGAAGCTGACTGGTGAGCAAGCGCTTGCGCTGGGTTTCATCTCCCGCCTGTTTCCGCGCGCCGAACTGCACGCCGAAGTGGAGGCGCTGGCGCAGCAATTGTGCGACCGCGACCCGCTGGCGCTGGGCATGATGAAGGCCAATGCCATCTCTGCGGAGACCCTGCCGTTCAGCGACTATATCGCCATCGAAACCGCGCGACACTTGCGCTGTGCGGGTCGCCCCGATTTCGCCGAGCGCATGGCCGCACTGTTCGCCAAGTCGAGGCAAAAATGACAGTTTCCGGACTGCTTGTCGCCGACGAAATTCTCACCCTCGCCGAACGCGAGACCGGGGCTTATGGCCTCGCCGACCTCGGCCTGAAGGCACGGCTGGGCGCTATCGTCGATTGGGCGAACGGTCCGGGGCCTTACGATTCGATGCGGCTCGCCGCGATCCGCGCGCAAGTCCTGCGGATGCTTTCCGCGCGGCTGCGCATCGCGCTCGACCGGCAGAATTTTCCTAGCATTGCCGCAGAAAAGATCGTGCGTCCAATCTTCGTCGTTGGCCTGCCGCGCACCGGCACCACGCTGCTCCATGCCCTGCTCGCCGAAGACCCGGAGGTGCACGCGCCGCAATCGTGGCACATGCTCTCGCCCTCGCCGCCGCCGGGCGCGGGGCCAGTGGCGGCAGGCCGAATTGCCCATGCGCAGCGGATCATCGAGGACTGGATGGCCTTCTGCCCGGCGCAAAAGATGATGCACCCCTATATCGACAAGGGCGCATACCAGCTGACCGAGGACGAGGAGGTTTACGGGCTCGATTTCCGCAACGTCTATCCGTTCCACTATTACCACGTGCCAACCGCCGATTTCGGCGTGCGGCTGGGCAGCGATGCGCTGGAGGCATACGAGTTCCACCACCAGTTCCTCCAGCATCATCAGTGGAACACCGGGCGGACCCGCTGGGTGTGTAAGAGCCCATCGGCGCAAGGCTATCTCGATACGATTTTCGCGGTCTATCCCGATGCGCTGTGCGTCTGGGCGCACCGGCCGATCGGCGAGATCTATGCCAGCAACGTCGCGCTGCGCGCCGCGGTGTTCGATACAATCAGCGGGCAGCCGAACGACTGGAACGGGCGCAGCATGGCCATCGCCGAAAGCATGAAGACGGGCATCGACAAAATGATGGGTCAGGACTTGCTGGACGATCCGCGCGTGATGCACCTGCCTTTCCGCGAGCTTGCCGCCGATCCCATGGCCGTGGTGCGAAAGGTCTATGACCGCGCCGGGCTGGAGGTGACGCCGCAGTTTTCCACCAATGTGCAGGCGTGGCTGGCCGCGCCGGAAAACCGCGTGGATCGCTATGGGCGCTATCCCTATTCGTATGAGCCGCTGGGGCTGAGCCGGGAATGGGTGGAAGGCCTGTTTGCGGATTACTCAAAGCGTTTTGGACTGGACTGAAGCACATGCCCACAAATCCTTTGGCCACCGCCGCCCAGCGCCG
>JANOBA010000284.1:0-11914 GCA_031411415.1 Novosphingobium sp.
CGAGGATGAAACCAGCCCGGAAAGTTCGCCGGGACACATGGTCGTCTCCGCCCGTCACCTCAATGCGCAAACGCTGGGCGACCGGCTGAAGGCCCGTAACCCCGCCAGCAAGAACGTCGCGGTGTCCTATAAGGACCGCACGGTAGTGATGATGGGCGGCCATGCCATTGATGAGGCCTACTGGTGGCGGCCCAGCGGTTTTGTTTCCTTCGACGGACTGCCGCTTGTCCCCGCCGCAGTCGCCGCCAACCGCGCTGCGAACGCGGCCATTACCAAAGGCGCGCCAGCCATGGCTGTGCCGGCCTGGTGCGCGGCGCTTGGCCGCAGCATCGATGCCAGCGGCACCAGCGTCGGCGAGGGCCGCTTTGCGCTCGAACGCGGCAAGGCGCTTGGCTTCACCGCTTCACCGCGCATTGATGCCGCCGTCGCCAATCTGGCGATTGCACTGGTCGACGAACAGGGACTGGGCCACGATGACGTTCCCGACGTGCTTTCGGTCGGCCTTTCGGCAACTGATATCATCGGCCACACCATGGGGCCGGGCGGGCAGGAAATGTGCATCCAGATGGCCGAGCTCGACAAGACCATCGGCACCCTGCTGGCCCAGCTAGACCGGCGCCGGCTCGACTATGTCGTGGTGCTCACCGCCGATCACGGCGGCTTCGATGTGGTCGAACGCCAGCGCCAGCAGGCCTATCCACGCGCGGTGCGCGGCGATCCCAGCCTGACGGTGGGCGAACTGGCCAAGGCCATCACCACGACGACCGGGATCAGCGCGCCGTCCGGGCCGCTGCTCTATGGCGATGGTATGTTCGGCGATCGCTATATCTCGCGTCTGCTTTCGCCCGCTGATCGCGCCAAGGTGTCCGATGCGCTGGTCGCGCGGCTGAAGGCGCATCCGCAGGTTGCCGCAGTATTCACTTCGCGCGAACTTGCCGCGACACCGCTGCCATCGGGCTCGCCGCAGGACTGGAGCCTCAGGGACCGCGCCCGCGCTTCGTTCGATCCGCAGCGGTCGGGCGATGTGGTGGTTCTGCTGGAACGCGCGGTGATGCCGATTCCGGCGGGCACCCGCGGCTATGTCGCCACCCATGGCAGTCCGTGGGACTATGACCGGCGCGTGCCGATCCTGTTCTGGCGGCGGGGCCTGGCGGGCTTCGAACAACCCGCGCCGATTGAAACCGTCGACATCGCACCCACACTTGCAGCACTGTTGCGGCTCGATACAACCGACGGTGACTTCGACGGGCGCTGCCTCGATCTCGATGGCGGCGAAGGCAACACCTGCGATGCGCCGCGATGACTGACAGGCGCGATCTCGTTATCCTTGGCGGCGGACTCGTCGGCATGACGCTGGCGCTTGCCGCCGCCAAATCCGGCCTGACCAGCCACGTGGTCGACCGGGCAGATCCCGCTGAGCTGACCGCCGAAGGCACAGACGGCCGCGCCTCGGCGATTTCCACCGCCAGCTGGAACCTCTTCTGCAACATCGGCCTCGGCGAACGCTTGGAGCCGCTCGGCTGCCCGATCGCGGCCATCGCCGTGACCGAGGCGATGAAGCCCGGCCGTATTGATTTCCGCCCGGAGGCCCACGAAGGCTCACTCGGGCGGATGTTTGCCAACCGCGATATCCGCCTCGCGCTGTTCGCAGCCGCGCGCGCCGAGCCGGGCATTGCATGGCACACCAGCGCCGAAGTTGGCGCGCGCGAGCGCGGGCCCCACGGAGTTTGTGCCAAGCTGAAGGATGGCCGCGAATTGTCCGGCAGCCTGCTGGTCGCCGCCGAAGGTCGCCAATCGCCGACGCGTGACGAGGCGGGCTTTTTGCTGGCCCGCTGGGACTATCATCACCGCGCCATGGTCACCGGGCTGACCCACGAAAAATCGCACGACAACGTCGCCTGGGAAATCTTCTATCCTGCCGGGCCGTTTGCGCTGCTGCCGCTACTTGACCTTGCAAACGGTCGCCACCGCTCGGCGCTGGTGTGGACCGTGGCGGAAAAGGATGCGGCAGGCTGGACCGGGCTTTCCGACCGGGCCTTCCTCGCCGAAGTGCAATTGCGGGTGACTGACATCCTCGGACATGTCGAACTTGCGGCACCGCGCATGTCTTATCCACTCAGTTTCCAGCATTCCGCGCGGATCGTCGATGACCGGCTGGCGCTGGTCGGCGATGCGGCGCACGGCATGCACCCGATTGCCGGACAGGGGCTCAATCTGGGCCTGCGCGATGTGGGCGCGCTGGTCGAAGTGCTGACCGATGGCATGCGGCTGGGGTTGGAGCCGGGGGATGCACAACTGCTGGCCCGCTTTGAACGCTGGCGCAGTCTCGACAGTTTCTCGGTGATGGCCGCGACCGACTCGATCAACCGCCTGTTCGCCGTTCCCGGCCGTCTGCCCTCGGCGGTGCGGCGGCTGGGCATGGGCGCAGTGCAGCGCCTGCCCGCACTCAAGCGCTTCTTCATGGACGAGGCGCGCGGGGTTTCCGGCAATCTGCCGGCGTTGCTGCGCGGATAGATCAGGTTGCCGGGGCGGCAAGCGGGCTCGGCTGCTCCACTTTCGCGCCTTCGCCATCCCTCAGCCGGTGCGAATCGAGCAGTGCAGTCGTCTCGACCAGATCGAGCGCGCGCTGTACGCTATCATAGCGGCGCGCAGATGCCGTCCATTCGTTCGCAGCCGCAGCCCCCGGAAGATGTTCAACCTCGCTCACAGCCTCGTCAATCTTCCCGGCCGCGAGCAACAGTTTTGCGCGCGCCAGCCGGTCCTCTGGGCGGGTGGCAGCACCGCTCTGATGGCGGATGATGAACAGGTTTGAGACTTCGTGACGCATCCAGCTCCAGCTGTCATCAGCAGGCGCCGCGCCAGTCAGCCTGGCGCCGAGCACATCGAGCTGGGCATAGAGCGAATCCAGCGTGACCGGCTTTGCCGCAGTATCGATCAGGGTCTGTACCGCGTTGGGCTGGGCATCGGCGAACCGCAGCCGCAGCTGATCCTCAAGGAAGCCCAGCTCTGCGCCGCGATCGAGCGCGCGGCGCGCGGCAAATGCGATCAGCAGGCCTTCGGCGCGCGCCGCATTGCCCGATGCCGCATCGGCTTGAACATCAAGCCGCGCGAGCCGCTCTTCGAGCAGGGCAAGCCTAGCGTCGAGGCTGCCGGGAGACAGTGTCTGCACGGGCGCGGGAGCAGGCGAGGGTGTCAATGGCGATGGCGTCGTGGCGGGAGCCTCGACCAGACGCACTGGCTTTGGCTCCAGCCCGATCAGCCCCAGCATCCGGCTCTGCGCCCCGGGAAACTGCCAGGCAGCAGCCAGCGCCCCGCCGGTAATCAGCATCAGCAACAGCAGCGCCACCAGCAAACGGCGGCCGGATCGGCGTGGGGGAGCAGCCAGCGCAGAAAATTGCGCGCCCGCCTGCCCCGCGATTTGTCCGTCGGTTTGATTTTCCTGCATCAAGGCCTGTTTTTCGTCTGATGAACTGGCGCGAAGTCTTGGCACATCCGGCCTGCCAAGGCCAGCAGTGCCTGATCATCGGCGCTCGCAGCGCTGGCGAGCGCGGCCCAGCCCGTGCCCGCCACCACCGCGATGCGCGGGCCCAGTGCTGCAATGGCCAGCGCGGCGCGAGAAACCGTGTTGGCATCGCATAGCGCGGCAAAATGACGCGCAGCCTCTCCCGAATGGAGCAGGACCACACCGCCCGCACGCAGCCGTTCGACAAGCTCCAACGATGCAGGCATCGGTGCACTGGCATAGACCTCGCGTTCGGTCAGCGTGATGCCTTCCGGTGGCGTGAGCGCAACTCGCTCGCGCCCGGCAAGGCGCAGCAGGCGCCGGTGATGCGGCGCAATATTCCGGAGCAGCGCCTGCAACCCACCCTCGCCGGTGCCAGCGATCGCCAGCCCCGCCGCGCGCGCCGCCTCGGCCGTGCTAGCGCCCACCGCATAGGCAGGCTTGCCGCGATAGCCTTCCAGCGCGCTGCCGCCATGGCGCAAGGCATTGGCGCTGCCAATCAACAGCGCATCGAAGCTTTCCGGAGGTGGCGGCTCCCAACCAAGCGGGCGCACGTCGAACAGCGGGAAGGCTTGCGCATTGAGCCCCATGTCGCGCGCGGCTACAGTGGTCGCCTCGCAACCGGGCTGGGGCCGGATGACGAACAGCTGCGTCATAGCCCGGCGAAATTTGCCGTAATTTGCGGCGCGGCGCGCGCCAGCAAGTCGCGGGCAAGATCGCGCGGCCCCGCAGCATCGCCAGCAATAAAGCGCGCCTCACCATCGCAGCGCTGAACACCATCGGGGCTGAACAGCGTCGCACGCATGACCAGCATAGCGCCATCCGCACGGGTGAGCACGGCAATCGGGCTGTGGCAATTGCCGCCCAGCGCCGCCAGCAGGGCGCGTTCCGCCAGCAGTGCCATGTGGCTGGGCGCGTGGTCGATCAGGGACAACGCTGCGCGCATTTCGGCATCATTGGCGCGGCATTCGATGGCAATCGCGCCCTGCCCCGGCGCGGGCAGCCAATCATCCGCCGCCAGTGCGATGCCGGTGCCCTGCTTCCCCAGCCGGTTGAGCCCGGCGGCGGCAAGCAGGGTTGCATCCGCCTCGCCCGCAGCGAGCTTCGCCAGCCGCGTCGCGACATTGCCGCGAAATGGCACGATGCGGCAATCGGGCCGCGCGTTGAGCAATTGTGCCGCGCGGCGCGGGGCGCTGGTGCCCACCCGCGCGCCCAGTGGCAAGGCGGCAAGACTGACAGCACCAATCAGCACATCGCGCACATCTTCACGCTCCAGCACCGCCGCCATGGCGATCCCAGCCGGGCGCAGCGTCTCGACATCCTTGGCCGAATGCACCGCCAAATCGATTTCGCCCGCCAGCAGCCAGGCATCGAGTTCCTTGGTCCACAGCGCCTTGCCGCCGATCTCCGCCAAGGGCCGGTCGAGCACTTTATCACCGCTCGCGGTAACCGGCACGATCTCGATGGCGCCGGAATCCAGTCCATGCGCCGCGACCAGCCGATCGCGCGCTTCTTCGGCCTGGGCAAGGGCAAGCGGCGAGCGGCGGGTGCCGAGTCGCCAGATGCGCTGGGGGTGTGGGTCAGACATGGCGCGCTTGTGCTAGTCGGCAATCTCTATAAGTGAAAGCCGGGATGGAGATTGTTCTCGGCATTGAATCGTCATGCGATGAGACTGCGGCCGCGCTGGTGGGCGGCGACCGCACGATCATCGCGCAGCGCATCGCCTCGCAGGACGAGGCGCACCGGCCCTATGGCGGCGTCGTGCCCGAAATCGCCGCGCGCGCACATGTCGAGCGGCTGACCCCGCTGATTACAGAAGTTCTGGCCGAAGCGGGGCTGGACCTGGCCCAGGTCGATGCGATTGCCGCCACCGCTGGCCCGGGCCTGATCGGCGGGGTGATGGTCGGGCTGGTCACGGCAAAAGCGCTCGCCATGGCCAGCGACAAGCCGTTGATTGCCGTAAACCATCTGGAAGGCCACGCGCTCTCGCCGCGCCTTGCAGATAGCAGCCTCCAATTTCCCTACCTGCTGCTGCTGGTCTCAGGCGGGCATTGCCAGCTTCTGGTGGTGGAAGGCGTGGGCAAATATCGGCGGCTGGCGACGACCATCGACGATGCGCTGGGCGAGGCTTTCGACAAGAGCGCCAAGATCCTCGGCCTCGGCTATCCCGGTGGGCCAGCGCTGGAGCGGATGGCGGCAACCGGCAATGCCCGCGCCGTGCCGCTGCCGCGGCCCTTGCTGGGCAGCGCTGAGCCGCATTTCTCGTTTGCCGGGCTGAAAAGCGCGGTGATGCGGGCGAAGCAGACCGGCCTCCATGCCGATGCCGATATTGCGGCTGCCTTCCAGCAAGCGGCCATAGACTGCGTGATAGACCGCACGAGCCGCGCCTTGGCCGCAGCCGGGCCGGTGACGGCGCTAGTCACAGCCGGCGGGGTCGCGGCGAACAAAGCAGTGCGCGGCGCGCTGGAAGCTCTTGCCGCCGCCCACGGACTGCCCTTCATCGCGCCGCCCTTGGCGCTGTGCACCGACAATGCCGCGATGATCGGCTGGGCCGGGATTGAGCTGTTGCGGCTGGGGCGGAGCGATCCGCTCGATATTTCCGCCCGACCGCGCTGGCCACTTGATGAACATGCCGCGCCGGTGCGCGGGGCGGGAGTGAAAGCATGATTATCGGCGTCATCGGGGCCGGGGCCTGGGGCACGGCGCTGGCGCAGGCGCTGGCCGGCGATGGCAGCTCAGTGACGCTGTGGGCGCGCGAGCCGGAACTGGTGGCGGAAATCAACACGCACCGCACCAACAGCCTGTTCCTGCCCTCCGCGCGGCTGGCGGAATCGATCCATGCGACGGGCGATATTGCCGAGCTGGCGTCGCTGCCGGTCCTGCTTGCGGTGGTCCCGGCGCAATTTCTGGGGCCAGTTCTGGGCCAGTTGCCCGCAGGTGCCCGCGATCTGGTGCTCTGCGCTAAAGGTATCGAGGCAGGCTCCGGGCGGTTGATGAGCGATGTCGCCGCAGCATTAGCCCCAGCCGCAAGCATCGCCGTGCTCTCCGGGCCGACTTTCGCCCATGAAGTCGCCGCCGGCCTGCCAACTGCCGTAACGCTCGCTTGCGGCGGCGGCGAGGCGCAGTGGCAGCGGCTTGCCCCGCTGCTCGCGCGGCCGGCGCTGCGGCCCTATTATTCCAACGATGTGATCGGCGCGGAAGTGGGCGGCGCGGTGAAGAACGTTCTGGCGATTGCCTGCGGCGTGGTCGAAGGGCTTGGCCTCGGGCAGAACGCCCGCGCCGCATTGATCGCGCGTGGTTATGCCGAAATGCTGCGCTTTGGGCTGGCATTGGGGGCAAGGCCGGAGACGCTGTCTGGCTTGTGCGGCCTCGGCGATCTGGTGCTCACCTGCTCGTCCACGTCCAGCCGCAATATCTCGCTCGGCAAGGCTCTGGGCGAAGGGATGAGAGCTGCCGAAGCCTTGTCGGGCAAGAACAGCGTGGCCGAAGGCGCGGCCACTGCCCCGGTGCTGGGTGACCTTGCGGTGCAGCGCGGCATCGATATGCCGATCGTCGCCGCAGTCTGCCGCCTGCTTGCCGGCGATGCTCCGGCGGGCGCCGTGGTGGCAGACCTCCTCGCTCGCCCCCTGAAGGCCGAACAGGGCGCGGCGCGTTGAGCGAGGACATCGCCCAGATTGCCAAAGGCGGGCGCACCAATCTGCTGGGCTTTCCACTGCGGCTGATGGCCCGGATTCCCTTCCTGTTCATTGCCGGGCGGCTCTATGGCGCGGATGCGCTGGGGCGGCTGGCATCGGCACTGGTGGTGATCGAATTCGTCGCCCTGCTGAGTTCGGTCGGCCTGAAACGCGGGCTTGCACGGCGGCTGACCGAAGAGGCCGAACATCCGGCCAATGCAGTGGCCGACGCCATGGCCATCTGCTTTGTGGTTGGCACCGTGGCCGCCGCAGCATTGTTCCTGTTGCCTGCGCCGATGTTCCCAAGCGGCAAATATGCGCAGTGGGATCTGCTGCTGCCGCTGGCGATCCTGCCGCTGACCATGACCGACATTGCGTTGTCGGCGCTGGCTTATCGCTTCGATGTTGCGACCACCGTGCGTTCGCGCTCGATTGTCGAGCCGTGGACGCTGTCGATAGCGGCGGGAGCGTTGTGGTTCGTCGTGCCCGAAGGCGGGCTGGCGCTGGCCTTCATCCTTTCGTGCCTGACGGCGGCCGTGGTCGCAATCGTCCCGCTGCTGCGCTCCTATGGCATGCCTCAGGAGTGGCGTCCGCGACCCTTGCACCTGATCGCGCTGGCGCGGGCGAACCTGCCTTTGTCAGTCGCCGAAGGGATCGAATGGTTCTCGCGCCGGCTCGATATTGCCATCCTTGGCATCTTTGCGACGCCCACCGCAGTCGGCGTCTATTATGTCGCCCAGCAGGTCGCCAGCCTGCCGCAGAAGCTCAAGACCAGCTTCGAGCCGATTCTGGGCCCGGTAATTACCCGCAGCCTGAAGGAGGGCGACTACAAGGCGATTGCCCGTCAGGTCTGCCAGGTCGGCTTCTGGATCATCGCCGCGCAGGCCGGCATTGCGTTGGCGCTGGGCATTCCGGGCGAGGCTGTCATGGGCCTGGTCGGTCCCGCCTTTGTCGGCGGCACCGGCGCGCTGGTCTTCCTGCTTGCCGCCGAGGTGATCGCCGCGACCGCAGTCGTCAGCGAAGCGGCGCTGATCTATGTCGCGCGCTTTCAGAACCTGATGATCTCGGCAATCACGATCACGCTGCAAGGCGCGTTGACCGTGGGCGGCATCTTGGCTGTCAATCATTATGGGCTGGGCGACCTGTACCGGGCGGCGGTGGCGGCGCTGGCGCTGATGCTCAGCCTCGCGGTCGCCTCGCTGGCCAAGAGCTGGCTGCTCAGCCGCAAGTTGGGCGAGCCGATCAACAACTGGCGCTGGGGGCTCGTCTGGGCCGCAGCGCCCGCCATTCTGGTCGGCTGGCTGGCGACGCAATACCTGCCCGAATGGGCGGAGCTGGCTTTCGGCCTGCCGGCGATCCTGGCGGTCTATTGCTGGACCATCTGGCACAAAGGCTTCGGCCCGGAAGACCGGGTTCTGTTCCGCAAGCAGAGCGCAGCACAAGCCGGCTGAATCAGCCCGTCACATCGGCAACAGCGGCGATGAACTGATCGATGTTGCCCGCTGTCAGCCCGGCCACATTGATCCGGCCTGATCCGGCAAAATAGACGCCGTGCTTGTCACGCATTGCCTGCACCTGTTCAGGCGTGAACGGGATGATCGAGAACAGCCCGTGCTGTTTGCCGATTGCCGTAAGGTCCACGCCGCCGACTTTGCCTGCCGTAGCCAGCCGCTCGCGCATTTGCGCCATGCGGGTGCGCATCTGGCCAAGCTCGTCGAGCCACTGCGCGGTGAGCGCGGCGTCTTCCATCACGATCCGCGCCGCCGCAGCCCCATGATCAGGCGGCTGCGACCAGTTGGCGCGGGCCAGCGCATGGCCGTTCGACATTGCCGCCTTCAGCTGCGCAGGCTCGGCCATCATCACATAAAGCGCGCCGGTCCGGTCACGGTAGAGGCCGAAATTCTTGTCGCAGCTATAGGCGATGATCGCTTCGGGCACAGCGGCGAGCACGCGGCGCACGCCGTAAGCATCTTCCTCCATGCCGGAGCCAAGGCCCTGATAGGCCAGATCCAGCAACGGCAGCAGCTTCTTGCCCGCGATCAGGGCGGCAATCTCTTCCCAATCGGCATTCGAATAGTCGATGCCTGTGGGGTTGTGGCAGCAGCCGTGCAGCAGGAAGCAATCGCCTTCTGCCGCTTCGGCAATCGCGGCGCGCAGTGCATCCATGTTCGCCGTGCCGTCTGCGGCGGCGTGGCTGAAGCTCTTCATGCCAAGGCCGAGGTCAGCGCAGATTTGCGCGTGGTTGGGCCAGCTTGGCGTGCCCATCCAGACGGTCGGCACTTCGGCGCGCTTGACCATGGCGAGCGCGAGGCGCAGCGAGCCGGTGCCGCCGGGGGTCTGCATGCCTTCAATCCGGCCATTCATGGTGGGGTTGGCTGCGCCGAATACATAAGGCATCAGCGCTTCGACAAAGCCCATATCGCCCTCTGGCCCCAGATAGGCTTTGGAATCCTGCGTGGCGACCAGTCGCCGCTCGGCTTCCTTGACCGCGCCGAACACAGGCGTTTCGCCCTGTCCGGTCTTGTAGACGCCAACGCCAAGGTCGATCTTTGTCGGCCGTGGGTCATCGTTGTGGAGCTTGATCAGCGCGAGCAGCGCATCGGCGGGCTGTTGGGGGAGGTTGCTAAGCATAATGGGCGCGGCCTTAGCCTCCGTCGGGGCGCGGGGGCAAGGGGCATTGGACTGCATCGGCAAATCTGGCTAACCTGACTGGCAAGACGGGAGCGACAGCAATGAAGCCAATGCGACAGCTTGTTTGCCTGCTTGGCAGCCTTTCCACCTTGGGTTTCGGCCATTTTCCG
Organism: Novosphingobium sp.; assembly: GCA_031411415.1. GTDB lineage: Bacteria > Pseudomonadota > Alphaproteobacteria > Sphingomonadales > Sphingomonadaceae > Novosphingobium. The sequence goes on from JANOBA010000284.1 coordinate 9,978, forward strand.
CAGGCTGCTGCCGCCACACCGCCGGTCGCATTCCTCGGAAACTGGCTGATTGCCGAGGCGCAGCCCGCACCTTGGTCCGTGGCAGGAGATGCCGCCACCGCGCCCTTCAATGCCGGGATCGTCGGCAAAACCATCGCCTATCAGCGCACCCACATCGCCGGTCCGCGCCCGCTGGCTTGCCGCCGCCCGAATTATCAGCTGCAGCAGGTTCCACCCGAAGGCCTGTTTCAGGGCGGGCTGACCGCGCCTGCGGCCCAGGCCGCCGCACTCGGCTTTCGCGGGGCCGCGATCCAGACGCTGCAGACCGGCTGCGCGGGCAGCATCGATTTTCACTTCGTCAATCAAACGACTGCGCTCTTCGCGCTCGACAACATGGTCTATACGATCCGCAAGCAAGCAAGATAGGCCGGAGCGCACAATAGGTATTTCACCCTAGGCTGCGCCAAACCGCATCTTGGCCATTCCCGTGCGAAGCCTTGCGCAGATGGCCTATCCCCTGCCCTTGACCCATGATGCCCGCGCGGGCCGTCGCCGCCACAGCCGGCTGCGCGTTAGTCTGCCGGCGCGGCTGATCACGCTCGATGGCACCATGACTGTCACTCTGCTCGATCTTTCGTTTCGCGGCGCCAAGGTGGTGACTGCGCGCGCGGACTTGCGGCGCGGGGCGAACGCGGTGTTGAGCTGGGCCAGCTTCGAGGCGTTCTGTTCGCTCGCCTGGGTTAATGGCGATTTGTGCGGGCTCGATTTCGATGCGCCGCTCAAGCCCGCCGTGCTGATCGCCACCCGCGATATTGCCGACGCCGCGCCGCGCGTGGATACCCGGCGCGATGCGGCACGCGATTGGGTGAGCGGGATCAACCGCTAGGCCATTAGGTCAGATCAGGCCGCACCGCCGCATGGCCCAGCGGCCCGTGGCCCCGGCCAAAACCGGGCGCGGCGAGCAAGGCAGCGCGCACGAAACGGCGCGCGCGTTCGGTGGCTACCTCCATGTCCAGCCCGCGCCCCAGCCCCTCGGCAATCGCGCTGGCCAGCGTACAGCCGGTGCCGTGGCTATGCCGCGTGGCAATGCGAGCATCGTGCCAGACCCGGTCAGGCAGTCCGGGACGGACCAGCCGGTCTTCCAGCACATCGCCTGCTGCGTCGCCGCCTTTGGCGAGATAGGCAATGCCCCGCGCGGCCATGCCTGCATCGCCGCCAAGCGCCGCAAGCTCATGTACGTTGGGCGTCGTCAGCGTAGCGAGGCGCATCAGTTGCTCGAAAGCGGCGGCTGTCTCGGCATTCGCCAGCACTCGGCCGCTGGTCGCGACCATCACCGGATCAAACACAATCGGCACCGACAGCCCAGCCAGCCGCTGCGCAACCACCGCCGCAATCGCCGCCGAGCCGAGCATCCCGATCTTGACCGCATCCAGGCCAATATCGCCGACGCAGGCATCGATCTGCGCGGCGACCAATTTGGCGGACAGCACTTCGACAGCATGGACGCCGGTCGTATCCTGCGCGGTGATCGCGGTGATCGCGGTCATCGCATAGCCGCCCAGCATGGTGACGGCCTTGATATCGGCCTGAATGCCCGCGCCGCCAGAAGAATCGGAGCCGGCGATGATGAGGATCCGGGGCGGGATGGGCATGGTCAGCCCTTGAACTTGCGCTCAACTGACGGCGGATGCTTGGCATGCAAGGCCTTGGCCCGCGCCGGCCGGTCCATCAGCTCGCCGCCACAATTGGGGCAGCGATCATCGAGCGCATCGCTGCATTCGGCGCAGTAGGTGCATTCAAACGAACAGATGAAAGCCCCCGGCGCCTCGGCAGGCAGGTCCGCGCCGCAGCGCTCGCAGTCAGGCCTCATTTCGAGCATCAGGCCGCCGCCGCTTCCACTGCGTGGCAGATCGCGGCCACAACTTCCTCGACTTCCGCCGCGTCGTCGCCTTCGGCCA
>JANOBA010000285.1:0-12352 GCA_031411415.1 Novosphingobium sp.
GGTTTCGGCAATGCGGAAGCCACCTACCTGCTCGCCAAGAAAATGATCGAGGCGGGCGCCTGTGCGCTGCAGATCGAAAACCAGGTGTCGGACGAAAAGCAGTGCGGCCACCAGGATGGCAAAGTCACCGTGCCACACGAGGACTTCCTCGCGAAGATCCGCGCCTGTCGCTATGCCTTCATGGAACTAGGCATTGATGATGGCATCATCGTTGCGCGGACGGATTCGCTGGGCGCAGGCCTGACCAAGCAGATCGCCTTCAGCCGCGAGCCGGGCGACCTTGGCGACCAGTATAACGCCTTCCTCGATTGCGACGAAGTCGGTCCGGGCGAGCTTGGCCATGGCGATGTTCTGATCGCGCGCGATGGCAAGCTGATGCGCCCGAAGCGCCTGCCCAGCAACCTCTTCCAGTTCCGCCCCGGCACCGGCGAGGACCGCTGCGTGCTCGATTGCATCACCAGCCTGCAGAACGGCGCGGACTTGCTGTGGATCGAGACCGAAAAGCCCAATATCGAGCAGATCGCCGACATGGTTGACCGCATCCGCGAAGTGATTCCCAACGCTAAGCTGACCTATAACAACAGCCCCAGCTTCAACTGGACGCTCAACTTCCGCCAGCAAATCTTTGATGCCTGGACTGCCGAGGGCAAGGATGTCTCGGCCTATGACCGGGCGAAGCTGATGAGCATCGATTATGACACGACCGATCTTGCCATCGAAGCCGACGAGCGCATCCGCACCTTCCGGCGCGATTCCGCCGCGCGCGCCGGCATTTTCCACCACCTGATCACCCTGCCGACTTATCACACGGCAGCGCTGAGCACGGACAACCTGGCGCGCGAATACTTTGGCGAACAGGGCATGTTGGGCTATGTCAAACAGGTCCAGCGGGCGGAAATCCGGCAGGGCATCGCCTGTGTGAAGCACCAGAACATGTCCGGCAGCGACATCGGCGATGACCACAAGGAATATTTCGCCGGCGAGGCCGCACTGAAGTCCGGCGGCGCGCACAACACTATGAACCAGTTTGCAGCGTAAACGCTGCGGCGAACCAGTTAGCTGCCTAATCAGCGCAAAGAGCAGGAGCCCAGATCATGCCCGAACCCACCCGCGCCCGCGCCGTCCTCTCCAACGAGGACTTCAAGTTGCTGAAAGAGGCTGTGCGCTTCTATCTCCAGAGCAACGAGGATGCGCCTGACGCTTCGAAATACTCGAACCTCTATCATCGCCTCGGCAGCGCCAGCCGAGGCTGACCCCGACACAGTTTCCTGGGGAGGAAAGCTTGGCCCGCCGCGCCATCCCTGACGCGGCGGGCCATTCTATTTTGCGCAAATCCAAAGCCGCGCTATCAGCCGGGCCCTAGATATGGCCCAACCCTTGGAGCGCGCGCTGATGGCAGCCAAGCAACCAGAATACTCCGTCCACGCGATCCATCTGGTCCGCACCGCGGTGCAGGCCAACCTGACGCTCAGCCAGATGGCCGACCAGAAAGCCTCGATGCTGCTGGCGGCCACTCTGGTGGTGTTCACCATCTCGGTCGGCCAGGCCGGCAGCGGGCTTTATGCCCCGGCCCTGCTGGTGCTCGCGCTGTTTGCATTCCTGGCGGCGATTTGCGCGATACTTGCGGTGCTGCCGCTGTTGCAGCATCCTTCGGGGGCGCCGGATGACGCAAATCTGCTGTTTTTTGCGGCCTTTTCCGATCTCGACGAAGCCGAATTCTGCGACCGGCTGCTGCCCCGGCTGACCAGCGATGAAAGCGTGTTCCGCGTCATGCTGCGCGATCTTCACCAGAATGGGCAAGTGCTCCACCGCAAGAAATACCGCTGGCTGGGCCGCGCCTACTGGCTGTTTCTTGCCGGGCTGGTGCTATCCGGGCTGACCCTGCTCGCCATCAGCCTGCCCGCTTTCAGGGGGTTCTGACCCATGTTGATCGGCCAGATCACCGACATCCACATCGGCTTCGAGCCGGGCAATCCCGACGAGCCCAACATGCACCGGCTCCGCGCGGTGATCGAGCGGCTGTTCGATGGCCCCAACCGGCCCGACCTGCTGCTGCTGACCGGCGATCTCACGGAAAACGGCGATGCCGCAAGCTATGAGCAGCTCGCCGCCGCGCTGGCAGCGGCGCCCTGCCCGGTGCTGGCGATCCCGGGCAACCACGACAATCGCGCCGCGCTGGTAGCGGCCTTCCCGCCTCCAGCCCCCACTGGCGAATTCCTCCACCAGGTGCATGATACCGAAGACTTGCGCCTGCTGCTCCTCGACACTTTCGAACCCGGACGCCATGGCGGCGCCTTCTGCGGCGCTCGCGCGGCCTGGCTTGCCGCCCGGCTCGCCGAAGCTCCGGACCGGCCGACCGTGATCGCCATGCACCACCCGCCGATGGTCTCCGGGATCGACTGGATGGACCCGGACCCCGGCGAGCCGTGGATCGCCCGGTTTGCCGAGGCAACGCACGGGCACCACCAGATCAAAGCGCTGCTCTGCGGCCACTTGCACCGGGCGATTGCCACCGTCTGGCAAGGCGCCGCGCTGATTGTCGGGCCCTCGACCGCGCCCTCGGTCGCGCGCGATCTCTCGCCCATCGCTGCCGGTGATCCGGACGGGCGCGCGCTTGTCCGCGATGCCCCGCCCGGCTATGCGCTGCATCGCTGGGACGGACAGCAGCTGGTAAGCCATTTCGAGCGTGTTGGCGGCTATGAAGCCGTTGCGCGCTTCGATGCCGATCTGCAGCCGATGATCCGGGGCATGCTGGCCGAACGGAGCTGAAACGCACAAGCCCTTCCCAAGCCCTTCAGCCTCGGTCTATGCTGCTGGCCATACTCGGTCTGGAGACGGTCTTGATGAACCTACACAGGCAAATGCTGCCGCTCCTTGCCCTCGCCTTGCCGCTGGGTCTTGCCGCCCTGCCTGCCGCAGCCGAGACCATCTCTGAGCTGGAGGCGCTCTCACGCACCAGCGCCGCGCCGGCCGGCGGGATAAACCTCGCCCACCGCCAGATCAGTCGGGGCGAGCTGACCGATGCGCTGGCGACCCTGGAGCGCGTGCTGATCAACTATCCGCAGGCGCGCGATGCGCAGCTGCTGCGCGCCTCGGTGATGTGCCAGCTGGATGACCGCGCCGGATCAACGGCCGAATTCGGCCAGCTGCGGGGGCGTGGCGTGCCGGAGCAGGCGCTGGACGCGGCAATCCGCGAATGTGACAGCCTGAACCGCCAGAGGAACGCACGATGAGCCGCACATGCAAAGCTGCGGTTTTTGCCGCCACACTGGCCGCGTGCATCGTCCCGGCCGCCGCAGATGCACCGCCGCAAGTCGGCATTGCCGCCGCCATGCTCAACCGTGTCACCATTGCGCGGGGCGGCGCGGCGCAGATGCGACCCGCCGTGCTGCGCCAGCAGGTCGCGCTGTCCGACCTGGTCGAAACCGGCGCGCGCAGCCAGTTGCAGATCCTGCTGCTCGACCGTTCGACGTTCACCGTCGGCGCCAATGCGCGGCTGAGCATTGATCGCTTCGTCTATGATCCCGCGCAAGGCCGCTCGATGAGCGCGAGCGTTGCCAAGGGCGCTTTCCGCTTCATGTCCGGGCGGCCCAGCCGCAGCGCTAACTCATCAATCACCACACCGATTGCCAGCATCGGCATCCGCGGCACGATTGTCGACGGCGTGGTTGGCGCAGATGCCATCGCGATTGCCAGCGGCGAGCGCGCCACGGGCGGCGCCCGCAATTCCGATCCGCTGACCGCGACGCTGATCGTGCTGCGCGGGCCCGGCGCGAACACGCGGGGCAATGTGGTGCCCGGCGCGATCACAGTGAGCGCGGGCGGCCAGACCGTGGCGCTTGAGCGGCCCTTGCTCGCGGTCTATGTGCCCCGCGCGGGCGCGCAGCCGATTGGTCCTTTCGCGCTTTCGCTTTCCGGGCTGGGCCGGTTGCAGGGGCTGATTTTCCCAGCGCTGGCCGAATGGCGGCTGGCGACTTTGCCTGCGCCCATCAGCAATGCGCCGATGCCGGTGCCCCAGCGCCGCCAGCGCCCGCGAGGGGGCCTGGTGGGCGACCCCTATGGCGGCGATATGGGCGGCGATATGGGCGGCGACATGGGCGGTGGGCCGGGCTCGGGCGGGATGATCCCGTCTTATGGCGCGGGCATTCCGAGCCTGCCATCCATGCCGCGTGGCACTGCCTCAAGGCCCCAACAGGCCCCGCCCGCGCGAACCGCCACCACGCGGCAAGAGACCGTTCCGGCAAACGAGCCCGTAGCCGATGCGCCGCGCCAACAGGAACCGACCCCGCCGCCGCCGCCGCCGCCGCCGGAAGAAGTGAACACGCCCTCCACGACCAGCGTTGCCCCTCCATCTGCAGACAAATCCCCGCCGTCGGACAAATCCCCGACTTCGAACTATAACGCGCCGGGCCAAGCTCCCCCGCCGCACACCACATCGGGGAAGAATTGAAACACGCCCGTGCCTTGCTGGCAGCCGCGCTGGCGATGGCAGCGATGCCAGCTCTGGCGCAAATCGATCCCACCGCCGAGCTCGACCTGCTCTCGCACGAGACTGCAACCAGCGCGGGCGGGCTGGCGCTGGCTGGTCGGCTGAGCAGCGAAGGCGATCTGCTGGGCGCGCTGGCCGCGCTTGACCGGGTGCTGATAACCGAGCCTACTTACGGCCCGGCGCTGTTGCTGCGCGGCAGCCTGCTCTGCCGGATCGACGACAAGGCGGGCGGCGCGGCGCAGCTTGCCCGGCTAAAGAAGCACGATTTCGCGAAAGCCGACTGGGACCAGGCCAGCACTGCCTGCGGACAAGCACGACCGGCGCCCAGCCAAAGGTCGGGGCAAAGGAACCAGCGATGGCGGCAACCCGGATTCTGAACCGCACGGCCCGGCTGCGCCTGCTAGCGCTGGCTGGCGCGTTGCCGCTGGCCGGGGCGGCGCTTGGCGAGGGAACTCCGCAAGTCGTCGGCATTGCCGCCGCCGTACTGAATGAGGTGGCAATTGCTCCCGGCGGCGTGGCGCAGATGCAGCCTGCGGTGCTGCGCCAACGCGTCGCGCTTGCCGACCGGGTGCAGACCGGGCAGCGCAGCCAGCTACAGCTGATGCTGCTCGATCGCTCGACTTTCACCATGGGCGCCAATGCGCGGCTGACGATTGATCGCTATGTCTATGATCCCGCGCGCGGCGGGGCTTTCGATGCCACCGTGGCCAAGGGCGCCTTCCGTTTCCTGTCGGGCCGGCGGGCCGTGCCGGGGGCAAGCTCGATCCGGACGCCAATTGCCACCGTCGGCATTCGCGGCACGGTGATCGACGGGGTGGTCGGACCCGATGCGCTGGCGATTGCCCGCGAGGAGCCCAATGTCGGCCGCAGTGTCGGTGGCAAGGTGCGCGGCGATCCGGAAACCGCCTCGCTGATCGTGCTGCGCGGGCCGGGCGCGGCGACCGAGGCCGGGTTGACCGTGGGCGCGGTGTCCGTCGAGGCTGGCGGAGCGACCGTATTGCTGCAAAGCCCGATGCAGGCCGCATTCGTGCCCCGCCCGGGCGCCGCACCAATTGGCCCTTTCGCGCTCTCTGCCGCCGGGCTCGAGCGGATCGAGCGGCTGATCCAGCTCCCGCTTGCCGCCCCGGCCAGCACGGCGGAGCGCAAGTCCGGCTCGGGCAACACGGCCCGGACACTGCTCAATGTCGGGATCGGCATCCTGGGCGCGGTCAAGGCCACCAGCGGCGGCCATGAGCGGAGCGCCCAGCAATCCGGGTCAATGCAATCGGAAGCCATGCGGACCGAGACTCAGACCACCACCAGCACCCCGGCCCCGCCGCCCGCCGTATCGGACGACAATCAGGTCAAATAGCGCCCTATTTCTCTTGCGCGGCGAAGACCCCGTCCCAGCCGGCACCGGGCGGGTCTGCCGCCAGCGCGGCAATCCGATCACCGTAGAGCGCATAAAGCGGGGCAAGGCCGAAGCCCTGAGCATCGCTGGAAAGGCTGGCAAGCGCCGCTTTCGCCCCAGCCCAATCCTTCACGCGATAAGCCGCCAGCAGCGCCGCGTGCCGGGCTTGCAGGCCAGCAAAAACCTCGCCCCCGGCCATGCCCTCATCGCCCAGAAGCGCATATACCGTCTCGGGCGCATCGCGGCCCACCACCCGCACCCGGTCAAGCTCGAGCAGGGCAAAGCCCGGCAGCTTAGCCGCCAGCGCGCTGCCGATCATGATCGCTACGCCGTAATATTTGGTCAGGCCTTCGATGCGCGAGGCCAGGTTCACTGTGTCGCCGATCAGCGAATAGGACAGGCGCTGGGCCGAGCCCATGTTGCCGACGCAGCACAGACCCGAATTGATGCCGATGCCGATCTTCACTTCGCCCGGCCAGCCAGCGGGCGCCTCGCGGTTGAGCGCCTCCAGCCGCGACAGCATCTCCAGGCTCCCGCGCGCGGCGTTGGCGTGGTGATCCGCATCGTCGAGCGGCGCGTTCCAGAAGGCGAGGATGGCATCGCCGATGAACTTGTCGATCGTTGCCTTGCGATCCAGCAGCACGTCGCACATCGGCGTAAGGAAGCCGATCAGGAACTGGATAATCGCCTTGGGCTCAAGGCTCTCTGAAAGGCGCGAGAAGCCGCGGATGTCGCAGAACATCACCGTCATGTCGCGCTCTTCGCCACCCAGCTCCAGCTGGCCCGGATCGGCGGCGATGCGCCGCACCAGCTCGGGCGAAAGATAACGGTCGAAAGCGTAGTGAATATAAGCGCGCCGGCGCTCCTCGCGCCAGAATGTCAGCGCAGTGCCGGTCAGGTATGCCGCCACCAGACCAAGCACCGGCCAGGTCGGATCGAGCAGGAAGTGCGCCCGCGTGAAGCCATACCAGCTGCCCGCGATCATCCCCGCCACCAGCACCAGCCCCAGCACTGCGCCACGCACCGCGCCCAGCCCCGGCAGCGCCAGCGCCATGCCGAGCCCCAGCACCAGCAGCAGCGCGCGCTCCAGCCCCGGCGCCCAATCAGGCCGGACGAGGAACTTGCCAAGGATCATCTGCTCGGCGGCCTGGGCGTGGATCATTACCCCCAGATCGCGGGTCCCGAGCGGGGTTGAAACGAGGTCCCTAAGGCCAATCGCGCCCGCACCGACGAAGACGATGGTGCCGGCAAAGGCCTCTTCCAGCTGCTGCGGCGACAGCGCGCCGGACAGGATCTTCCAGGCCGGGATCGTCCGCGCGGGCTCGCTCCGGGTATAGTGCAGCCACAGCGACCCGTCGCCGGTCACCGGCACTTCGAACTGGCCGACTTTCACTGAGACCGGCTGGCCAGCCGCGCCACCGCCCTCGCCGCTGCCGTCGCTGGTCTTGACTACGATCGCGCCTGCGCCCTGCGCCTGCCGCAGCGCATCGAGCGACAACGAAGGCAATATCTGCCCGCCCGCCATGGCGAGCAGCGGCGCCTTTCGGACAATGCCGTCGCCGTCGCCCGGCAAGCTGATGAAGCCCGCGCCGGGTGCCGCCCGGGCAAGCTGTGGCAGCGACTGGATCGCCTGGGCATAGCGGGCCACGCTGCCCTGCGGCGGCGATCCGGCGAGCGCCATGCCGGCCTTGGGCTCGGGCGGCGGGCCGCCGCCGGTCTGGACCAGGAAATAGCCCGTCACCACCGGTGCGCGGGCGAATGCCTCGGCCAGCACGGTGTCGTTATCGGGCAGACCGGCCAGCGCGGCCAGCGCCGCACCGTTCTGGCCACCCTGCCGCAAGCGTTCGGCAATCCGCGCTGGCGAGGTGCGGTCAGCTTCGGAAAAGACGATGTCAAAGGCGATGGTCGCCGCGCCCGCTTCAGTCAGCCGGTCGGTCAACCGGGCAATGTCGCTGCGCGGCCATGGCCATTGCCCCATGCGGCGGATCGTCTCCTCGTCGATATCGACGACCCGCACCGGGCTGGGCTCATAGGCGCGCGGGGCGGCACGCTGATAGCTGTCAAACAGCAGCAGGCCGATGCGCTCCAGCGGGGCGAAACCAATCCATTGCAGCACGGCGACGAACATAACCGCCGTCAGCCCGGCAAGCACCGGCACCCCACTTGCCCCCAGCCATGTGCGCCATGCCGCCTGTCTGGCCATTCCCGCCGTCACCCCTTCAGCGGGCAGTGATCGCAGTTTGCCGGGCGGGGAGCAAGGGTCGGCAGGGCAAGGTTCCTCAGGGCAAGTCTGGCCGGAGAGCGATTTGGGGGTTTGTCATGCTGCCTCGCTGCGGTTAGCATACCGCCGGGATGGGGGAGCCAGGCCATTGTCTGCAAAAAATATGCGCAAGGAACCGGCAAACATGGCGCGCTCGGCACAGCGCGAGGATACGCGCCGGCGCCTGCTCGCCTGTGCCCGCCAACAGTTTCGAGCGCGCGGCGTCGATCCGGTGGCGATGGAGGACATCGCGCAGGCCGCCTCGGTCAGCCGTGCGACAGTCTATCTCCATTTTGCCGGCAAGCCGTTGCTGCTCGAAGCTCTGATGCTGGAGGACTGGGCGAGCCAGCTGCAATTGTTCGAACGGCTGCAGAAGGTCGATTTTGGCGACGCCGAATCGATTGCAGGCTGGGTCAGGCGGATCGCGACAGGGATGCGCATCGCCAGTGACAGCTTCGCAATCTACCGCGCTGCCATGGGCCAGAATGCCAGCCTGACCGTACTTCACCAGCAGCATATCGCCGCTCTGGCGCAAGAATTGCGCCATGCCTGCGGCGAAGTTACCGCTCCTGCCAGCGATGCCCGCCTGCGCGCAATCGAGGCCGAGCTGATTGTCGCCGGGATTGAACATTTCGCCACGGCGTCTGTCCTCGCCTGGAACGAGGAGGATACGGCGAAAGCTGTGCTGCTGGTGGTCGAGCGGCTGCGCGACTATGCCGCGCATGGGCAATCAGCCTAAAGCCCAGAACACCGCGCCCATGCCAAGGTAGGCGGTAAGCCAGAAACCGGCATCGATCAGCCGCTCGCGCAGCGCGGCGCCATTCCGGCTGTGCGTCAGCCACAGGGCCGGAATAACGAACGCAATCGCCAGTCCCCCCGCCTGCATGAAATAGAGCCAGGGCTTGGCAGCGAGTGTTTCTGCGCCGATCCGCGCATAGCTGTGCCCCAGCATGGCCGCAGCGATGAGGAAAACCCCCATCACCAGCCACCAGTTCCGCGATTGCGGCGTGCCGTCTGGAGCATGTCCGCCCAGCAACGGCCGCCCGGTGCGAAACAGCGGGCCATGCCAGACAATACCGATGCCAACCGCGAAATTCGCCGACAGAACCACCGCCAGCCAGTTGATCGTGCCCATGCGTGCTCCTGCATCCTAGCGCAACAGCAGTAGCGCGCCGCGTCAATGCGGTGTAGGGGCCGCGCGCAATGGCGACAAGTCTCCCCCCTTTGACTCTTCAGACCCAGCCGCGCGTCGGCATGGTCAGCCTCGGCTGCCCCAAGGCATTGGTCGACAGCGAACGCATCCTCACGCGGCTGCGCGCCGATGGCTACGCGATGAGCGCTGACTATGCCGGGGCAGACGTGGTGCTGGTCAACACCTGCGGTTTTCTCGACAGCGCTAAAGAAGAAAGCCTGGCCGCAATCGGCGAGGCGATTGCCGAGAACGGCCGGGTGATTGTCACCGGCTGCATGGGCAATGAAGCCGAGGTGATCCGGGCGAAATTTCCCTCGGTGCTGGCCGTCACCGGCGCGCACCAGTATGAAGACGTGGTCGGCGCGGTGCACGCCGCCGCCCCTCCGGGACAGGGGCCCTATGTGGACCTGATCCCGCAGATGGACGTGAAGCTGACCCCGCGCCACTACAGTTACCTCAAGATTTCGGAGGGTTGCAACCATTCCTGCGCCTTCTGCATCATCCCGCAACTGCGCGGAAAACTCGCCAGCCGGCGGATTGATGCGGTGCTGCGCGAGGCGGAAAAGCTGGTCGCCGGCGGCACCCGCGAATTGCTGGTGATCAGCCAGGACACCTCGGCATACGGCGTCGATACCGGCCACGAGGCGCGCGAATTTTCAGGGCGGCAGGTGCGCGCGCACATGACTGACCTTGCGCGCGAACTGGGCGGACTGCGCACTCCTGAAGGCGCGCAGCCTTGGGTGCGGCTGCACTATGTCTATCCCTATCCGCATGTTGACGCGGTGATCCCGCTGATGGCCGAGGGGCTGCTGACGCCCTATCTCGACATTCCCTTCCAGCACGCCGCGCCATCTGTGCTAAAAGCCATGAAGCGCCCGGCCAATGAGGCCAAGGTGCTCGAACGGCTGAAAGCATGGCGGGAAATTTGCCCCGACATCGCCGTGCGCTCAAGCTTCGTGGTCGGCTTTCCCGGCGAGAGCGAAGCAGACTTCCAGTATCTGCTGGACTGGCTGGACGAGGCCCAGCTTGACCGGGTCGGCGGCTTCCGGTTCGAACCGGTGGCGGGTGCTGCGGCCAATGACCTGCCCGGTGCGGTGCCGGAAGCAATCAAGGAAGAGCGCTATGCCCGGCTGATGGAAAAGTGCGAGGCGATCAGCGCGGCAAAGCTCGCCGCCAAGGTCGGACGTACCATTCCGGTCATCATCGACGAGATTGGCGAGCCAGACGAGGACGGCGATATCGGCGCCACGGCGCGCAGTCAGGCAGATGCTCCCGAAATTGACGGCGCGGTGCTGTTGCGCAATGTATCCGCAGATCTGCGTATCGGACAGGTGGTTTCCGCCCGGATCGAAGAGGTCGATGCGCACGATTTATATGGATATATTCCAGATAGTTAATTCGATAACTGAAAAATATCAACAGCCACAGGGCAAATTTGAATTGAATTATTAACCATTCGGTTCAATAAATTGGGGGCCTTTTTAGGCATCCTCTCCCAAACTTCATGGGGCCGGTCACAAGCCGGCCCTTTTTTTCAGGGCGTCAGGCGGGTTCAGTCCCGCCCGCTAGTGAGCAGTGTGCCTACCACCCCCGGATCGGCAAGCGTCGAGATATCGCCAAGATTCGAGACATCCCCCTCGGCGATCTTGCGCAGGATCCGCCGCATGATCTTGCCGCTGCGGGTCTTGGGCAGCGCGGGCGCGAAGTGGATTACATCAGGCGTAGCGATCGGGCCGATTTCCTTGCGTACCCAGGCTACCAGCTCTTTGCGCATGTCCTCGCTTTCCGCTTCGCCAGCGTTGAGCGTGACATAGGCATAGATGCCCTGCCCCTTGATCTCGTGCGGCATGCCGACAACTGCGGCCTCGGCGACTTTCGCGTGTGCAACCAATGCGCTCTCGACTTCGGCAGTGCCCATGCGGTGGCCCGAGACGTTGATCACGTCATCGACCCGGCCGGTGATCCAGTAAAAGCCGTCCTCGTCGCGCTTGCAGCCATCGCCAGTGAAATACTTGCCGGGATAGGTGGTGAAATAGGTCTGGAAAAAGCGCTCGTGATCGCCCCAGACGGTGCGCATCTGGCCGGGCCAGCTTTGCGTGATGCAGAGATTACCTTCCGCCGCGACGCCCGGCTCCTCTGGCAAAACCACGCCCTCGGCATCGACCAACTGCGGCACCACGCCATACATCGGCAGCGATGCCGAACCGGGCTTCATCGCGATTGCGCCGGGCTGTCCGGTGATCATCGCCGCGCCGGTTTCGGTCTGCCACCAGGTGTCGACAATCGGGCAGCGCCCATCGCCGACCACCCGCCAATACCACTCCCAGGCCTCGGGATTTATCGGCTCACCGACTGACCCAAGCAGGCGCAGCGAGCTGCGTGAGGTCTTCTTCACCCAGTCGTCGCCCTCGCGCATAAGGGCCCGCAATGCGGTCGGCGCACCATAGAAAATGTTGACCTGATAGCGGTCGACGATCTGCCAGAAGCGGCTGTGATCGGGGTAATTCGGCACGCCTTCGAACATCACCTGGGTCGCACCGTTCACCAGCGGGCCATAAACCACATAGGAGTGCCCGGTCACCCAGCCGACATCCGCCGCGCACCAGTAGATCTCACCCGGGCGGTAATCGAAGACATAATGGTGCGTCATCGCCGCCCAGGTCAGATAGCCGCCGGTGCTGTGGAGCACGCCCTTGGGCTTACCGGTGGAGCCCGAGGTATAGAGGATGAACAGCGGGTCTTCCGCGCCCATTTCCTCCGGCGGACAGTCAGCCGAGGCCGCGTCGCGCGCTTCGTGCCACCAGTGATCCTTTACCGACATCGCTACATCGCAGTCTGCATGGCGCACCACCAGCACGGCGGATACCGAGGGACACTGCGCCATTGCGGCATCGACATTGGCCTTCAAGGGCACCAGCTTGCCGCCGCGCTTGCCGCCATCGGCCGTGATCACCACCCGGCTGTCGCAGTCCTGTATCCGCCCCGCCAGCGCCTCGGGCGAAAAACCGCCGAACACCACCG
>JANOBA010000286.1:0-13469 GCA_031411415.1 Novosphingobium sp.
CGCACCAGCCGCTTCAAGGACAAGACCAATTTCCTGCCCGACATTCCCATGGGCAAGACCGCAATGCTCGAACCGGTCAACATCATGCTCTATTCGGGCGTGTTTGACCGCTTCCCGAAGCTGCGCCTCGGCCTGATCGAGAGCGGCGTGGGCTGGATCCCGTGGGCCTGCGAATATATGGACCGGACTTGGGAAATGCAGCGCCACTGGACCGAGTGCGCGATCAAGCACCCGCCCAGCTTCTATTTCGACCAGAACGTTTATGCCTCGTTTATCAGCGATCCGGTCGGCGTCGAACTGCGTCACAAGCCCGGCTGCAAAAACATCATGTGGTCATCGGACTATCCGCATTCGGAAACCACGTTCCCGCATTCGCACAAAGTCATCGCCCAGAATTTCGCCGGCGTGCCCAAGGCTGAGCGCGACTGGATCATCGCCGGCTGCGCGGAGAAGTTCTTCGGGCTGGCCTGACCATTGGCTTGACCTTGGGCCTGTTCCGCGCGCGCCAGCGCAGCAGTCCGGTGATGAACAGGCCGAGCGGGAATAGCCCGGCGAGCAGCACTGCAACGCGCAGGGCCAGCCCCCCGGCAGACCCGTCGTGCAGCGGGTGCAGCCAGGCCTCGATAGTCGAGAGGGCCGGGAAGCCGCGCGAATCGTAGCGGGCAACCACGCTGCCCCGATATTGATCGACCCAGACGAAGCTGTGCGGGAAGCGCCGGCTGGGGTCGCCCGGTTGCTGGAGGCGCAAACGGTAGGCGCCCGCGCCCGGCCCTGGAATTTCGATCCACGCGGGCGTTGCAGCGGGCATGGCGGCGCGCGCCGCCGCCAGCGCCGCGCTGGGGCTGATCTGGACGCCTGACGCAGCCTCCGAGAGGGGGGCGGGCATCGCCGCCGCATCCCCCAGCAGTGGCTTCAGCACCGTGCGGCTTTCCTCGGGCAGCGCCAGCATCACGCCAGTCGCCGTCAGCATCGCCAGCAGCGGAAATGCCGCCAGCCCGCCCAGCTTGTGAAGATCGCGCAGCCGCCGCGTATGGCCTGCGCCGCGCTTGAAGCGCAGCGCCTTGGTCCAGGCGCCGCGCGGCCACCAGGCCCACAGCCCGCTGATCAGCAGCACCAGCAACCCGAGCCCCGCACAGCCAAACAGCACAGCCCCGGTCTTGCCGAGCTGCAGTTGATAATGCAGGTCATAGATCCAGGTCATCGCGCCATCGCCCCAATAGTCGCGGCGCAGAACCCGGCTGCCGTCGCTCGCCAGCCAGACCAGCATTGGCGCATGGGCACGCCTCGCGGTTTCCGGCGGGTGGTAATAGCGCAGCGGGATCGGGCCGGGCCGGCCGGTGACTTCGATCCGCCAAGGCCCCTGCTTGTCTGGATAGGCTTTGCGGACCGTGACCAATGCCGCATCGAATGCAGCGGGGCCAGCCGTGCCCGCGCTGGCCACTTCGGAATGCAGCCATCCATCGATCTCGACGTAATAGACCAGCACCGAGCCGGTGAGCCCCGCCAGCACGAAAAGCGCCCCCAGGCTGAGGCCCAGCCAGAGGTGGAGGCGCATGGCGAAGTGGCGGGGCCGGTTCATCGCGTCAGAGCCTGATGCGCAGGCTGGCGGTGACATTGATGCCATCGGCGGGCGAATGCAGCGTTTGCGCGCCGTCGAACCAGACATATTCGCTATAGTTCTTTGCCGCCAGCGAGAGCCCGAAACGCTCGTCAATGTCATAGGCGATTTCGGCATTGAGCACGTTCTTGCCTCCAAACCGGCCCTGCGCGGCACTGTTCGCGGTGGTCAGCCAATAGTCCGACTGGCCGGAGAGCCACAGCGACAGCCGGGTGCGGGCGATGCCGGTATAGTCGATCCCGCCCGACCACAGCCAGTGCGGCACGTGGTCAATCTCGTTGCCGAGTAGCGCCGGAGTTGCCGGATCAGGCGTGGTGATGACTGCCTGCTGGTGCGACACCGCGCCCCACAACGACAGGCCTGCGAGCGGCTTGGCGCTCAGCTGGAAATCGATGCCGCGCCGCTGCGTCGCGCCGACATTCTCGCTGTCGCCCAGCGGATCGTTGAGCTTGCGCTTGATCTCGCCGGTGGCGGTCTGCTGCCAAACAACGATGCGCGCCTCGAAGGCTTGCGAAGGCGCATATTTGACCCCCATCTCCCAGCCTTCGTTGATCGAAGGAGCAAGGTTCACCGTGCGCGGCGCGATAAGGTAAGCACCCGAGGCGAGGCCGATCTGGAAGCTGCGGCCATAATTGCCATAAAACGTGACCCCGCTGCCCGGTGTGATCGCGACCGCGAGCTTGGGCTGGCTGATGGTGCCATATTTGTTGATCGGCGCAGTGCTGCCCGCCAGCGCATTGCGGAACGATCCGCCCACCCAATCAAGCCGCCAGGCCGGGGTGATCTTGAGCCAGTCAGCGGGATCGAGCACCACTTGCGCATAGATGCCGCCGACGCTCAGCTTGAACTTCTGGTCGCGGGTCTGTGCGGTGGGCACGCGGGCGAGCGCGGTGTAACGCAGCGATGCGTTGTCCTGCCACTGCACATCGCCGCCGACTTCCGCCATTAGCGGCATCCCGGCGATTTGCGTGTGATAGTGCAGCGCCGCCAGTGCGCCCCATTGCCTTTCCTGCGTCACCCGGCGCTGCTGCGCGGCGCCTGCCGAGAACTTGACATAGCGATCGTCGGACAGCCGGTTGAAATAGGCCTTGGCGGTCAGATCAAGCCGATCGCTGAAGGTCGCGTCCATGTGCAGGCTGTATTGCTGCACTTCGCGCGCATCGCCGTCGGTGGCGTTATAGGCATTGGTCATTCGCGGATTGGCACGCGAAGCGGCGAAGGTCAGGTAACCGGGCTCCTGCGCATCGCTCTGATAATAGCGCGCAATGGCGCCAAGGCTGAAGTGCTCGCTCGGCCGGTAGAACCATTTGCCGGCCAGGCTCAGCCGGTCGAAAGCGCCGTGCTGGCGGGCGCTGTCAGAGCGGCGATAGCCGGCGGTGTAGTTCTGGCTGAAGGCACCGCGCTCAAGCCCTGCGGAAAGCTGCGCTTCGGCCATGCCATAGCTGCCGCCCGAAAGCCGGGCATCGGCATAAGTCCCATCGATCCGGGTCGAGATGTTGGCGCTGCCGGCAATCGCATGCAGGCCATAGCGCGGGTCAGACGTGCCACGCACCACTTCGATCCCGGCAATGTCGATCGGGAAGACCGAATCGATGAACGGCATATTGCCGTCGTTGCTGTTGGACGGAATGCCATCGATCAGCAGCTTGACCGCGTTGATCTCGCCCTCGCCGTTGAAGCCGCGAAACGAAAACTTGCCGCTCACCGCGCCCTGGTTGAAATTGGTCACCATCACTCCGGGCAGCCGGCCAACCAGCTCCCAGGCATAATTGACATTGGCGGCCTGCGCGACATCGCCGCCCAGCTGGTCGATGGAAGTGAGCACATTGTCGCTCGATGCTGCCATGCGGTGGGCCGAGACGAGGATCTCGCCGACGGTGAAGCTGACGTCCGCACCCGCAGGCAGGGCGGCTTCTTCGGCAAAGGCAGGGGTGACAACGGCAAGCGAGGCCGCGAGGGCGGCGAGGGAGATCTTCATGGTAAAAAGGCACCTGTGCAATGGGTCTGCGGACGCGCCAAGGCGGTCCTTCAGTGTTCCCGCCGGGGCGGGAGGTTCACATGTTCAGACGGTGCAGGGTGGTCCGCGAAGCGGCGGGCGTAAGTGGGCCTGCGCCGATGCGGGCGCAGGGATTGCAGGAAACAGCCCTGCGGCAAGAACGAAAGCCAACGCCAGCGCCAGCAGCGGCGCATCAGCCCCGCCAAGCGAAGCCATGGACAGCGCGGAGAATGCGCATGGCACCGCTGCCTTGCCATGTTCGCCGCCAGCAGGCGCCGGTTCGCCCTTCATCGGCAGGGCAATCTGCCGCAGCTGCGCACCGCCCGAGGCATCGGCGCAAATCGAAACGCTGAGCAGCTGCGCGCCCGGCATCGCCATATAGCCCGCCGGGACCAGCACTTTCATCGCCAGCGCAAGGGCGAGCAGCAGCGCAGCGAAAGCGCGGTTGCGACCAGTCAGGGTGCGGAGCAGATGCATCGCCGGTGCGCCTAACGCGATCACGGCGGCTTGTCATGCAAAACTGGTGCGGACGGCGGGACTCGAACCCGCACGAGCATGGCTCAGGGGATTTTAAGCCCCCGGCGTCTATAATATATCATGCTGTAATATCATGATTAAATCTCCAATACTCCAAACTATGCGTTAGGCAAATGCGTTAAATTCGGTGCCACGCATCCCGATAGATGGCACTTTCATAGGCCCTCAGCCTCTTCATGTTCAAATGCAGAGGCCATACGCGCCACGTCGCGGGCGCCCAGTCCGTGGGAAGCGGCGCAGACACGCCACTGCGCGACAGCGGTTTGGACTTCCCGGGCAATTTCTCGGGCGGCGGGCTGCTTCAACCCGCACTGGCGCGCCATGCCGAATGCCACGTCAAGCGAGGCGGTATCGTCGGTCACGTCGATCGCGAGGCTCAGGACGCGCGCCTTCACGTCCAACGGTGTCGGATTCATGTCGTAGGCCGGTGACAAGCGCCAGCCCCCGGCACCGCCATACAGGAATCCGTGATTGCGAAGATGATCGTCGGTGTTGGAAATCAGGATATTGAACACGATGCGCCGCCACAGCTGCGCGCAATCCTGCTCGGGCTGCGAGCCGAACTGGCGGAGCGCATCGACAATCTCCAGATAGCTGTGATCCTCGTTGTCGGCTGCGCCCAGCATAGACATGGCGGACAGGAACGGAATGCGAATGTCCCCGTCACGGTCAAAGCGGCGCAACAACAAGGCGGTGCGGTCGGCCACCTGCTCCAGTCGCCATGTCGGCACCTCGATGCCCGCGCGGCGGGCTAGGTCGAGCGCCACTGCTTCCCATTGCATGACAGGGTAGGCGTCATCGGCTTGCGGGAACTTGGCAATGGAAAGCTCGCCCTGTTGGTCGAGCACCGAGGCTTTGGCGCGCGCACCGCCCAGGGATGATCCTGGCGCAAGGATAAGGCGTAGATCGCCGTCGTCCTCGCCGTTAGCTGCAACGCGCATCGCGGCGTTCAACAATTCGCTCAGGCGAATGAGCGGCGGGACGTTGGCCACGTCACCGCTCGCCAGAAACGGGCCATCGGCAGTTTCCTTGAAACGCAGTGCGCCTGGGCGTGCGATGTCGCCAACGCCCAACAGGAAATCGACTTCGCCCAGACTGCGCGGCGCGCGCACTTCTGCTTGCGCGCGACGGCGTTCATCGCGTTGGATCAGATTGCGGCCCCAGCGATCGGGCGCGGAATCGCCGAGCGCACCGAACAAGGCGCGGCCCTGCTGGGTATGCTGCGGACCACCGCCGAGCATCAAGGCTGGCTCCAGCGCAAAGCGCGCCGGACTGGCAAGCCAGGCGGCGTCATATTCAAAGCTGGCGCTTTCCCGATTGCGGGCGAGACGCACCCACAGGCGTCCGACAAAATAAGCGACGCCTGCCAAATCGACATAGACCAAGAGTTCACGGTCGCTCATGGCTGCCCTGCACTCCGCCGCTTGCTGGTCCGCACCCGCTGCGGCAAGCGATCCTCATCAAGCTGCAAGCCCACGCTGTCGGTGCCGACATCGGCAAGTTCCGCAATCCGCTCGCTCAAACCCAGGATGAAAAGCACAGTGGCATAGACTCCCAGCGATACGCCGGGATCGCCCTGCTCGACCTTCTGCAACGTGCTGCGCGCCACGAAAGCGCGCTCCGCCATCAGCGTCGTCGTGATGCGGCGGCGAAGACGCGCAGCTTTGATGTCCGCGCCCAGCTTTGTCAGGGCGCGCTTGACGGGCAGCGGCATGGGCGGCGTAGTTCGCATGTCAACCTCTCTGACCATTACTATAGGCACTAAGGGGCTTAATGTCCATTAAAACGGTCAATGTGTGCCTTCGTGCTGCTTTCCTCGTGAGAGGGGGGTGGCTGACGGCCCCGCAACGAAGTCGCAAAATCCCTCGGCGGAAGCATTGTTGCATCGCAATGCCATGGCCTCTGCGAACAGTGCCGCAAGTCTGGAGCGGATGTGGGTTCGATAACGCTAGCCTCAACGCCGCAGTCGGGGGCTGGACGGCCTGCAATTTGGGTAGGCCTGGTTCGCCGATCTTCAGCGGGTGATCGACAAGCGCTTCGCCGTGACGATAGCCGAGCGCACCGTCGCCAAGCTGCTGCACACCCTCGGGCTGTCGCGGCTGAGCCCGCGTCCACGTCATCCCAAGCAGGCCACCGATGCCCAGGAGGAATATAAAAAACTTCGCTGGCGAACTAAAGGCAGCGCTGCCCCGTCCCGGCATAACGCCGCCGCAGCGCGCAAACCCGCCGCATCAAGATCGTCCCGCATCACCGCAATCGCCATCGTTCCCTCCTCGAATGCCGAGAAGGAATCGAATCACAGTCAGCCCAATTTGGGGATCCCAGCCAGATTCATATCAACAGGCGATTGGTATTACCCCGCAAGCTCTGCCGTCGTGCGCGCGATGTGGGCCAGGAGGTCGAGGTGCGCCACCATCGCGCCTGCCTGGGCAGAGGCGGCGTTGCCGCGCAGCATCCTGCCTTTGATGCCGTGGATTATCGCCGCCATACGGAACAGGTTGAACACGATGTAGGTATCGAGGTCGGGGATATTCACGCGCCCGGTCCTGCGGCAGTAATCGGCAACATAGCTGGCTTCGTCGGGCAGCCCGAGCGCGGCGAGATCGCGGTCCGCCAGCCCCCACGGCAGCGCCGCAGGCACCCGGTACATCAGCAGCGAATAGGCGAAATCGACAATCGGATCGCCGAGCGTCGATAGCTCCCAGTCGAGCACGGCGATGATGCGTGGTTCGTCGGGGTGGTAGACCAGATTGTCGATCCGGAAATCGCCGTGGACTAGGCAGGTCGCAGCGTCTTGCGGGACGCGCGCTTCCAGCCAGTCCGCAACGGCATCCATGTCCGCATACCGTCCGGCGGCTTCGTCGGCCCGGTACTGGCCTGTCCAGCGGTGCAGCTGGCGTTCGAAATAGCGCTCGGAGCGGCCATAGTCACTTAAGCCCAGCGCGACCGGATCGTAGCTGTGCAGTTGAGCAATCGTTGCCGCCATCGCCGACTGGCAGGCGCCGCGCTCTGCTTGCGGCACGCCAGGCAAGTCGCCATCCCAGAATATGCGGCCATCGGCAAAGTCCATGACGTAGAAACTGGACCCGATCACCGCCGGATCGGTGCACAGCGCCTGCACGCGCGGCACGGGAAACCCCGCGCCGCTCAGCGCGCCCATGACGCGCGCTTCGCGGTCTACCGCATGGGCGCCCTTCAAAATGGGGCCCATCGGCTGCCTTCGCAGTACGTAGCACCCACTAACAGCCGTCAGCAGGTAGGTAGGATTTGACTGGCCGCCGTCGAACTTCTTGAGAGCCAGTGGCTCCGTAAATCCGGCAACATGCTCGGTCAGCCAGGCCGTCAGACGGTCAATATTGATGGCTGGGTCGCTCGTGATGGTCATGCTTGCCGCGCTGCCCAATCCCGCTTGACTTTTTTGGCGAGGCTCCACTTGTGAACCTCGGTCGGCCCGTCATAGATGCGGAAGGCGCGGATTTCGCGGAAAACCTGTTCAACGATGGTATCGCGGGATACGCCGGTGCCGCCCATCACCTGAACGCAGCGATCAGCAACCCGCATCAGCGCTTCGCTGACCGCGACCTTGGTCATCGAGCTTTCGGCGGTGCCCAGGTTGCCGGCATCGAGCACATCGGCGCACCAGTCGATCATCAGTTCGGCCTGTTTCAGGTCGATGAGGTTTTCCGCCAACATGAAGCCGACGCCCTCGTGATCGACCAGCAGCTTGCCGAATGCGCTGCGGCGGCAGGCGTAGTCGGAGGCGATCTCGTTGGCGCGTGTCGCCGCCCCGTGCCAGCGCATGCAGTGTGACAGCCGCGCGGGTGACAGGCGCACTTGCGCATAGGCAAAGCCCTCTCCGGGCGCACCAAGGATCTGGTCGGACGGCACCCTCAGCCCTTCGATCACCACCACAGAATGGCCACCGGGCGACGACGAATCGATGGTATCCATGATCCGTTCGATACGGATCGCCGGATCGGGCAGATCGACCAGAAACATGCAGGCCCCTCCTGCGGAATCCGGCTCGGCGGACTTGGCCATCACGATGCCGACGCTGGCACCCTCGACGCCCGTGATGAACGCCTTGCGCCCGTCGATGACCCAGTGGTTGCCGTCGCGGCGGCAGGTTGTGCGCATCATCGACGGGTCGGAACCGGCACCGTTTTCGCTCGCCGGTTCGGTCATGAAAAAGGCCGAGCGCGCCTCGCCCGCAATCAGCGGATCGAGGAAGTGCGCCTGCTGCTCCGGCGTTGCGACCTTGCCGAGCAGAAACATGTTGCCCTCGTCCGGGGCCATGGTGTTCAGCGCCACCGGCCCAAGCATCGACAGTCCCGAGGCGCGCAGGACGGCTGCCGTCTCGCGCTGGGTCAGGTGCGAACCATCGGGGTGAATATGCGGCGTCATCAGCCCGGCAGCGCGGGCTTTTGTGCGCATCTCCGCCACCAGATCGCCCGCTGGACCATGCGCGCCGCAGCGGGGGTCGCGCTCATAGGGCACGATTGTTTCCCGCACGAACATTTCAACCCGCCGAGCGAGTTCGGTGACCTCGGCAGAAAGAGTCATTTCGCGGGCGTCAATGCCAGGTCGCGTTCGATTGCCGCGCCGTTGCCGATCCAGTCGCGCAGCACGTCCATATACTCGATCGGACCGCCGCCATAGTTGCTGAGCCAGATCGAATCGCGTTGGTCCTTGCCCTCATTGTTGTAATAGCCCGGCGTGCATTCGCGCAGGAAGGTGATGTCCTCCTGTGCTTTTTCCGCCAGCACCGCGAGCCAATCCTGCTCGGCCTGCTCGGTCGCTTCGAAATTCACACCCCGATCGAGGCAACGCTTGACCAGGGCCGCGAAGTGTTCAGCCTGGCGGCGGTTCATAAAGGTGATGCTCCAGGTGATCCCGGCGTGCTTCAGGCCGCTGATGATGCCCATGTTGGGAAAATTGTGCGACAACATGCCATGCAGCGTCTTGCGGCGAGGCGACCAGTATTCGAGTGGCCGCAAGTCCGGCTTTGGCGCCTTTGCCGCTGCCGCTGCCAAAATGCCATTTCCGCCTGAGCCGACACTCAAGGAACCAGCCAGATTCCGCCTGATCGGGACCGATCTTCCGCCGATCGACGTGGCCGCGAAATCCAGCGGCGCCGCGATATACACTATCGACATCAGACGGCCCGGAATGGTTCACAGCGCGATCCTGCATCCGCCTGCCTTCGGGGCAACAGTCAAGTCTATCGATGCCGCAGCGGCAGAAGCGATAGACGGCGTTCTGGGAGTCAGGCAGGTGCCCTCAGGCGTCGCGGTCATTGCCAGGTCGACCTGGGCAGCGCAGCGCGGCGTGGCGGCTCTCGCTGTCGAGTGGGACGTGTCGCAGGCCGAGCTTCGTTCTTGCGAGGAAATGTATCGCACCTACGCAGCAGCGGTAAAGTCGCCGGGTGACGAGGCAGAATTGCGCGGGCAGGGTGCCGGGGCTCTGCCTGGTTCGGCCAGGCAGATTGAAGCCGAATACCGCTTTCCCTTCCTCGCCCATGCCCCGATGGAACCGAGCAATGCCGTCGTCGAAATCGGCGAAGGCAAAGTCGATGTGTGGATGGGCAGTCACCTGACGACCGGGGATCAGAATGTCATCGCCAGAACGCTGGGGTTGAAGCCCGAACAAGT
This sequence comes from Novosphingobium sp., assembly GCA_031411415.1. Lineage (GTDB taxonomy): Bacteria > Pseudomonadota > Alphaproteobacteria > Sphingomonadales > Sphingomonadaceae > Novosphingobium. The sequence goes on from JANOBA010000286.1 coordinate 9,803, forward strand.
GATTATTCACCAGATGCTTGCAGGCGGCAGTTTTGGCCGACTGGGCACCCCGAACTCAGAGTTTGCAGGCGAAGCAGTGTCGATTGCCAAGGCCTGGGACAAGAGCCCGGTCAAGCATAACTGGACCCGCGAAAACGACATTCGTGGCGGGATGTACCGCCCATTGGCGCTCCACCGGTTGCGCGGCGGAGTCGATGCTTCCGGCGATATCGTCGCCTGGGACCAGGTGATTGCCGTGCAATCATTCCTCAAGGGCTCGATGCTGGATCCCGCGAGCCAGATAAGGATCGATAACTCGGCGGTCGAGGGCGCGCGGAACATGCCCTATGCCATTCCCAACCTGCGCGTCGGCCAGCACCTGATGAGCAACGGCGTGCCGACCAGTTTCTGGCGCTCGGTCAGCATGAGCCACAACGGTTTCGCGGTCGAGTGTTTCCTGGACGAGCTGCTTGCTCTGGGGGGCAAAGATGCGGTCAAAGGCAGGATCGACCTGATCCGCGAGGACGAACCCCGGCTCAAGGTTGTTCTGGCCCGCGTGGCGGAGATGGCAAAGTGGTCTGGCGGCAGGCCGAAGGGAGGTCGGGCCTATGGGGTTGCAGCGATTAAGGCCTTCCGGTCCTATGTGGCGCAAATCGCCGAGGTGTCGCTCGGCGACGATGGGCTGCCCAGGGTCAACAAGGTGTGGTGTGCGGTCGATTGCGGTGTTGCCATCAATCCCGACATTATCCGCGCCCAGATGGAGGGTGGTATTGGCTATGGACTTGGCGCAGCCCTCTATGGCGAAATCACGTTGGGCGCGGACGGGCGGCCCGAGCAGGGCAATTTCGACGATTATCGATCGCTGCGCCTGCCGGAAATGCCAGTAGTCGAAGTTTCGATCATCAAGTCGACTGCCGATCCCACGGGCGTAGGGGAGCCGGGTGTTCCGCTGATCGCACCGGCGGTAGCTAATGCCTTCAGGCGTCTATCCGGCAAGAGTGTGCGCAGCCTGCCGTTCACCAGAGGTGTCCTGACTTAGACCCGGCACTTGAGGCGGGCTAAAATGAATTGAGGTCTTCGGCAAAATCGACCGGACCTTTGTAATGCCGGGCGATGGCCCGCCTTGCTGCCTTCAGTGAGGAGCGCGGCATGGCAATGTGCGTCACAACCAGGCGCTTGACGCCGCTGCTTTGCGCCAGCTTGCCAACCTCTGCCGCAATCAGATGTTGTTCGGCAAAATGTGCGGCAGCTGCTGCCATGGCAGCTTCTGGAAAACGACGGATAGGCTGCCCGCAAATGAGCGTTGTTTCCGGCACATCGATGATCTCGCTCACCAGCACGTCGGCATCCCTCGCCAGCGCCACGACGGCTTCGCTTGGCCCGGTATCGCCAGTCATGACAATGCTGCGATCCGGCAGTTCGAAGCGCAGCGAGAGCGATTGCGCCTGCCTCGGATCGGGCGAATGGCCGTTCATCAGATAATGGCTGTTGGCGGCGGCCCTCGCGGCGCAGCCGCTCAATCTCCAACTGCTCGGGCTTCATCTGGCCATTGCCGGGCAAGGCCTCATACGGATCCCCGGCAAACTCCCAAACCCAGCTGCGCAACACCGTCGCGTGCACATCCAGATCGCGAGCGGCCTGCGCCACTTTTACCCCACGTTCCCGAACCAGCTTCACCGCCTCGATCTTGAACTCCCGGCTGAACTTCCTTCGCTCCATCTTCGTCCTCCAGTTCCAAAAATACCTTGACCTGGTGTCCATGAAACCGGCAGCAACTCAGAGGTTCCCTTCACATGCGGAAAGGTGATCGGCCCAGACGATCGAGATTGCTGGTCTCAGGAGGATCGCATTCGTTGCAGCGGCGTCTTTACCCTTGCCGATTGCTTGGATGACCAGCGCCGCAATGTAGTCCGACGCATGATCTGCGTTTCGAGAGCAGAGCGGCCGACCTTGTTCAGGTGCAAGGTCGGCCGGATCGGAATCAGAACTTGTATTTGATACCGAACTCGAAGGTCCTTGGCCTGCCTGGCAATTCCAGTGGTACGGACACTGTATCGAACGCGAGGACCGATGCAATATACTGCTTGTTGGACAGGTTGCGAACGGAAGCGCTGATTTCCCAGCCGTTCCAAGTGTAGCTCGCGTTCAGGTTGGTCGTTGCGTAGCCTGGGGTGCGATACAATGCCAGCACCTGAGCGGTCGTCACACCAGCCGGAAGGGTGCCCGGAATACCGGGATATGAAAAGCCTGCGGGCACACCCTGGTAATCGTTCGTATAGCTCGAAGTGTAGTTTTCCTCGGCGGTAAGCTGGAACTTGCCGGGGCCTATGTCGTGAGAGAATGTGACTGAGGCGTTGAGCGAATGCTTGGGTGAACGCACCAGCGGAACGCCGGTGAGGTCGATCTGCAGAACCGGCGGAGGTGCCGGGGTGTACTGGGTGATTTTTGAATCGACGTAAGTATACTGCAAACCGATGCGGAGATTGCTCGAAAGCACCGCAGTTACGTCAGCATCGAATCCACGTCCGGTGGCCTTGCCGGCATTAGAGACGAATGACACCAACTGACCGCCGGTGATCAGGTTCTGTGCCAGCTGAAGGCTGCTGTAGCGGCTTTCGAACAATGCAAGGTTGAGCTGCAGGCGCTTGTCGAACAGGCGCGATTTGAGTCCGATTTCGTATGCGTCGACATTCTGTTCGTCAAAATTCCGCAGCGCGAAGGCGCCCCCATTGAGGCCGCCCGGGGAGTTGCCCTTTGAATAGCTGGCGTAAGCAATGACATCGGGCGCAATCTTGTAGCTGAGGTTGGCGCTGCCGGTCACCGCATCAAAGGTGCCGCGGCGGTAGGTTATCGGCGTGGTCGGGATCAGGAAACCCAGCCTGCTGCGAAAAGCCTGTCCGGCCGTGCCGTCAATCTCGTCCTTGCCATAGCGAAGCCCGACGGTGAGGTTCAGGGCGTCGGTAAAGTCATAGCCCAACTGGCCGAAACCGGCATAGGCAATCGTATGGGTATAGGCAGGCTGGAGCAGCGCCGCGAAGTTGGCGAGATCATATTGTGCAGATCCCGGGCCGAATGTTGCAAAAGGTGTGGTGATGTCGAAAATTTTCCCGCCGCCCTGCTCGACCTTCGAATCCATGAAATACACGCCGAAGAGATAGCTCAACGGGCCATCCGACTTCGACACGCGCAGTTCCTGCGAAATGCGTTTCTCGTAATAAGGGCTTGAGCCAACAGCCCAGCTTAAGCGCGTATTGTCCAGCGAGAAAGATGGATCCAGCGTCGCGTGCTGGTAGTCTGAAAGCGAAGCCAGTTCACCGAAAGGCGTGTCGAAGCGCAGATCGAGCGTGACTTGCTCACCCTTGATCTTGTTGCGCGGCGGCGTGACGACCTGACCGTCCCAAACGGAATTCCCGAAGGTGAGTGCGGCACGCGCCGCGGGACTCGTGGGATTGAAGAAGAGCACCTGCTGGCCCAGCGGGGGCCGAACCCGACCGGCAGTCACAAACGGAAAAGGAAGGTCATCTCGATAGAGGGCGGCGGAGAGCCGCGCGGTGAAGCGATCGCTTGGTTCCCAAAGGATCTTCACACGGCCGATCTGGCGATCATACCCGCCCGAACGATTGCCGGTCACACCGTCATAAACAAAGCCATCACGCTTTTCTAAAAGCCCGTATGCACGGACCGAAAG
>JANOBA010000287.1:0-7031 GCA_031411415.1 Novosphingobium sp.
CCCCCCGCTTCCTATCGCAATTTGGCACCGACAGGAGAAAGTACCCATGAAAACCCGCGCCGCCGTTGCCTTCGAAGCAAAGAAGCCGCTCGAGATCGTCGAACTTGATCTGGAAGGCCCGCGCAGCGGCGAAGTGCTGGTCGAGATCATGGCCACGGGCGTTTGCCACACCGACGCCTACACGCTCGACGGGTTCGATTCAGAAGGCATCTTCCCCAGCGTGCTCGGCCACGAGGGCGCAGGGATCGTGCGCGAAGTAGGTGCCGGAGTGACTTCGGTGAAGCCCGGCAATCACGTCATCCCGCTTTACACCCCGGAATGCGGCCAATGCAAAACCTGCCTTTCGGGCAAGAGCAACCTGTGCACCGCGATCCGCGCCACCCAGGGCCAGGGCCTGATGCCGGACGGCACCAGCCGCTTCAGCTACAAGGGCCAGACGATCTACCACTACATGGGCTGCAGCACTTTCTCGAACTTCACCGTGCTGCCCGAGATTGCCGTGGCGAAAATCCGCGAGGACGCACCGTTCCAAAGCGCCTGCTACATCGGCTGCGGGGTGACCACCGGGGTGGGCGCCGTGCTGAACACCGCCAAGGTCCAGCCGGGCGAAAACGTCGTCGTCTTCGGGCTCGGCGGCATCGGGCTGAACGTGCTTCAGGGCGCGCGGCTGGCGGGTGCGGGCAAGATTATCGGGGTCGACATCAATTCTGATCGCGAGGAATGGGGCCGCAAGTTCGGCATGACCGACTTCCTCAATTCGCGCGGGCTGAGCCGCGAGGACGTGGTGGCGAAAATCGTCGCGATGACTGAGGGCGGCGCGGATTATACCTTCGATGCCACCGGTAACACCGAAGTGATGCGCACCGCGCTGGAGGCCTGCCACCGCGGCTGGGGCACCAGCATCATCATCGGCGTGGCTGAGGCCGGCAAGGAAATTTCGACCCGCCCGTTCCAGCTGGTGACGGGCCGCAACTGGCGCGGCACGGCCTTCGGCGGCGCCAAGGGCCGCACCGATGTGCCGGGGATCGTCGACATGTACATGACCGGCAAGATCGAGATCGACCCGATGATCACCCATGTCATGGGGCTGGAAGAGATCAACACCGCCTTTGACCTGATGCACGCCGGAACCAGCATCCGCAGCGTGGTGGTGTTCTGACCTCCCGCATTCTCGGCTGTGTGCTTGCCGGCGGCCAGTCCTCGCGCTTCGGCAGCGACAAGGCGCTGGCTGAGCTGGACGGGCAAACCTTGGTGGCGCGCGCGGTTGATCTGCTGTCGGGCTGGTGCGAGCATGTCGTCGTCGTCGGCCGCGAAACCGCACCTGCGCCCACTCTGCCCGATTGGCCGCAGCCGGGCATGGGGCCACTCGGCGGGATCGCCGCCGCGCTGCATTATGCGGCGGACGAAGGCTTCGCGGCAGTGCTGACCTGCGGAGTGGATTCGCTGGGCCTGCCAGAAAACCTGCCCGCGCTGCTCAGCCCCGCCCCGGCCTATGTTCTCGAGCAGCCCGTGATCGGGCTGTGGCCGGCGAGCGCCGCGCCAGTGATCGAGGCTATCCTCACCGGCCCCGGCCGGCATTCCATGCGCGCTTTCGCAGAAGCGCTGGATGCGCGCGCGGTGGCGCTGCTCACGCATCCCGCCAACATCAACACGCCCGGCGATCTGACCGATTGGCAGGCCGGCTGACAGCCGCTCAATCCCGCCGGCTACGCGCCGGGCAAGCGGCAGGTCCGCAGGTTCGCTACTACCCATCGGATTTTCTGATACCTGCGTATTCAATTCCCTCTGCGCCATTGCCATGACCTGCTTGATGGCTCTAACCTGAGCAGCCAAGCGATGGCGCAATCCAAATGCCAGCGGGAGAGCGCGATGAACATTCAACAACCGATTCCCATGCTCGCTGTCGAAGATGCCGCGAAACTGCGCGGCAGCGGTCCGCTTTCCTCGCGGCCCTATTGGGACCCCGAGTGGTGGGAGTTGGAGCGCAAGGCCATTTTCATGCGCACCTGGCTGCACATCGGACATGTTTGCGAGATTGCCGAACCCGGCATGTTCATCCGCCGCGAGCTGGAATTCGCCCGCGCCTCGCTGCTGATCGTGCGCGGCAAGGATGGCGCGGTGCGCGCGTTTCACAACGCCTGCACCCACCGCGGCACGCAGCTGGTCAGCGAGGATAGTGAAGGCAAGCGTGACCGCTTTTCCTGCCCCTATCACATGTGGACCTACGGCACCGACGGCGCGCTGATCTCCGCGCCGGATTTCGAGCGGTTCTATGTCGAAAAGAAGGACTGCGCACTCAAACAGGTGCAATGCGAGGTGGTCGCGGGGATGATCTTCGTCAATCTGGCAAAGCAGCCGAAGCAGACTGCCCGCGAATTTTTCGGCGCGATTGCCGACCGGCTGGAAGAGCTCCCCGTCGCCCGCGCCACCCATTTCACCGAATATACCTACACGATGGACGCCAACTGGAAGACCGTGTTCGACAATTTCCAGGAGAACTATCACCTGCGCTTCGTGCACCCCCGCAACAGCGAGGCGATCCTCACGCCGGAAAACCCGCTGGGCTATCCATCCGAATATGGCTTTCTTGGCCCCCACCGCAGCCAGACGTTGTCCCGCACGATGAACCCGAATTACAAGGTTCCGCCGACCTTGCTGCTGTCTGCCACCATCGGCGCCGGGATTGCCGCAGGCGAGGATCTGGCCTTCCCCAAGATCGATTTCAAATGCTTCCCGGCGCTGCATTGCGTCGGCCTCGCGCCCAATTTCTACACGCACACCATGACGCCGTTATCGGTCGACAAGATGCGCGGACAGGTGCGGCTTTATTGGACCGGCGAGGCCGACAGCGCGCGCAAGCTGTTCATGCGCGAAATGTCACAGATGTCGATCCGCGACGTGCTGGCCGAAGACCGCCCGGCCATCGAATCGGCGCAGCGCGGGCTTTCATCCGGCGCGATGGAGATGATCCGCTTCCAGGACCACGAAATGCTGCCACGCCACCTCTATGAGACAGTCACGGCGATGGTGGAGGACTACCTCAAGGAAGGACAGCCCGCTTAGAGAAATGTTGCGCCAAGGGCATCGGGGGATGGCCCCGCCAGCTGGCGATGGATGGCGGCCAGGATCGCAGTGAGCAACACGTTCGCCGCTGCGCCGACCACTCCGGAAATGACGCCGCCGATCAGCATCGAGAGCTTGCCCTGCCCGGCGATTCCCACCGCCAGCGCCATGGCGATCATCGTCACCACCATGATGATGACGAAATAGACCACGGCAAGCAGCAGGAAAAAGCCGAACAGGCGCAGGCTGTTGCCTTGTGTCAATCGCCACGAACGTGCCAGCGCCCGAACGGGCCCGCGCACTTGCTCGATCACCACCACCGGCAGGATCAGCGAAAACCGGATTGCGGCATAGACCACCCCGGCGATCAGCGCGAACACCGCCAGCACGACGATGGCATCCAGTCCGCTGATCTTGGCCAGCCCCGCGCCCAGCACCGCCAGCACCAGCACTGCCGCCATATAGCCGCCGAAGAACACCAGTGTCGCCCCCAGCACGGTCGGCAGCGCACGGATCGCCAGCCGCAGTGCCTCGCCCACGGTGGGCCGCGTCTTGTCCGTCAGCAGCGCCAACAGCGCCAGATAGCCGACCGACTGCAAGGCGAACGAGAGCAGGCCGAAGAGGATCAGTGGCCCGGACATGCCCGCCATGATTCGCTCGGCGCCAGCCGGATCGGACAGGTTCGCCATCAGCTCCGCCTGAAAATCGCTGAGGAAGATCACCGAAGCCAGCCCCGGCAGCAGAAAAAAGACACCGGCAACCGCGGCGAGCACTTCGCGGTTGACTGAGACCGCCATACTTGCCTCGCGCCAGGCGCTATTGCTGTCGAACCGCATTCACATGCTCCTGCTGATGGGAAAGCTTGATAACCACAGCGAAAGCCGCCACGCAACGTCCATGACTACCGAGCTGCCCGCCAACCTCCCCGGCACCATAGAACTGCGTCAGGATCATGCGCCGGTTCCCTACCGCGAGGCGCTGGAATTCATGGTCGAGCGCAACGTCGCCATCGCAGCCGGCACGGCGCGAGAGCTGATCTGGCTGCTTGAGCATAACCCGGTCTACACCGCCGGAACCAGCGCGGCACCGGTTGAGCTGCTCGATCCGCGCTTTGAGGTGGTGCCAGCCGGTCGTGGCGGCCGCTACACCTACCACGGACCGGGGCAGCGCATCTGCTATGTGCTGCTCGACCTCAAGACCCGCGCGCGCGAGGTGCGCGGATATGTCCATGCGCTGGAAGGCTGGATGATTGCCGCGCTGGCCGATCTCGGCGTCGAATGTTTCCGCCGCGAAGGCCGCATCGGCATCTGGACGATGGACATCGACGGCCGCGAGGCAAAGATCGGCGCCATCGGCGTGCGCATCCGCCGCTGGGTGACGATGCACGGATTTTCGGTCAATCTCTCGCCTGATCTGTCGCACTTTTCCGGCATAGTTCCCTGCGGCATCGAGGAATTCGGGGTCACCAGCTTGGCCCGGCTTGGCCACACGGTTGATTCCGCCACATGGGATCGCCTAGTGCTGGCGCGCGTCGGCGAATTTCTCGCCGCGCTGGATCAACCTTGTTCCGTGGAGGCTGGCTGTGAGATTTGACCCGCGCCCGATTGGCGCAGTTGCCGCCATGATTCTGGCGCTTGGCGCTTGCCAGGCCGAAAAGAAGCCCGCCGCCAAAGGCTCGGCCGGCGGAGAAATTCTGCCCGGTTCGGCCAGCGACGCTATGCTGCCGCTCGATTCGGTTCGCTCGCAGCCGCCATTGGCGCCAAAGCCCACCGCCAGCCCCGGGTCCGCACCAGCCAAAGCCCGCTCCGGCAGCAGCGATGCGGCAGAAGCAGCACCAGCAGAAGCTGCCCCGGCGGAATCGGCAGCAGCAGAGCCCGCCGCCGCGCAATAGGCAGCGTCAGGCCGAGCGCAGCACCCGCAACGGCGTGGCAGTGGCTGTACGCATCTCGCCATTACCCAGAATCTGCTTGGCCAGTTTGAGCCGCGGCTCATCGATCCGGCGGCGGTCTATTGGCGACATGTCGGTGTCCGTCTCGCCTTCCACAGCCGAAACGATGCGCCGCGCCGCAGCGAGGTCTGCCTCCGATGGCGTGAAGGCAGCGTTGATTTCCGCGATCTGCGCCGGATGGCTGGCAAACATGCCGACAAAGCCATCGGCGCGCGCTGCCCTGGCTGCCAGCTTAAGGCCCTTCAAATCCTCCACATCATCGTGGCTGGCCTCGATCGGCATCGCGCCGCAGCAATGGGCCACCAGCATGACTTGCGCGCGCACGAAGCGGAACGCCTCGGTCCAGCCGCCACGCGCCTCATGGTGGCGGGTGGCGTCGATGGCGCTGGCCAGACTATCCGGGCTCCAGGTCAGTCCGGCAAGGCGGGGGATGGGGGCATCGCCATAGGCGCCAATCCGCAATGCCGCGCGCGGCGTATCGCCCGCCATCGGCAGAATCCGGGTCGAACCGGGGGCAAGCTGGTTGGCCTGCTCAAGTTCATAAAGCTCTGCGGCCAGCTCGCGCAGCATTTCTGGCCCTTGCGCGCGGGGCAGGATGATCCCTTCGGGCGCACCGCGCATCACCGCGACCAGATCCTCGCGCCACAGGCCGCTGTCGAACGCATTGATCCGCACCCAGCGCGCCATCGTCGCTTGCTCAAGCACCTGCCGGCGATGCGCGGCAAGCCACTCCCCCGCCATGGCCCGCGCCATCGCCTTGGCCTCATAGGCCACCGCAGCATCAAGATCGACGACCACGACATCGGCCCCCAAGGCCATCGCCTTGCCAAGCTTCTTCTCGTTGTCACCGGGCACAAGCAGCCAGGAACGATAGCGCATGATGCAGACCCCCGTCAGCATAGTCAGGACCCGCAGCTGGCCCGCGAGCTTCCCCTCGGGTGAGTATGACGGGAGTTTATGAACAAAAGGTAGGCGGAATGCCTCAGGCAGCTTTGCGCCGGTGCGTGGCATCCCAGCCCTTGCAGGCGAGCCGCACGACCTTTATTGACAATATAGCTTTTTTGCAATATTGAGCCTAGAATGGGTTGGACGGTCAGATATCTTGATGCTGTCGTCGAGCGTGAAATAAAGGCGCTGCCCCAAGACATGCAGGCCAAGTTGCTGCGAATCGTCAGCATGATCGAGTCGCTTGGGCTTGAAAGAATGCGCGAACCCTATGTGAAGCATCTTGAAAAGTCGCTGTGGGAAATGCGGATGACCGGACGCGATGGCATCTCGCGGGCGATCTATGTGACGGCATCGGGAAAGCGCGTGTTTATCGTCCGGGCCTTCGTGAAGAAGACACAGAAGACGCCGCGTGCCGAAATTGAACTGGCTCTGGAACGAGCAAAGGAAGTGACATGACCAAGGGCATCCCTTTTTCAAAGATCTCTGATGAATGGCGTAAAGATCCAGAATTCATGCGCGAATATGATGCGCTGGAGGAGGAGTTCGCGCTCGCCACCGCGCTTATTCTGGCGCGCGCGGACGCCGGGCTGACGCAGGAGGAACTGGCGAAGCGCATGGGCACCACCCAGAGCGTGATCGCCCGGCTGGAAGGTGGCAAATCGCGGCCCTCGACGACGACGCTGGCGAAAGTAGCGAAGGCTACGGGGACACGGTTGCGGGTGAGTTTTGAGCGGGTTGGTGTGTGAATGGTGGTAAATCAGTTGATGTAGGGATTGAGCCGTTCCGATATGACAGTGCGGTCTTCTTCGCAGCGAAACAATCTCCGATTGGCGAGATGCTTGAATGAAAAAAAGAAGTAATGACTTGGGGCACTGCCTGTTCTTTTTCGTGGAACGTTAGCGATGTACTTCCTATTTGTTCTAGATCTTGCAATTGTTGCAATACAATTCTAACGGTTTAAATATGCAACAAGTCTGAATTACATGACAAAACAAGTTTGAAAAAGTCTGGAACGAGTGAGCGCATACGTCGGCTGTGCTGAAGCCGCCTTTTACGCCAAGTTGTGGCACGT
>JANOBA010000288.1:0-7321 GCA_031411415.1 Novosphingobium sp.
GTTGCCCATCTGCGACATGTTGTGGCAAAAAACGCAGGAGTTGCGCACCGGATTGCCGAAGCCGACCGGAGAATTGATGCCCGCGCTGTCGGTGATCAGGAAGGTCTTGTCGCGAAACACTTTTGCCCCGCGCGCGACCGATTGGCGGAAGGCCAGAACTTCTGGCGCCAGCGTGGCTGCCTCGGCGGCTGTGATCTTGTCCCATGCGGCGAATTCGCTCCAGACCGGCACGCCGATGGAGCCGAGCGCGCCGGGTTCGGAATCGCGCAGCCGGGCGGGGCCGCCTTGCGCGCCCAGCGTATCGAGCGCGCCGCCGGCTTTGCTAGATTGCTGGGCGACGAACAGGCTCTGCTCGAAGGCGATGATGCGGCGTTGCTGATCCGCCGTCAGCGCGCCGATGAATTGCAGGTGGCTGGCGGCGGCATCGTCCATCTGTTCGCGCAGATTGCCCGCACGATTGTCAGCCATCAGGTTGCCTGATTGCAGGGTGCCGCTGTCCGGATCGCGGGGCAGCGCGAGGCCCTGTTTGGGATCATAGGCAAAGCCGGTGGCCAGCAGATACTTCATGTTGCCGATCGGCCGCACCCGGCGATAGACCGAGATCCGCCCCGCTGCCGGGCCATAACGCGGGCCGCTGTTGCAGCCATTGGGATCACGCACGACTTCGATGGTGAAATCGGGGGTGACCGGCTTGCCGAACGCCGCGCGCACGGGCCAGCTCCGCTCGATCCGCACCAGACCGCGCTCGATCAGCAGCGAGTGCGAGGCGCGCTCGGCCTGGGGCAGCGTGGGGCAGTTCGAGCCGTCGATGGCGGCGAACAGCGGGTCCTTGCCCCCGGTATCATCCCAGCGCAGCCGCGCGGTGGCAGCCGAAAGGCTCATTGCATCGGCAGGCTGATGGCAAGTGACGCAGGCGCGGCCATTGTTGCCGATCGGCTCGAAGAATGGATGGCCTTTGGTGGCCAGCTCGCCGCCGGTCAGCAGGGTGCGCAGCGTGCCGTGTTCGTTGCCATAGTCCAGCGTGGCGGGGAACGTTCGGCCTTCGCCCGGCAACCACCAGCGTTGTGGCGCAGCGCCCTGCGCCGCAACACCAAGCGCAGAGACTGCGAGCAATAGAAGAGCAAGGCGGGGAACTGTACGGCGGGACATTGTCGTTCTTTTGCTGCGGTCACGGCGCAAATGCAAGCCCTTACACGCGCGCAGACCGGCGCGAGTTTGCCAGTGCAGCGATCCCGGTGGCAATCACCAGCGCCGCGCCCAGCTCGCTTGGGTGAACCGGAGCAAAGCGCCCCAGCAGCGATGCCGCTAAGGCGGCAATCAGCATTTGCGCCGCGCCTGATAGGCTGGCGGCCGTGCCTGCCAGACCCGGCTGCGCTGCGATCACCCGCGAGATGGCGGCCGGGCCGCTGATGCCGGCGCCAAGCCCCAGCAAGGTGGTGCTGACAAGAAATCCGCCAAGGCTGTGATGGCCGCTCAGCGCCAACAGCAGCATAGCCAGCGCCGCGCCGAAATTGAGCAGCGATCCCGTCCGCAGGGCATCGCTGCGTCGCTCCATCGGTGCCACCAGAAACGTGCCGGCGATGCTCGCCCCGGCGGTCAGCATCAGGCACAGGCCGACTTCGCGCGGGCGCAGGCCGTGCTCGGCGGCGAGCAGGAAGGGCGCCGTGCCAAGATACATGTAGAGCGCCGAACTGCCACCGACGATCCCGGCGGCGGGGCGCAGGAAGGCAGGATTTGTGATCAGCTGGCCGAAGCCTGCGGCGAGGCCAGAGCCGCTGCGCGCGCCGGTGCGCGTGATGCCGCGCGGGCGGGTCTCGGGGAGTGCCTTGTGGGCAATCAGCGCGCCAGCCATTCCGGCCACGGCCAGCACCGCGAACAGGCTGCGCCAGCCTGCGACTTCGCTCAGCAAGCCGCCGATCACCGGGGCCAGCGCCGGGGATACCAGCACTACGGCCATCAGTGTCGCCTGTTTGCCGGCGGCGTCTTGCGGCGCATAAAGATCGCTGACCAGCACCCTCGCCGTGACTACCCCGGCGGCCCCGCCCAGCGCCTGCAACAGCCGGACGGCGAGTAGCAGCTCCATTCCGGGGGCAAGCGCCGCACCGATGCTGGCGAGGCAATAGATGCCAAGGCCCGCGAGCAGCACCGGCTTGCGCCCGATCCGGTCGGCGAGCGGCCCAGCCAGCAATTGCCCTGCGCCCAGCCCGGCAAGGTAGATGCCGATGACGATCTGCGCATCGGCGGCGTTGCTGTGCAGATCATGCGCCAGCTGCGGCAGCGCCGGGATCAGCAATTGCGTCGCCAGCGAGCCGAGCGCGGCGATCATTGCCAGCAACAGGATCGTGCCGCGCCCCGGGCTGAGCGCGGTGTCCGTGGCGCTCATTCGCGCGCCATCTGGCGCCGCGCGATCAGGCACAGCGCGGCGTTGAGCACGGCAATGCCTGCCAGCAGCATTGTCGGCGGCAGGAACGAGCCGCTGATATCGCGCAGCCAGCCCATCGCCGAGGGGATGACGAGGCCGGCGAAGCTGCCCAGCATGTTGATCATCACCACGCCCATCGCCATCGCTGCCGGCGAAAGCATCCGGGTCGGTATCGCCCAGAAGGCGGCGACAGTGCAGCCGGTGCAGGCCCCGCCCAGGATCAGCATGGCCAGGCCGGGCAGGCCGGAGCCGAGCAAAAAGGCCGCCAGCAGCCCCGCGCCGCCCACCAAGGCTGGCACGGCGATATGCAGAAAGCGCTCCTGCGTCTTGTCCGAATGGCGCGCATTGAGCAGCAGGCCGACGGCGCTCGCCGCATTGGGCAGCGCGACGATAAAGCCGGTCTGGGTCGAGGTCAGCCCGGACATGCCTTTGACGATGGTCGGCAACCAGAACATGATGCCATAATTGCTGGCGAGGATGCAGAACCAGATGCCGGCGCAGAGCCACCCGGTGGGCGATTTGAGCGCATCCCAGCGGGCGCCCTCTGCGTTTTTGGCACCGTCGGCGACCGGCTTGGCAGAAGCATGGACATTCGTCTCAAGCCAATCCTTCTCGGCCGGTTCCAGCCAGCGCGCCTCGCGCGGGGTGTCGCTGAAATAGAACCAGGCGAAAACCGCGAGAACCAGCGCGGGCAGCGCCTCGATCAGGAACATGAAGCGCCAGCCGGCGATCCCCAGCGGGTTCTCGAAATCGAGCAGCCAGCCCGATACCGGCGCGCCGATGACCTGGGCAATGTTGATCGACATGATCGGCAGCGCCAGAATCGTTGCCCGCCAGCGCTCGGGCGCCCAATGGCCAAGATAGAGCATCAGCCCGGATGACAGTCCGCCCTCGGCAAAGCCGATCAGTATGCGCAAGCCATAGAGCTCCAACTGGTTGCTGACCCCTGCGAGCAGGCAGGCGGCCAGCCCCCAGGCGAGCGTTATCGCCGCGAGCCAGCGGCGAAAACCGATAGTCTCGAACAGCAGCACGCTGGGATATTTTGCCAGCACGTAGCCGATGAACAGCACGCCCGCGCCAAAGCCGTATTGCGTCGCGCTGAGGCCGAGATCGGCGTTCATCTGCAGCGCGGCAAAGCCCACATTGGTGCGGTCGATCGAGCCGATCAAGGTGAACAGCCCGCATGGCAGCACCAGTCTCCACAGCACCTTGCGCCCGATTTCCGCTTCGATCCGCTCCACGTTGACCCTTCCGATAACGCCCATTCCCGGCGATGATAGCGCTTGCATCGCACGGCGTCGATACCTATGCCCACAAGCATATGGAGCAGCATACGCAGGATTTCGATCCGGACCAGCCCGAGAACTTTGACAGCGCACTGGCTGAATTCGCCCGGCTGCGCAGCGAATGTCCCGTGGCTCACACCGATGCGTTGGGCGCCTTCTGGGCACTGACCCGCTATGAAGATGTGAAACGCGCGGCGAGCGATCCGGCGACATTCGTCACTTCGGTGCAGAATGTCATTCCCAAGGTCGCCTTCACTGGTCGCCGCCCGCCGCTGCACCTCGATCCGCCCGAACACACCCCCTATCGCCGCACGCTCAATCCGCTGCTCTCGGCTGAACGGGCGGAGCGCTATGTGCCCTATGCCCGGCAATGCGCGCGCGAACTGCTGGCGCCGATACTGGCGAGCGGCGGCGGCGACATCTGCGCGGATTTCGCCAGCCACCTGCCGGTGCGCGTGTTCGGCGAATGGATGAATGTGCCGGAGAGCTGGATCGAGCGGCTGCACGCATCGGGCCGTGCTTTCATCCTGGCGGTCAACCTCAACCAGCCCGAAGCGATGAAGGCGACCAGCCTGACGCTCTATACCATGGCGCGCGAGCTGATTGCGCTCCGCAAGGCCGAGCCGCTGGACCCCGCCGAAGACATCACCAGCGCGCTGCTGGCGGCGCGAGACGGCGGCGAGCTGCTGAACGAGGAACTGATCGTCGGCATGGTCCGTCAGGTGCTGGTCGTCGGCATTGTCGCGCCCACGGTACTGATGGGCAGCATCGCCATCCATCTCTCGCGCGATCAGGATTTGCAGCAGCGATTGCGCAGCCAGCCCGGTCTGGTGCCGGCGGCGATTGAGGAATTCCTGCGGCTTTACACGCCCTATCGCGGCTTCGCCCGCACTGCGACCTGCCCGGTCGAGTTCGGCGGCCGGACGATCCCGCCGGGCGAAGCGATTGCGCTGGTCTATGCCTCGGCCAACCGCGACGAAGCAGTGTTCCCGCAAGGCGACCGCTTCGTAATCGACCGACCCAACATCGCCGATCATCTGGCATTCGGTCGCGGCCCCCACAATTGCCCTGGCATCCATCTGGGACGGATGGAAATGCAGGTAATGCTGGCCGAATTGCTTGGCGCCACCAGCCGGTTTGAACTGGCGGGCGATATTGCCCCGGCGCGCTGGCCGGAAATCGGCGCGATTTCGGTGCCGCTGCGCCTGTTCAGCTGAGTTGCTTGCGCATGGCAGCGCTTGCATGGCGGCAAGCGGCGGCCTAGCTGGCCACAGCGAATCAGAGCACGGAACGGGGCGGGGCACACAATGCGAATCTGTATTGCCGGAGCGGGCATCACCGGATGCATAGCCGCGATGCTGCTGGCTGATGCCGGCCATGAAGTGGCGGTCTATGAGGCCGTGCCGCAAGTAGGCGAACTAGGCGTGGGGATCAACCTGCTGCCGCATGCGGTGGCGATCCTCGACCGGCTGGATCTGGCGGGCCGGCTGGAAAGCCTGGGCATCGCCACGCGCGAGCTGGTCTATCTCAACCGCCACGGCCAGCGCATCTGGGGCGAACCGCGCGGGCGCTTTGCCGGCTATCCGGTGCCGCAGATCTCGATCCATCGCGGCGTGCTGCAAATGGAACTGTTCCGCCAGATGCAGGCCCGCATCGGCGAAGGCAATGTCCACACCGGGCACCGCTTCATCGCGGTTGACGACCAGCAGCCGGTCACTGCCACTTTCGAGCGCACCGACGGCAGCCGCATCGACGTTGCGGCAGATATGTTCGTCGGCGCCGACGGCATCCATTCGGCGCTGCGCCGGCAGCGTTACCCGGACGAAGGCCTGCCGCGCTATGGCGGGCGCATCCTGTGGCGGGCAACCTCGCGCGCGAAGCCGTTTCTGACCGGCGCAACAATGTTTATGGCGGGCTATCAGGACGTCAAATTCGTCGCCTATCCGATCGAGGTGCCCGGTGCCGACGGGTTGCAGCTGATCAACTGGATTGCCGAGCTGACGGTCGACAAAATGCCGGGCCGTGAGAACTGGAACAAGGAAGGCCGCAAGGAAGATTTCGCCGGGCCGTTTGCGGATTGGAATTTCGGCTGGCTCGATGTGCCGCAGCTGATCGCGGATGCCGAATGCGTGTTCGAATTTCCGCTGGTTGATCGCGATCCGTTGCCGGTATGGTCGTTCGGCGCGACAACCTTGCTCGGCGATGCGGCGCATCCGATGTATCCGATCGGCTCGAACGGGGCGTCGCAGGGTATTCTTGATTCCGATGCGCTGGTGCGCGCGCTGGCGGCGCATGATGATCCGGTGGCAGCGCTGAAGGTCTATGAGGCCGAGCGCCTGCCGGCCACCGCGAATATCGTGCTGACCAACCGCGGCAACGGCCCCGAAGTTTGCATGCAGATGGCCGAAGAACGCGCGCCGCAAGGTTTCGACGATGTGGCGCAGGTCTTTGCCGAGGGCGAGCTTGAAACCATCGCAGCACGCTACAAAGCCGTGGCCGGGTTCTCGAAAGAAGCCGTGGCGGCAAAGGCGGCGGGCGTTCCGGCCTGACGTTTACGCCAATCGTCAGCCTAAACGTTACCCCAACGGCACTGGCGCGATTGATCGCAAGCGCGGGGCAAAAATGAAAGACCCCGCCGGATCGCTCCGGCGGGGTCTTTCATTTTGCGAAAAATGCTGCAGCGAGGCTTATTCCGCCTCGTCGCCGCCCGTATTCTCAGCGATCAGGTAGTCGCCTGCATCGGCATCAGTGCCGTGGGTTTCGCCCTCGACTGCTGCCAACGGATCGTCGCCGATCGCCGCTTCCGGCCCCTGCGCCAGCTCAGCGGCATGCTCTTCGTCCGCAGAGGCGGGCGCGATGAGCGATTCCTGGAGCTTGCGATACTGCGCACGCAGCGCCGCATCGCGGCTGGAGGCAGCCACGCGGAGGCGGTTCATGCCGGCGCCAGTGCCCGCCGGGATCAGCCGGCCGACGATGACGTTTTCCTTCAGGCCAATCAGCGAATCCTTCTTGCCTTCAACCGCCGCCTGCGTGAGCACGCGGGTGGTTTCCTGGAACGAGGCCGCCGAGATGAAGCTGCGCGTCTGGAGCGAAGCCTTGGTAATGCCGAGCAGCACCGGCTTGCCCACAGCGGGCTTCTGACCCGGCGCGAGCTTGGCGTTGTGCTCGTTCATTTCCTCGTAGTCGAGCTGTTCGGCAGCCAGCAACGTGGTGTCGCCGCCGTCGGTGATTTCGACCTTCTGCAACATCTGGCGCACAATCACTTCGATGTGCTTGTCGTTGATCTTCACGCCTTGCAGACGATAGACTTCCTGGATTTCGGCGACGAGATATTCAGCCAGCGCCTCAACACCCATGACTTCGAGAATGTCATGCGGATTGGGCGAGCCCGAGATCAGATTGTCGCCCTTCTTGACCCAGTCGCCTTCCTGAACGTCGATCACCTTGGACTTGGGGATCAGGTATTCGACCGGATCGCCTTCCTCGGGGATGATCGCGATCTTGCGCTTGGCCTTGTAGTCGCGGACGAATTCGATACGGCCCGAGACCTTGGCGATCACCGAATTGTCCTTCGGAATGCGCGCCTCGAACAGTTCGGCCACCCGCGGCAGAC